>NZ_CP015125.1:685000-997500 GCF_001653755.1 Dokdonia donghaensis DSW-1 | reverse complement strand
AAAATAAAGATTAGACACCTCATCATTTTCAAACTCGGCTTTACGCATCTCAAGTTCGCTTATGATAGCCGTTATCATTTCCTCCTTTTTACCCATCGTGGTCGAAAAGTGAAAATCACAATAATGACACGCCTGCTTGCAAAATGGTATGTGGATGTAGATGGATGCCATAGGTTTTAAAGAAATATCACTTCTTAACTCGCTTTTCATTTTGCTTTACAAAGCTCTCCCAGCCCGAGTAACTCTTACCTATTTCTACTTTTCCAGAATTATAAAAGTGACACACTGCTGCGGCAAGACCATCTGTAGCGTCTAAGTTTTTAGGCAAGGTTTTAAGTTTTAGTAAAGACTGTAGCATTCTTGCCACCTGCTCCTTACTTGCATTACCATTTCCAGTAACTGCCATTTTAATCTTTTTAGGGAGATACTCTGTGATAGGGATTTCTCGAGATAAACCTGCTGCCATCGCCACTCCTTGTGCTCTACCTAGCTTGAGCATACTTTGTACATTCTTGCCAAAAAACGGTGCCTCTATCGCAATCTCATCTGGGTGATACGTATCTATGAGATGTATGGTGCGCTCAAAAATGAGTTTGAGCTTCACATAAGGGTCATTATACTTTTGTAACAATAACTCATTGAGTTGCATAAACTCCATCTTTTTACCCACAACCTTGATAAGTCCAAAACCCATAATAGTGGTTCCTGGATCAATACCTAATATGATTTTTTCGTCTGCCAATGCTTTTATTGTTACTTTGTGCTCATCCTTAACAAAGAAATGAATGCCTAGATTATCTCACAAAGCTACGCAATTACTCTGGGCGACTCTTAAGATTCTCATTGTACTACTGGCTGGCTATTTTATTTATGACAAACTAGATCGCGGTGATTTACGCTCGCTACAATTTCAGCTATCTGAAATTAATACATCATCGTTATATCTCTATATTATAATTATATTACTATTTACAGTTGCCAACTGGTTTTTTGAAATCAAAAAATGGCAAACTCTAGTGAGTATATATAGACTAGTACGCTTTCGCGAAAGCGCAATACAAACCCTCACCGCTCACCTCGTAGGGTTTGTAACTCCTGCAAAAGCTGGGGACTATGGTGCAAAGGCTCTCTATTATCCAAAAGAGCAACGCAAGCAGATACTCTTCTTAAACTTTATAGGCAATATGTACCAGCTGCTGGCAACGCTTATTTTTGGGAGCATAGGCTTAGGGATTATTGCCTTTTTTACAAGTGGGACAGCGATATTCTTTTGGAGTTTGAGCATATTTATGGCGCTCGTATTATACCAGATACTCCCTAAAATACTACGAAGTGTACACTGGACACTCAAAGGAAATCCTTGGTATAAAATCAAGAAGTACTGGAAATCTATTGCAGCACCCATCAAAAAGAAGGTACGCCTGTTTTCCTTTATACGATATATCATTTTTGCACATCAGTTTTACCTCATTCTCTACGTGCTAGGTGCTACCACAAGTTATCCTTTTGTAATGGCGTGCATTTGTGCTACCTACCTTGTGAGCTCGCTCATACCTGTGATGCAGCTACTAGATGTTGTCGTGCGTGGTGGTGTGGCTGTTCTTATTTTTGGCTGGTTTACTATACCCGAAGAGATTGTACTAAGTACGGTGCTTTTAATGTGGCTGCTCAATGTAGTAGTACCGCTATTACCTGGCGCCTACTTTTTACTAGTCCAAAAGCCTATTAGCACCATAAAGACAGTATAATGATCTGGGTACTGCTTTCTATTTTCTTGCTCTATGGAATTATCATTCTCGGGTTTGCGCTTAAGATTAAACGCGCTGGTACGTTCTCACAAACTTGTGACACTGCAACTACCACATTTACCGTTATTGTACCCTTTAGAAATGAAGAAGCGCATCTTGCTAATTTGCTGGAATCACTAGCCAGAGTTAACTACCCAAAAGACAGCTGGGAAATCATCTTAGTAAATGACGCCTCTACAGATAACTCTCTTGAGGTCATAAATAAGTGTATATCCCGTTATGCGCTCACAAATATTGATGTTATAGACAATGTGCGCACCTCTGCATCGCCAAAAAAAGATGCACTCCAGACCGCCATCCACACCAGTAAACACCAGTGGATTGTGACCACAGATGCCGACTGTACCGTGCCCGCAAACTGGCTCAACACACTAAACGCTATCATCTTGCAACAATCACCACTTATGGTGATTATGCCTGTTGCCATTGGCACCACGGTTCAGCCTTCGTTTATAACTGCCTATGAGCAATTGGACTTTTTAAGTCTTATGGGCGCAACCGCCGGAAGCTTTTATTTTGGCCTTCCTTTTTTATGTAACGGAGCAAATCTCGCTTATGACAAAGAAGCCTTTACAGCCGTTCAAGGCTTTTCAAATAATAATCATATCGCTAGTGGAGATGATCATTTTTTACTCGAGAAATTTCAAGAGAAGTTTAAAAAGAGGATAAGCTATTTACGCTCTCCAGATGCGATTATATCCACACAGCCTCAAAAGCAGTGGAAGAAATTTATAGCACAGCGCACACGCTGGGCGGCAAAGTCTAGCGCTTATACCTTTTGGTTTTCAAAACTAATGGGGATTCTTGTTTTGGGTGTTAATCTTTTAAGTGTTGTGGGAGTTTTTTATTACGCTTTCGCGAAAGCGGAAACCCAATCCATCATCATAATGGGGTTGTTCATAAAACTAGTCGTTGATGTTATCCTCATTGCTTCCGAAGCTTCTTTTTACAACCGAAAAAGATATTTAAAATGGTATCCAGTTGTGATGGTTTGCTACCCTTTTATTAGCACCTACATAGCCCTAAGATCGCTTACTACTGGGTATCAATGGAAAGGTCGCAACTACAAGAAATAGTTTGTCGTGCCTTACTACTACTCCACCTTTAAAACCACAGGGATTTTAAATCGTGTCTTTACGGGTACGCCTTCTTTAGTTGCAGGTTTTGCTTCTGGTAATTGTCTTGCGGCTTCGTGTATCCACTGTTCTAGGCGAGGGATTTCTGTACGGATTTCTTGAGTGATTTTAAGGGTGTCTATGCAGTACTTCCCTTTTTCGTTTACTACAAAGTCTACAAATATGGTGTCGTCTAGAGCGCGTTGCACTACGATGGTATGTTTTCCAAATGACTCGTAAAAGGTCTTTGTAACCGTCTCTTGAAAACAAGCCTTAAGCGGCTCCCCTTCTGGCAATGTAGCACAGGTATCAAAAGTGGGATACCCATCTACTCTATGTAGATCTATTGCCTTCCAACTCTCAGAAAGGTACTGCGAAGAAGATATTTTTTTGGTTTCAATCTGGTCGCACGAAGTCATCACAACTACTGCTGTGATTATCAATAAGCCACGATGTAAAAACCATTTCATACGTAGCTCGAAAATACAATATTTAAACCGCTCCAAAAAGCGGCCATCGCTGGCCTACTCTTTCTTCTCTTGTCCCTCAAAAATTTCTCTTTTCAGAATCACAATTCTATCATCGGCTACTCTTTTTAAATATGGTGGTCTTTTTACGTTTTCAAAATTTGCCACAAACTTCTCATAAAGTTTGAGCACCTCTTCCTTATCCTCATAATAATTATCTGCAGCTACTGCAATGGCATATAAGGCGTCAAAGTTATAAGGATCCTCTTTTACTGCTAGCTGATAGTGCTTCATTGCTTTAGGAAATTCCTTCTTAAACTCATATGCTCTACCTAATGTAAAATAAACATCATCAAGCGGTAAATTTTTATACTTGAGCGCTTTAATAGCATAGTTTATAGCCTTGTTATACTCACGGTTAAAGTTATATAATCTGGCAAGAGTGATAAGTGTACCCCAATCTTCGTCATCATAAGCGAGTACTTCTTCATAAGCCTCTATAGCCTCTGGATACATTCTTTTCTCATAATAGGCACGCCCTAGTTTATTTCTCACAAATAAGGTATCTACTCCCATATCGAGCAACTGGTTAAAAAGATCTATTGCCTCTATCCACCAGCCTTTGTAATAGTAACTTTGAGCCAGCACGCCTATAATCTCAATATTTTCTGGCTCGCTTTCAAGTGCTTTTTTACAGATCACCTCTACCTCTGGATAGTTTTTATGACCCAAGTGATACTTTGCAAGTTCAAACATTGCCTTTTGATGTGTTGAGTCCAGCTGGACTGCTTTTGCAAATGCCTTTTCTGAGGTATCTATCTTTTCATTATCTACTTTTTTATTTAAAACTAAGGTGTCCTTTACCGCGGTCTTTTTGAGTGCTCGTCCCCATTGATAGTGATACTCGGCATTTGTGGGGTATCTCGTTGAAAGTATAGAAAAAACACTGTCTGCTTCTTTAAATTTTGATTTTGTGAGGAGTAATCTTCCATACTCGGTTGCAGCGATGGGTTGCTTATCGTTAAGCCCTAGTGACTTTTTATAAAAGTTAAGAGCAGCTGTTTTTGCTCCCTTCCCTTTATATGCTCTAGCTATTTGTAGCCATATACGTGCCGTAGGTTCTTGAATCTTCTCATACTGTGCTATTGCCTTTGTATACTCACCAGTGGCGTATAAACTATCTGGAACGGCCAAAGCCGGAGCTTGCGCCCCGACTTTTGATATCATTCCAATTAAAATTACTATAAATAGTTTTTTCATAGGTTACTCTGCTATTTGAAATGTGATAGGTAGACTGTAGAGAACGCCTACTACTTCGCCATTATGCTTACCAGGTTTCATTTTTGGTAACATAGAAATCACACGCTGTGCTTCAGCATCAAGATCTGGGTGTGGCGAGCGCGTTCTTAAGTTTGTGATAAATCCGTTTTTATCAATTTTAAAGCTCGCAAAAATTCTATTAGTACCCTTGAGATTGAGCTCCTTCCCTAATGCAACATTAAAATTAGCGTTAACTAAAGCGCTTACCTTTTGAGACATACATTTCCTTAATTGCTCATTTGAGGTAAGGGACTCACATCCTGGAAAAACTGGAACATCATCTATCACAGCAAATGGAATATTTCCGTTCTCATCTACATCATAAACACGTTCTACTTCAAGCACTTCTATTATCTCATCATCTTTTGCTCCCGCATCGTAAGTATATACACTCTTGTTACCACCTTTTTCTAATAAGGTTTTATTAAGTTGATTAAAAAGTTTTCTCTCGCTCTCTGTAAGTTCTTCTTTTTGCTCTAGTGCAATTTGTAATTCTGCGATCTCTTGTTCTAGGGTTCGCTCGCTCTCTACTCCATTATCTTCGGAGCAAGAAACATACACGAGCATTGCAAGTACAAGTGGAATTAAAAGTAAATACTTTGCTAATGCGCTTTTTTGTGATTTTGATTTTTGTAACATAACGATTCGTTTTTTGATTAATGATTGATTAAAAAATGTATTTGTAAATGAGAGTTTACTTGTGCCAAAGGCAGTGTTAAGTAACTCTTCATAATAGGTGTATTTTGAGATACCTTCGGTTGCTTTTTGATCTGCTAGGTACTCGTGTACGATACTTATATTTTTTTGATATAAATAGGTAATAGGGTTAAACCACAGTACTACTTTCAAAATCTCAAAAAAGATAAGATCCCAAGTATGCCCTTGCTTTACGTGTATCTGTTCGTGGGTAAGTATTTGCTTTCGCGAAAGCGTATCTATATCTGCTCCAATAAATATGTAATTAAAAAATGTAAAAGCCTCTGTAGATGAAGGAATCTCGATGATGCTAGACCCTTTCTGTTTATAGGAAAAGTAGCTCGTAAATTTTTTAATCTTTATGATGAGTACAACTAGACTAATCACCACACCTGCCATATAAATTTGTAACCACGGTATGGTAAAAGATGCTGTAACAGGAGCCGCATCTGTAGGCTTACTCACTGCTGCATCACCTATTACAACCTCTGGAAGCACGCTGGCAAATGTCTCAACTGGCACTACCGTTTGTAACATTGAGATTTTTATAAATGGTAATGCGAGGGCAATTACAGGCGTAACTAGCAAGTATATTCTGTTATAAGAGAAGAAAGTTTCTTTTCTTAAAAGCAGGTAATATACTGCAAGAAATAATGCTTGAAAACAGATGACTTGAATAATGTATTGTAATGCCATAAAAGCAGTGGTTTCTGTTTTTTATTAAAAATTATTTAGCTATTTGAAATGTGATAGGGAGACTGTAGAGAACGCCCACATTTTCTCCTCCTTGCGTGCCTGGTTTCATTTGTGGTAGGTTGTAAATAACTCTTCTCGTTTCTTCTTCAAGAGCTTCGTGAGGTGCTCTGACTCTTACATTATCTACTTGCCCTGTCTTATTTATTCTAAATGAAACAAAGATTCTATTAACGCCAGTGAGACCTAAATCTTTAGCAATATTCATATTGAAGTTGCGGTTTACATATTTAGACACATTATTAGACATACACACTTTTTGAGCATCATTACCTACTAAATCTTCACAACCAGGATAAGTTGGGACATTTTCTATCACTGCATAAGGAATATCAACAACCTCCTCTTTCTCAACTACTTCAGAGAAATTAATTCTTGAAGCTGCATAACTAGGATCATTTTTTTGCATTTCCTTTAACTCCTCAAAAGTGTAGGCTTTTATATTATACTTTGCAGCAAGTTCTCCCACAGATTCTTTTAAAGGCATCATTAGTATCATTGCAAGACCTTCACCATCCTCATCACTGACCCCTCTGTTTTTTGATTGTTCTACGATATCACGAATCTCTAGTGATTTATCATCTCGAAGCGCGTTAATAAATTTCATCTCATTAGGTAAAAGCTTTATAGAATCTTTAACCATAACACTGTACAAGCCTTTACCGTTTTCAAATTTTGTAATGACTAATGTAAAGTTTCTCTTACCTTCATTATCTACCGCATTTTGTGCCCAAGAGACTTGTACTAGCATTGCTAAAATGAGCGGTACTATTACAAGATACTTGATAAGCGCACTTTGTCTGGACTTGGATTTTTGTAACATAACGATTCGTTTTTTGATTAATGATTGATTAAAAAATGTATTTGTAAATGAGAGTTTACTTGTGCCAAAGGCTGTGTTAAGTAACTCTTCATAATAGGTGTATTTTGAGATACCTTCGGTTGCTTTTTGGTCTGCTAGGTACTCGTGTACGATGCTTATATTTTTTTGATACAAGTAGGTAATTGGGTTAAACCACAGTACTACTTTCAAAATCTCAAAGAAGATAAGATCCCAAGTATGCCCTTGCTTTGCGTGTATCTGTTCGTGGGTAAGTATTTGCTTTCGCGAAAGCGTATCTATATCTGCTCCAATAAATATGTAGTTAAAAAATGTAAAAGCCTCTGTAGATGAAGGAATCTCAATGATGCTAGACCCTTTCTGCTTATAGGAAAAGTAGCTTGTAAATTTTTTAACCTTTATGGTGAGTACAGCTAGACTAATCACCACACCTGCCATATAAATTTGTGACCACGGTATGCTAAAAGATGCTGTAACAGGAGCCACATCTGTAGGTGTAGTCACTGCCACATCACCTATTACAACCTCTGGGAGAACACTGGCAAAAGTCTCTACAGGCACCACCGTTTGTAACATTGCGATTTTTATAAACGGCAATGCGAGGGCAATTACAGGAGTGACTAGCAAGTATATTCTGTTATAAGAGAAAAAGGTTTCTTTTCTTAAAAGCAGGTAATACACTGCTAGAAATAATGCTTGAAAACATATGACTTGTATAATGTAAGATCCCATAATTACTTGTCTTTATTAATTTCTTTCAGAATAGATTCCAGCTCTTTTACATCTAAATCATTCTTTTTTACAAAGAAGCTTACCATACTTTTAAAACTGCCATTAAAATAGCTATCCATCATTTTATGCATAGAGGCGTTGCTGTACACCTCTTTAGTCACAAGAGGATGGTAGATATAGCCTCTTCCCTCCTTCTCGTGGCCTACAAAGCCTTTGTTTTCTAAAATCCTTATGATGGTAGAGATTGTATTATAAGCAGGCTTTGGCTCTGGCATTTGCTCGATAAGCTGTGCGACGTTTGCCTTTTGTGCCACCCATAATAATTGCATTACTTCTTCTTCTGCCTTTGTAAGTTGTTTCATAAAAACTGGAATTGAATAGTCTGTATGTCAATATATTGAACATCAACACTTCAAATATAACTAAATATTTAGTTTAAACTAA
Organism: Dokdonia donghaensis DSW-1; assembly: GCF_001653755.1. Classification (GTDB taxonomy): domain Bacteria; phylum Bacteroidota; class Bacteroidia; order Flavobacteriales; family Flavobacteriaceae; genus Dokdonia; species Dokdonia donghaensis. The sequence goes on along the minus strand of NZ_CP015125.1, from coordinate 989,324 downwards.
TGTTTTAGTTAAAAAAATGTAACATTATAAAATTTTAACGTCTTATAAGTGATGAATTATGTAGATCTTTTTTTGGTTTTTGTAGGGCTACTGCTGGTTATAGCTGGGTTTGTGGGTAGTTTTTTACCGGTTATACCTGGACCGCCTTTAAGTTGGCTAGGGTTATTAACCCTTCACCTAACAGATGCTGTACCGCAAGACTGGACATTTTTAGGTATCACGCTAGCTGTGGCTGTTGCCATTACCATACTCGATTATATCATCCCTGCGATGGGTACTAAGCGATATGGCGGTAGTAGAGCAGGTGCCATAGGCACTACCATAGGTCTTATTGTGGGATTACTTAGCCCCATACCCTTGGGCTTCCTTATAGGGGCGTTCGTGGGTGCTTTTATAGGCGAACTCACCTTTAACAACACAAGTACTCAGGTTGCACTTAAAGCAGCGCTAGGCTCCTTTATAGGCTTTATAGCTTCTACATTTATAAAAGCTGTGGTCACGATGGTATTCTTAGTTTTGTATGTTCTACAAGTTATTGAGCACAAAGATGTAATTTTCTCTTTGGGATAGTATGAATAAAGGTATGAGTGCGCTTTCGCGAAAGCATAAAAAAACCCCTTTCCGTATGAAAAGGGGTTTTAAATATAAGTAGTAACCTACTTCTAGTTGCTTATTACAATAAACTCCGAGCGTCTGTTAAGCTGGTGTGCTTCTTCAGAACATTGTACTCCGTTAGAACATTCATTAGTAAGTTGTGTCTCTCCGTATCCTCTACCTGAGATTCTAGATGAAGAGATTCCCTCTGCAATGATATAGTTTACAGTAGATTTTGCTCGCTTGTCTGACAGACTTAAGTTATACGAATCATTACCTCTACTATCTGTATGAGAACGTACATCTATAACCATATTAGGATACTCACGCATAACTGCAAGTACTTTTTCTAGCTCTAAGGCTGCATCTGGACGAATATTAAATCTATCAAAATCAAAATAGATAGGGTTGAGCTCAAGTATTTTTGCAAGGTCATCACCTACTTTAATAGGTTTTTGTAATAGGGATAACTCAAGGTCATTAGTCACCGTGCCAGAAACATCTGGTGTCTTTGTGATTGCCTCTGCTCCACTATAAGTCTCTTTTGCTCCTCGTATAATGTATTGTGTATCACAGTAAGAGTTATCAAAGGCATAATATCCGCTGGCTGTTGTCTCCACTGTAGTAACAACGTTTCCTTCATAATCCAGAAGTGTAACTGTTGCCTCTGGAATAGGTTCTCCAGAATCTTTATCTGTTACAACCCCTACAAGCTCAATCTCACAAGGTATTTCTTCTTTTGTAAATTTATAGATATCATCACTACCTACTCCTTGTTTACGGTTTGAGGCAAAATAACCCACTTTAGTATCCTCGTTTACAATAAATGTAAAGTCGTCATAAGAACTATTAATAGGCTCTCCTATATTATCTATAACATCTTGAGCATTACCACTTGCATCTGGTGCTGTAGCAAATACATCAAGACCTCCGAGACCTGGATGCCCGTCTGACGAAAAGTAAAGCACTCCGTTGTCACTTAAAAATGGAAAAGTCTCTCTTCCTTCTGTATTAATAGGTCTTCCTAAGTTTACTGGCTCACTTACCACATCTGTACTATCTACATTTACTACCCAAATATCTGACAAACCTAGTGTACCTGGCATATCTGATGCAAAATACAGCTTTGTATTATCTTCATTTAATGCTGGGTGTGCCGTAGAGTACTCATCACTATTAAAAGGCATTTCTACTGGTGTGCTCCAGCGACCATTCTTTTTACGTGATTTATAAATCTTAAGTTTATTAGTTCCTTCCTTAGACTTCTTATACGTTCCTTTATTATAATTGTTACGTGTGAAGTATACAGTTTGACCATCCTTTGTAAAGGTGGTAGTACTTTCGTGAAATTTTGAGTTGAGTTCTCTACTATAATTTTTCGGCTTACTGTAGCTTTCTGTCTGCTCTCCTACCTTAGTTTCATAAAGGTCTAAAAATGGTTCATTATTCCATTTATGTATTTTTTTTGAGACACCTCCTGTATCTCTCGAAGAAGCAAAAATGAGTTTACCTTCATACTCAGTAGGTGCAAAATCTGAGTAGCGCGAATTGATACTACGTATATCCTGCACAGTGTATGTGCTTTTTTTGTAATCTATGTTCTTCAAGTAATTAGGCTCTGCTTCAAAAAGTACCGCTCTAACATCATCTCCGTTAAGTTTATTAAAAGTAGCCATCATATCATCTGCCTTATCATAATTTTTTAAGGCACGTAATGTTTGTGAGTACCTAAAGTAGTACTCTGGCTTTATCTCATCTGGAAAGGTTGATATTAACTTCTCATACCAAACTTGAGCATCTGCATAACCAGCATTGAAGTAATAACTATCTGCAATTTTCTGGAATAAATCTGCAGACTCATATCCTTTGTCTGCTACTTCGAGATAAATTTTACGTGCATCTACAAATGCGTATTGGTCAAACTTCTTATCTGCTCTATCTATTTTACCTTCTTGGGCATAAAGTCCTACTGTTCCTAAGAAAAGGATACATAAACAAATATTAATCGTTTTAATCATCATAATTGTAAGTTTGAATAAGTCAAAAATAACTTATTAAAAGAATCTAGGGGTTAACATTCTATCATACTCATTAAATAGCTCAAATCGTAAAAATACTTCAAAGCTACCATCGTTATAAAAGGTATCACCTAAATCTGTACTCTCTCTATCGTAGGCAAGACCTATTAACATACTGTCTGAAACTTGGAAACCTACCAGGCCACTAAGTGCTGCACTCCATCTATATGCCGCTCCTAAGTGTAATTTTTCCATCACTAAGAAGTTTGCTGTAAGATCTACTTGCAATGGAGCTCCAGCAACCATTTTTACAAGTGTACTAGGCTTAAATTTAAGTTGATCACTTATATCAAAAGTATAACCCATAATACCATAATAATGTATACGCTCTCTAGCTATTACACTTGATGAGTTATTACTTAAATCAAAGTGCTCGGTCTCTATAAGGTTAGGAACACTTACACCTGCATAAAAATTTTCTGTGTGATAATACAGTCCTGCACCTATTATAGGAGAAAGCTTATTATCTATATTTTGAGAAAACCTTGGATCTGTTACATCAAAAAGCGTAAGCTTAGTAAAATCTACATCTAGGATATGTCCTCCAGCTTTTAGTCCAAAGCTAAGTTTCCCATTTTCTGAAGTGTTGATTGTATAACTAAAATCTGCACCAACGTAAGTCTCTTGTGATGGGCCTAAGGCATCATTTACAATAGATAGCCCTAAACCTACTTTACCTTCTCCAATCGGAGAATGAATACTTAAACTTTGTGTTCTTGGGGCTCCATCGAGTCCTACCCATTGACTTCTATGTAATCCTACAATACTAGTTACACCTCTATTACCAGCATATGCTGGGTTAATAGCTACGGTATTATACATATACTGCGTATACTGAGGATCTTGCTGCGCAGAAACGGACGTTGTACCAAGCGCTAAAATCAATAAGAATCCAAAAACTGAAACTACCTTTTTCATAAATCATTTAATTAAAATCACCGGCTGTTTTAAAAACTACCGGCGATTTAACATCTTTTATCGTGTTATATATAAGTATCCTGATTCATTAACTGTATCTCCTACTGCATTTACATATTCTAAAATCCAATAGTAGGTCCCTACAGGTAAATAATCATCTTGGCTTATAGTTGTTCTACCGTTAGATAAACCTCTGAATTCATTGCCATCTACACCATAACGCTCTGCAGTGTACACCTCAATACCCCATCTGTTAAATATGGTTAAGGTATTATCAGGGAAATTCTCAAGTCCTTGTATTCTAAAGCTATCATTACGTCCATCTTGACCTATTGATATACCATTATTTACAATAAGACCCGCTGTTTGACTCAACACTGTAACAGTTGGATCATCAACATCTGTTGTTGGATCTTCTGGATCATCAGAAACATCTATCACTTCAATCCCAAACGGTGCTAAGGCTACTGCTGTTGCAACGTTTACAATCTCTCCATTGGCTACATCCTCTTCGGTAATTATATAAACCGCTGTAAAAGTAGCATTTTCACCAGGAAGTAATGTTACCGGGTCACCTGCAACGATAACCATCGGGTCATCTACGTGAACATCCGTTAAAGTGACGTTTCCAGTGTTCATTACTACGAAAGTATAAATAATCTGGTCACCAGCATTTGCAAACCCATCTGCATTAAAGTCCTGATAAGAAGCCGTTTTTGTGATATTAAGACCAGGTAATTGATCAATTATAGTTACAGTAGGGTCTTCTCCGTCTCCATCTCCATCTGTATCTACATCTGTAGTATCCATTGGGTCATCAGACTGATCTACTACAACATCTCCAAGAGGATCGATTCCTTCTGCAAAAGCAATATTTATAACTTCTCCTATATCAATATCGTCTTGTGTGATTGTATAAGTACCTGTGAATACAACACTATCACCCACTACAAGCAATGCTACTGTATTTTCTTCTAGAGTAATCATTTCATCAGAAACAACTACATCACTAAGGTCTACTGAACCAGTATTAGTTACCGTTAGTGTATAGTTTATTTGGTCTCCTGCATCAATAACACCGTTTTCGTTAAGGTCAACAGTCTCACTAGATTTTGATAAATCAAGATTTCCTGTTATATCATTATCTACAATAGTCACCGTTCCACTTGGATCTGTATTATCTGTATTACCACTAGTCACCGTTCCGTCTACTGTGAAGATTTCATCTTCCTCATCAATCTCATCATCTTCAATAGGAATCACAACTTCTCCCGTAGTTTCTCCAGCAGGGATTATTACGGTTACAATAGTTTCTTCATAATCATCCTCTCCAGCAGTACCCGTTGTTGTTACAATCTCTATAACCGTATCTTCATCACTTGGGTTACTTAAGGTCACAGGGATGGTTACTGTACCAGCATCTTCATCTACAATCACATCTTCGATAGTCACTGTAGGTGCATCATCATTATCTACAATTGTAATTTCGCCTTGAGCGGTATCATTATCTGTATTACCACTTGTTACGGTTCCATTTACTATGAAAATCTCATTATCCTCATCAATATCATCATTTTCGATAGGAATTACAACTTCTCCTTCTGTCTCTCCAGCAGGGATTATTACCGTTACAATTGTTTCTTCATAATCATCCTCCCCAGCTGTACCAGTCGTAGTTACTATCTCTATAACAGTATCTTCATCACTTGGATTACTTAGGGTTACAGGAATGGTTACTGTACCAGCATCTTCGTCTACAATTACATCTTCGATAGTCACTGTAGGCGCATCGTCATTATCGATAATAGTTACCGTTCCGCTAGGATCTGTATTATCAGTGTTACCACTTGTTACCGTTCCGTCTACTGTGAAGATTTCATCTTCTTCATCGGTCGTGTCTTCAGTAATTGGAACAATTACTTCTCCTTCAGTCTCTCCTGCAGGAATGATCACCGTTACAATAGTCTCTTCATAATCATCCTCTCCAGCAGTACCAGTAGTAGTTACTATCTCAATAACAGTATCTTCATCACTAGGGTTACTTAAGGTTACAGGAATGGTTACTGTACCAGCATCTTCATCTACAATTACATCTTCGATAGTAACGGTTGGAGCACCATCATTATCGGTAATGGTTACTGTTCCACTAGGATCTGTATTGGCAGTGTTATCACTTGTTACCGTTCCGTCTACTGTAAAGATTTCATCACCCTCATCAAGTTCATCATCTTCAATAGGAATCACAACCTCACCCGTAGTTTCTCCTGCAGGGATTATTACCGTTACAATTGTTTCTTCATAATCATCCTCTCCAGCTGTACCCGTTGTAGTTACTATCTCAATAACAGTATCCTCATCACTTGGGTTACTTAAGGTTACAGGAATGGTTACTGTACTAGCATCTTCATCTACTATCACATCTTCGATAGTCACTATAGGCGCATCATCATTATCTACAATTGTAATTTCGCCTTGAGCGGTATCATTATCTGTGTTACTACTTGTTACCGTTCCATTTACAGTGAAGATTTCATCCTCTTCATCAAGCTCATCATCCTCGATAGGAATTACAACTTCTCCTTCAGTCTCTCCTGCAGGAATCGTTACGATTACAATCGTCTCTTCATAATCGTCTTCGCCAGCAGTACCAGTCGTAGTTACTATTTCTATAACTGTGTCTTCATCACTTGGATTACTTAAGGTTACAGGAATTGTCGCCGTCCCAGCATCTTCATCTACAACAACATCTTCAATTGTCACCGTTGGAGCATCATCGTTATCGATAATGGTTACTGTTCCACTAGGATCTGTATTATCAGTATTACCACTTGTTACCGTTCCGTCTACTGTGAAAATCTCATCCTCTTCATCTGTCGTGTCTTCTGTAATTGGAACTATAACTTCTCCTTCAGTCTCTCCCGCAGGAATGGTTACCGTTACAATTGTTTCTTCGTAATCATCTTCGCCAGCAGTTCCCGTTGTCGTTACAATCTCGATAACCGTATCTTCATCACTTGGGTTACTTAAGGTTACAGGAATTGTCGCTGTACCAGCATCTTCATTTACTACTACATCTTCGATTGTCACCGTTGGAGCACCATCGTTATCAATAATGGTTACTGTTCCACTCGGATCTGTATTATCAGTATTACCACTTGTTACGGTTCCGTCTACAGTGAAGATTTCATTCTCTTCATCAAGTTCATCATCTTCAATTGGAATCACAACTTCTCCTTCAGTTTCTCCAGCAGGAATCGTTACTGTTACAATGGTCTCTTCGTAATCGTCTTCGCCAGCAGTACCCGTTGTCGTTACAATCTCGATAACCGTATCCTCATCGCTTGGGTTACTTAAGGTTACAGGAATTGTCGCTGTACCAGCATCTTCATTTACTACTACATCTTCGATTGTCACTGTAGGAGCACCATCGTTATCAATAATGGTTACTGTTCCACTCGGATCTGTATTATCAGTATTACCACTTGTTACCGTTCCGTCTACTGTGAAGATTTCATTCTCTTCATCAAGTTCATCATCTTCAATTGGAATCACAACTTCTCCTTCAGTCTCTCCAGCAGGAATCGTTACTGTTACAATTGTTTCTTCGTAATCGTCTTCGCCAGCAGTACCCGTTGTCGTTACAATCTCGATAACCGTATCTTCATCACTTGGGTTACTTAAGGTTACAGGAATTGTCGCTGTACCAGCATCTTCATTTACTACTACATCTTCGATTGTCACCGTTGGAGCATCATCATTATCGATAATCGTTACTGTTCCACTAGGATCTGTATTATCAGTATTACCACTTGTTACCGTTCCGTCTACTGTGAAGATTTCATCTTCTTCATCGGTCGTGTCTTCTGTAATTGGAACTATAACTTCTCCTTCAGTCTCTCCTGCAGGAATGGTTACCGTTACAATTGTTTCTTCGTAATCATCCTCTCCAGCTGTACCCGTTGTTGTTACTATTTCAATAACAGTATCCTCATCGCTTGGGTTACTTAAGGTTACAGGAACCGTTGCCGTTCCAGCATCTTCATTTACTACTACATCTTCGATTGTCACCGTTGGAGCATCATCGTTATCGATAATAGTTACCGTTCCACTAGGATCTGTATTATCAGTATTACCACTTGTTACCGTTCCGTCTACTGTGAAGATTTCATCTTCTTCATCTGTCGTGTCTTCTGTAATTGGAACTATAACTTCTCCTTCAGTCTCTCCTGCAGGGATGGTTACCGTTACAATTGTTTCTTCATAATCATCCTCTCCAGCTGTACCCGTTGTTGTTACTATTTCAATAACAGTATCCTCATCGCTTGGGTTACTTAAGGTTACAGGAACCGTTGCCGTTCCAGCATCTTCATTTACTACTACATCTTCGATAGTCACGGTTGGAGCATCATCGTTATCGATAATAGTTACCGTTCCGCTAGGATCTGTATTGTCTGTATTACCACTTGTTACCGTTCCGTCTACTGTGAAAATCTCATCTTCTTCATCTGTCGTGTCTTCTGTAATTGGAACTATAACTTCTCCTTCAGTCTCTCCTGCAGGGATGGTTACCGTTACAATTGTTTCTTCATAATCATCCTCTCCAGCTGTACCCGTTGTCGTTACTATCTCAATAACAGTATCCTCATCGCTTGGGTTACTTAAGGTTACAGGAACCGTTACCGTTCCAGCATCTTCGTCTACAATTACATCTTCGATAGTAACGGTTGGAGCATCATCGTTATCGATAATAGTTACCGTTCCGCTAGGATCTGTATTGTCAGTGTTGCCACTTGTTACCGTTCCGTCTACTGTGAAGATTTCATCTTCTTCATCTGTCGTGTCTTCTGTAATTGGAACTATAACTTCTCCTTCAGTCTCTCCTGCAGGAATAGTTACCGTTACAATAGTCTCTTCGTAATCGTCTTCACCAGCAGTACCCGTTGTCGTTACTATCTCAATAACAGTATCCTCATCGCTTGGGTTACTTAAGGTTACAGGAACCGTTACCGTTCCAGCATCTTCGTCTACAATTACATCTTCGATAGTAACGGTTGGAGCATCATCGTTATCGATAATAGTTACCGTTCCACTAGGATCTGTATTGTCAGTATTACCACTTGTTACCGTTCCGTCTACTGTGAAGATTTCATCTTCTTCATCTGTCGTGTCTTCTGTAATTGGAACTATAACTTCTCCTTCAGTCTCTCCTGCAGGAATAGTTACCGTTACAATAGTCTCTTCGTAATCATCCTCACCAGCAGTACCCGTTGTCGTTACTATCTCAATAACAGTATCCTCATCGCTTGGGTTACTTAAGGTTACAGGAACCGTTACCGTTCCAGCATCTTCGTCTACAATTACATCTTCGATAGTAACGGTTGGAGCATCATCATTATCGATAATAGTTACCGTTCCGCTAGGATCTGTATTGTCAGTGTTGCCACTTGTTACCGTTCCGTCTACTGTGAAGATTTCATCTTCTTCATCTGTCGTGTCTTCTGTAATTGGAACTATAACTTCTCCTTCAGTCTCTCCTGCAGGAATGGTTACCGTTACAATTGTTTCTTCATAATCATCCTCACCAGCTGTACCCGTTGTTGTTACTATTTCAATAACAGTATCCTCATCGCTTGGGTTACTTAAGGTTACAGGAACCGTTACCGTTCCAGCATCTTCGTCTACAATTACATCTTCGATTGTCACTGTAGGCGCATCATCATTATCTACAATTGTAATTTCGCCTTGAGCGGTATCATTATCTGTGTTACCACTTGTTACCGTTCCGTCTACTGTGAAGATTTCATCTTCTTCATCTGTCGTGTCTTCTGTAATTGGAACTATAACTTCTCCTTCAGTCTCTCCTGCAGGAATAGTTACCGTTACAATTGTTTCTTCGTAATCATCCTCACCAGCAGTACCCGTTGTCGTTACTATCTCAATAACAGTATCCTCATCACTTGGGTTACTTAAGGTTACAGGAACCGTTACCGTCCCAGCATCTTCATCTACAATTACATCTTCGATAGTAACGGTTGGAGCATCATCGTTATCGATAATAGTTACCGTTCCGCTAGGATCTGTATTGTCTGTATTACCACTTGTTACCGTTCCGTCTACTGTGAAAATCTCATCTTCTTCATCGGTCGTGTCTTCTGTAATTGGAACTATAACTTCTCCTTCAGTCTCTCCTGCAGGGATGGTTACCGTTACAATTGTTTCTTCGTAATCATCCTCACCAGCAGTACCCGTTGTCGTTACTATCTCAATAACAGTATCCTCATCACTTGGGTTACTTAAGGTTACAGGAACCGTTACCGTCCCAGCATCTTCATCTACAATTACATCTTCGATAGTAACGGTTGGAGCATCATCGTTATCGATAATAGTTACCGTTCCGCTAGGATCTGTATTGTCAGTGTTGCCACTTGTTACCGTTCCGTCTACTGTGAAAATCTCATCCTCTTCATCTGTCGTGTCTTCTGTAATTGGAACTATAACTTCTCCTTCAGTCTCTCCTGCAGGAATAGTTACCGTTACAATTGTTTCTTCGTAATCATCCTCTCCAGCTGTACCCGTTGTTGTTACTATTTCAATAACAGTATCCTCATCACTTGGGTTACTTAAGGTTACAGGAACCGTTACCGTCCCAGCATCTTCGTCTACAATTACATCTTCGATAGTCACGGTTGGAGCATCATCGTTATCGATAATAGTTACCGTTCCGCTAGGATCTGTATTATCAGTATTACCACTTGTTACCGTTCCGTCTACTGTGAAAATCTCATCTTCTTCATCTGTCGTGTCTTCTGTAATTGGAACTATAACTTCTCCTTCAGTCTCTCCTGCAGGGATGGTTACCGTTACAATTGTTTCTTCGTAATCATCCTCACCAGCAGTACCCGTTGTCGTTACTATCTCAATAACAGTATCCTCATCACTTGGGTTACTTAAGGTTACAGGAACCGTTACCGTCCCAGCATCTTCATCTACAATTACATCTTCGATAGTAACGGTTGGAGCATCATCGTTATCGATAATAGTTACCGTTCCGCTAGGATCTGTATTGTCAGTGTTGCCACTTGTTACCGTTCCGTCTACTGTGAAAATCTCATCCTCTTCATCTGTCGTGTCTTCTGTAATTGGAACTATAACTTCTCCTTCAGTCTCTCCTGCAGGAATAGTTACCGTTACAATTGTTTCTTCGTAATCATCCTCTCCAGCTGTACCCGTTGTTGTTACTATTTCAATAACAGTATCCTCATCACTTGGGTTACTTAAGGTTACAGGAACCGTTACCGTCCCAGCATCTTCGTCTACAATTACATCTTCGATAGTCACGGTTGGAGCATCATCGTTATCGATAATAGTTACCGTTCCGCTAGGATCTGTATTATCAGTATTACCACTTGTTACCGTTCCGTCTACTGTGAAAATCTCATCTTCTTCATCTGTCGTGTCTTCTGTAATTGGAACTATAACTTCTCCTTCAGTCTCTCCTGCAGGAATAGTTACCGTTACAATTGTTTCTTCGTAATCATCCTCTCCAGCTGTACCCGTTGTTGTTACTATTTCAATAACAGTATCCTCATCACTTGGGTTACTTAAGGTTACAGGAACCGTTGCCGTTCCAGCATCTTCATTTACAATTACATCTTCGATAGTAACGGTTGGAGCATCATCGTTATCGATAATAGTTACCGTTCCACTAGGATCTGTATTGTCAGTATTACCACTTGTTACCGTTCCGTCTACTGTGAAGATTTCATCTTCTTCATCTGTCGTGTCTTCTGTAATTGGAACTATAACTTCTCCTTCAGTCTCTCCTGCAGGAATAGTTACCGTTACAATTGTTTCTTCGTAATCATCCTCTCCAGCTGTACCCGTTGTTGTTACTATTTCAATAACAGTATCCTCATCACTTGGGTTACTTAAGGTTACAGGAACCGTTACCGTCCCAGCATCTTCGTCTACAATTACATCTTCGATAGTCACGGTTGGAGCATCATCGTTATCGATAATAGTTACCGTTCCGCTAGGATCTGTATTATCAGTATTACCACTTGTTACCGTTCCGTCTACTGTGAAAATCTCATCTTCTTCATCTGTCGTGTCTTCTGTAATTGGAACTATAACTTCTCCTTCAGTCTCTCCTGCAGGAATAGTTACCGTTACAATTGTTTCTTCGTAATCATCCTCTCCAGCTGTACCCGTTGTTGTTACTATTTCAATAACAGTATCCTCATCACTTGGGTTACTTAAGGTTACAGGAACCGTTGCCGTTCCAGCATCTTCATTTACAATTACATCTTCGATAGTAACGGTTGGAGCATCATCGTTATCGATAATAGTTACCGTTCCACTAGGATCTGTATTGTCAGTATTACCACTTGTTACCGTTCCGTCTACTGTGAAGATTTCATCTTCTTCATCTGTCGTGTCTTCTGTAATTGGAACTATAACTTCTCCTTCAGTCTCTCCTGCAGGAATAGTTACCGTTACAATAGTCTCTTCGTAATCATCCTCACCAGCAGTACCCGTTGTCGTTACTATCTCAATAACAGTATCCTCATCGCTTGGGTTACTTAAGGTTACAGGAACCGTTACCGTTCCAGCATCTTCGTCTACAATTACATCTTCGATAGTAACGGTTGGAGCATCATCGTTATCGATAATAGTTACCGTTCCACTAGGATCTGTATTGTCTGTATTACCACTTGTTACCGTTCCGTCTACTGTGAAAATCTCATCTTCTTCATCTGTCGTGTCTTCTGTAATTGGAACTATAACTTCTCCTTCAGTCTCTCCTGCAGGGATGGTTACCGTTACAATTGTTTCTTCATAATCATCCTCTCCAGCTGTACCCGTTGTCGTTACTATCTCAATAACAGTATCCTCATCACTTGGGTTACTTAAGGTTACAGGAATTGTCGCTGTACCAGCATCTTCATTTACTACTACATCTTCGATTGTCACCGTTGGAGCATCATCGTTATCGATAATAGTTACCGTTCCGCTAGGATCTGTATTGTCTGTATTACCACTTGTTACCGTTCCGTCTACTGTGAAGATTTCATCTTCTTCATCTGTCGTGTCTTCTGTAATTGGAACTATAACTTCTCCTTCAGTCTCTCCTGCAGGAATAGTTACCGTTACAATTGTTTCTTCATAATCATCCTCTCCAGCTGTACCCGTTGTCGTTACTATCTCAATAACAGTATCCTCATCGCTTGGGTTACTTAAGGTTACAGGAACCGTTACCGTTCCAGCATCTTCGTCTACAATTACATCTTCGATAGTAACGGTTGGAGCATCATCGTTATCGATAATAGTTACCGTTCCACTAGGATCTGTATTGTCAGTATTACCACTTGTTACCGTTCCGTCTACTGTGAAGATTTCATCTTCTTCATCTGTCGTGTCTTCTGTAATTGGAACTATAACTTCTCCTTCAGTCTCTCCTGCAGGAATAGTTACCGTTACAATAGTCTCTTCGTAATCATCCTCACCAGCAGTACCCGTTGTCGTTACTATCTCAATAACAGTATCCTCATCGCTTGGGTTACTTAAGGTTACAGGAACCGTTACCGTTCCAGCATCTTCGTCTACAATTACATCTTCGATAGTAACGGTTGGAGCATCATCGTTATCGATAATAGTTACCGTTCCGCTAGGATCTGTATTGTCAGTGTTGCCACTTGTTACCGTTCCGTCTACTGTGAAGATTTCATCTTCTTCATCTGTCGTGTCTTCTGTAATTGGAACTATAACTTCTCCTTCAGTCTCTCCTGCAGGAATAGTTACCGTTACAATAGTCTCTTCGTAATCGTCTTCACCAGCAGTACCCGTTGTCGTTACTATCTCAATAACAGTATCCTCATCACTTGGGTTACTTAAGGTTACAGGAATTGTCGCTGTACCAGCATCTTCATTTACTACTACATCTTCGATTGTCACCGTTGGAGCATCATCGTTATCGATAATAGTTACCGTTCCGCTAGGATCTGTATTGTCTGTATTACCACTTGTTACCGTTCCGTCTACTGTGAAGATTTCATCTTCTTCATCTGTCGTGTCTTCTGTAATTGGAACTATAACTTCTCCTTCAGTCTCTCCTGCAGGAATAGTTACCGTTACAATTGTTTCTTCATAATCATCCTCTCCAGCTGTACCCGTTGTTGTTACTATTTCAATAACAGTATCCTCATCACTTGGGTTACTTAAAGTTACAGGAACCGTTGCCGTTCCAGCATCTTCGTCTACAATTACATCTTCGATAGTAACGGTTGTTGAATCGTCATTGGTAATTGTTCCAGTTCCGGTTATGGCAGCAGGATCAATCGTACCATTAGTAGTATTAGTAATCGTTACTTCAAATTCTTCATCTGATTCTACAACATCATCACCATTTACCGTTACTGGGAATACAGCACTCGTCTCTCCAGCAGGGATTGTTACAGTTAACTCTGTTGGTGCTACATAATCTGCATCACCAACCGTTCCTGTTCCATCAGCAACAGTGAAGGTTACTACTGTATCTGTATCGGCAGGAGCACTTAAGGTTACTGGGAATTCAGCTACCACAGTAGTGCCGTCATTTCCTTCTGTTACTGTTACATCGCCGATGCTTACTACAGTAGCGTCGTCATTGGTAATTGTTCCAGTTCCTGTTGTGGCAGCAGGATCAATCGTACCATTAGTAGTATTAGTAATCGTTACTTCAAATTCTTCATCTAATTCTACGACATCATCGCCATTTACCGTTACTGGGAATACAGCACTCGTCTCTCCAGCAGGGATTGTTACAGTTAACTCTGTTGGTGCTACATAATCTGCATCACCAACCGTTCCTGTTCCATCAGCAACAGTGAAGGTTACTACTGTATCTGTATCGGCAGGAGCACTTAAGGTTACTGGGAATTCAGCTACCACAGTAGTTCCGTCATTTCCTTCTGTTACTGTTACATCGCCGATGCTTACTACAGTAGCATCGTCATTGGTAATTGTTCCAGTTCCGGTTGTGGCAGCAGGATCAATCGTACCATTAGTAGTATTAGTAATCGTTACTTCAAATTCTTCATCTGATTCTACAACATCATCACCATTTACCGTTACTGGGAATACAGCACTCGTCTCTCCAGCAGGGATTGTTACAGTTAACTCTGTTGGTGCTACATAATCTGCATCACCAACCGTTCCTGTTCCATCAGCAACAGTGAAGGTTACTACTGTATCTGTATCGGCAGGAGCACTTAAGGTTACTGGGAATTCAGCTACCACAGTAGTTCCATCATTTCCTTCTGTTACTGTTACATCGCCGATGCTTACTACAGTAGCGTCGTCATTGGTAATTGTTCCAGTTCCTGTTGTGGCAGCAGGATCAATCGTACCATTAGTAGTATTAGTAATCGTTACTTCAAATTCTTCATCTGATTCTACAACATCATCACCATTTACCGTTACTGGGAATACAGCACTCGTCTCTCCAGCAGGGATTGTTACGGTTAACTCTGTTGGTGCTACATAATCTGCATCACCAACCGTTCCTGTTCCATCAGCAACAGTGAAAGTTACTACTGTATCTGTATCGGCAGGAGCACTTAAGGTTACTGGGAATTCAGCTACCACAGTAGTTCCATCATTTCCTTCTGTTATTGTTACATCGCCGATGCTTACTACAGTAGCGTCGTCATTGGTAATTGTTCCAGTTCCTGTTGTGGCAGCAGGATCTATGGTTCCTGAAGAAATATTTACTATTTCAACAGTGAAATTCTCATTAGATTCAACCGTATCATCCCCCACAACGGTTACCGGAAAGGAACCACTTGTTTGACCAGCAGGAATCGTTACTGTTAATACTGTTGGTGCTATATAATCATTATCTCCTAGAGTACCAGAACCTTCAGAAACAACGACTGTAACAACAGTGTCAATATCTGCCGGAGCACTTAAAGTTATCGGAAAGTTTGCTACTACGGTAGTTCCATTATCCCCTTCTGTAACTGTTACATCGCCAATAGAAATAGTAATTGTATCAAAGAAATCATTCTCTTGAGATGATTCGAAACTTGTTATAGAGGTGTTTATTACATTATCGTTTGCTCCATCGACATCACTGATTGACGTAACTCCAGAAGGATCCACCTCTGTTATTGTAAAGTTACCATTATCAGAAACCGTAAAACTATATTGTCCATTTACATCTGTGATGGTACTCTGATTAGAATCTCCAGTGAGATTAATAGTAACACCTTGTCGTGGTATATTATCAACAAATACTTGACCACAAATAATAGGCTCAGTAATTAAAACCGCTTCTTCAGGACCATATGCAACGTCTTCAAACAACAAAGAAAACTGCCTATCCTCAAAACCAAAACCACCATTATAACCATCTTTACTGATAGTATACCTTATAGAAGAAAAAGAATTATAATAGCCTGTGAATGAGTATGAGTCATCAACATTTATTCCATTTACTATTCCAGAACCATTAGATTCACCTATAATTTGAGTAGGCGTTTGCGTAATATTAAGTTCGGAATTAGGCCCATTTGTATAGTAGGCATCAGGGAGTTCTAACTTAACTCTTTCTACGTCTCCTGGCTGATTACTATCTAAATCTAAAGCTGTAAGATAAATAGAAACAGTTTGGTTAATATTTGTATCTGCTTGAACAAAAGTTAATTCAAACTCTACTTCTTGGCCGTTCACACCTGGGTCACCCTCAAGCACTGGCTGAAAAGCTCTGTCAAAACCTCCAATTATTGTTGATGACGCATCAAGATTCTCAATATTGCTAATTGAAGCCCCATTTACGAATGCACTTACTGTAATTAAACAATCTATTCCTGGCGCAACATCATTAAATCTAAAAACATCATTTTCATCCACAACATTTGGTTGTCCAGCTTCAAATTCAACTGTGGCATTAGAACCGTCAAAATTTGCCGAATTTAAAACCGTAGGATCATCATCACACGATCTAGGTGTAGATTGTGCTTGTATATTTTGACAAAACAGAAATACACAAACAGGAATCAGAAAGTATTTTAAACTTTTTGAAACTTGATCAAGAGTAACTTTTTTCATAAACTATTAAAAATGAAAGACAAGCTTTCGGATTTGATTATCAATTAAGAGGGTGTAATTTAAAACCAAAACAAATTTAGATTACGGAGATATAATGAATTTTACCAACCAAACAATTAGCATATTTTCTGATGAAACAATCATTTTTATCGACAAAATACACAGATAAATTTTTTGTCAAAAAAAAATCACACAAAAAACAGTATATTTTATTTAACAAAATTTAACATTTTAAAAAAGGTCAAAAAAAATTCTTAACGCCCCGAAAGATACGTAAACAAAGGCATTAACAGAAATTGATCAAATTAGTTTCTAAATAAAATTAACAAAAAAATAAACTTAAATCAATTTTATACAAGTAACTCGCCATCAACGAATTAGGAAAAATTTCTGTTTTTAAGCTATTTTTAACAGTATTTTATCAGTCATAGTAAGTTATATTAACAAGTTTAATCCTACATTTTGTTATATTTTATTTATTTGACAATTTGTTGCCAACTCCTAAAATTGGCTTATTTGTTATGAATATCCATTTTAAGATGATTTAAGGACTGTAAAATTATTTCACAACAAAAACCATTTATACTTTTCGAAAGCACAAAAAAAGCGCTCTTTCAGAGCGCTTTTTAGAATTTGAATAAGGAAAAACTATAAATCGATTTACAGTAATAGTTTTAATCAATTTTTAAATTTCGCGTAAGCGTAAAGATTACCCCTTTATAAGGTTCCAAATATCGTTACCAAAAATGATCACCATTAGACCCATCACAATAACAAAACCTACTATCTGTCCTCTTTCTAATGTTTTTTCTGAAGGTGCTTTACCAGAAATCATCTCATAAAGTAAAAACATAACGTGTCCACCATCTAGCGCTGGGATAGGAAGAATATTTACAAAAGCTAGCCATACAGAAAACATTGCCGTAAATCCCCAGAATTTATACCAGTCCCATTGTGGTGCCATCATCTCAACAATACCTATAGGACCTTTTACTTTTTTATAGCCTTGTACTTTTCTATTAAATATGAGTTTAAATTGTCTTACTTGCTTTGTAAGTACGTCCCAAGTTTTTGCAAGACCTGCTGGTATTGCCGCAGCAATACTATACTCATCTTTAACCAGAAGTTCATTTACATTTGCCCCTACACCTAGCGCTCTATCTTGAGCTACCATAAATCTTTTCTCAATCTGCTCGCCATCTCTATCTAGTTGCATCACAACCTCACCACCCTTTGCAGCATCAAAGACAGATTGAAACTCAGACCACTCATTTATAGGGGTGCCGTTTATACTCATAATACGGTCTCCTGCAAGCACTCCATTTACATACCCTATTGAGTCCTTTGCAACAACACCTATTATATTACTAAATCTTGGTCTTATAAAACGTTCCTCTGCATCAAGTACAGATTTTTTCGCCTCATCTGGTATGGCAAATGTCATCTCATTTCCATCACGTACAACAGTTACATTGTCACCTAGTAAAATATCTATCTGGACATCATCAAAACGTGTGACCGTCTTATCATCTATTTTTATAACCTGGTCTCCATTACGAAGGCCTATCTCCTCACCTATCTCACCTACTGCAATACCATATTTTAATCGATCTGCAGGCACATACTCATCACCATAATACACAAGCATAGCGCTATAGATAAACCACGCAAGCAGTACATTAACAGTAACACCACCTATCATTACAATAAGACGTTGCCACGCCGGCTTAGACCTAAACTCCCACGGTTCTGGATCTTTTGCCATCTGCTCCTTATCCATAGATTCATCTATCATACCAGCAATCTTAACATAACCACCTAGAGGTAGCCACCCTATACCATAAACGGTATCACCTATTTTCTTTTTAAAAAGTGCAAACTTCACATCAAAAAACAGGAAAAACTTCTCCACCTTAATTCCAAACCATCTGGCAGGAGCAAAGTGACCAAACTCGTGTAAAACAACGAGTATAGATATAGCAAGCGTAAACTGGGCAATCTGTATAAATGTCTCCATAAAGGATAAAAGTCAATTTTTAAAACGCACAAAAATAGGCTTTTCGATGCGCATAGTAAAGTTCTAGAGCTGTATGATAGCATTTTTCAAGCCATACTTAAAGTAAATGCCACGTGCATTGTAACTTTGTAAAAAAATAAAGCTATGCGACAGATTATTAATCGCTACAAAATACTGCTCATTACACTGTTTGTACTATCTGTAATTATACTTACCTTAATATATAGTCAGCTTAAAGTTACACCCAGACTGCCTATATGGCAACCAGATATGGTGAATAAAGAACTAGTAGACAGCACCCTACACTACGTTAAGAAATATCACAAAATAAGTGACTTTGCTCTTACTAATCAAAATGGAAATCTTGTAACTCAAGAAGATTATAAAGATCATATCTATGTGGCAGATTTTTTCTTTACCACCTGCCAGACTATATGTCCTATTATGACAGACCATATGGTGGACATACAAGAAGAACTTAAAGGAGATACACTTGTAAAACTACTCTCGCACTCAGTTATTCCTGAGTATGACACTCCACAAATTTTAAAAGCATACGCCATTAAGAAAGGAGTAGATGATAGTAGATGGAATCTTGTAACAGGCTCACAAGAAGAAATCTTTACGCTTGCGCGAAAGAGTTATCTCGCGGTAAAAGATATACCAGGTACAGAAGATGACCTAGATATGGTACATACTGAAAACTTTATGCTCATTGATAAAGAAGGCCGCATTCGCAATTACTATGACGGTACAGATCGTGAAGCCATAGATCAATTGCTAGAAGACATCGAGATTCTAAAACAAGAGTACGAGCCACGTAAAGCTTGGTATCAAAAGATTTTTTAGTTTGGAATGCGTACGCTTTCGCGAAAGCGTAAAATGCATTACTTTTGTTATCTAAATTCAATCTAAATAAACATTGAAAAAAACAGTAGCCCACTTACTAAAAGGAGAACGCGCAATCATTACAGATGTAATGACAGACGAGGTGCCTCTTAAACTACTAGAAATGGGCTGTCTACCAGGTAACGAAGTGCGTTTATTACAACTTGCGCCCTTTGCAGACCCTATGTACATAGATGTGAATGGTTGTCATATGGCGATACGTCGTGAGACTGCATTACACATTCTAATAGAAACGCCAGCATAACCCTATGGCAAAACAGCTTAACGTTGCACTCATCGGTAACCCGAACACCGGAAAGACTTCGGTATTTAATCACCTTACAGGCCTTAACCAGCAGGTGGGTAACTATCCAGGTATTACGGTAGAAAAAAAAGAAGGTGTATGTAAACTCCCTCGTGGTGTAAAAGCACATATATTAGACCTACCAGGTACGTATAGCCTTAATGCTTCTTCACTAGATGAGAATGTTGTAATAGAGTTACTACTTAACAAGAATGATAAAGACTACCCAGATGTAGCCGTTGTAGTATCTGACGTAGAAAACCTTAAGCGCAACCTACTCCTCTTTACACAGATTAAGGACTTAGGTATACCCACCATACTCGCCATAAATATGGCAGACCGTATGGAACGCAAAGCCATCTCTCTAGATATACCAGAGATGGAGAAGCGTCTTAAAACACGCATAGCTCTTATAAGCTCAAGAAAAAATACGGGAATTACAGAACTCAAAGAGCTTATATCTGAGTATCGCACGCTTAACACAGAGCCTTGTGTAAATGCATCTGTCATTGCTCCAGAATATTTTGATAGACTACGCAAAGCCTTTCCTAACCAAGATTTATATAAATTATGGCTAGTAATTACTCAAGATGTAAATTTTGGTAAGCTAGAACGTGGGGAGATGAAGAGTATCTCATCATTTAAGACCGAGTCTGAGAGTAACCTAAAAAGACTACAGCAAAAGGAAACCATCATACGCTATAAGTTTATAAATGAGACGCTCAACGAGACGCAAACTATAGACGTAGAAAATGCAAAAGACCTAAGAGCACGTCTTGATCGCATACTCACACACAAGATATGGGGTTATGTGATTTTCTTTGCGATATTATTACTTATTTTCCAAGTGATATATGACTGGTCACAATACCCAATGGATGCGATAGACGCTGCATTTGCACATATGAGTGAGTGGGTACAAGCCACGCTACCAGAAGGAAAGCTCACAGACCTACTTGCCGAAGGTATAATCGCGGGACTAGGTGGTATCGTGATTTTTATACCACAAATTGCCTTTTTATTTTTATTTATTTCTGTGCTAGAAGAGAGCGGCTATATGAGTCGCGTAGTCTTCTTGATGGATAGGGTGATGCGCCGTTTTGGACTAAGTGGTAAATCTGTAGTGCCGCTTATATCTGGAACGGCCTGTGCTATACCCGCTGTAATGGCGACTCGTAATATAGAAAGTTGGAAAGAGCGATTAATTACCATACTAGTAACGCCATTTACCACCTGCTCTGCACGATTACCTGTATATCTTATTATTATATCACTGGTTATTCCAGATGAGAAGTTCTTATTTTTTAATCTGCAGGCGCTCACGCTTATGCTTATGTACCTCATAGGCTTTGGTGCTGCCATAGGCTCTGCGTGGATCCTCAATAAGATTCTTAAAATAAAAAGTAAGTCTTTCTTTGTAGTAGAAATGCCTAACTATAAACTCCCTCTTCTTAAAAACGTGGGAATCAATGTACTTGAAAAGACAAAATCTTTTGTAGTAGATGCTGGTAAGATCATACTCGCCATAAGTATTGTGCTATGGGTACTCGCTTCTTTTGGGCCTAATGAAAAATTTAATCAGGCAGAAGATATTGTAACCACAAACCTAGAAGCACAAGGAGGTGTAAACGCATTTTCAGACGTACAAGCTTACCAAGCAGAAATAGATAAGCTCGTTGCGAGCCAGAAGCTAGAACACAGCTATATAGGTTATATGGGTAAAGCTATTGAGCCTATAGTAGAACCACTAGGTTATGACTGGAAGATAGGGATTGCCCTTATCACCTCTTTTGCCGCTCGTGAAGTTTTTGTAGGTACGCTAGCAACTATTTATAGCGTAGGTGACGCCGAAGAAGAGACCATAAAAAATAGAATGGCAGGCGAGATAAACCCAGTACTAGGCACCCCAAGATTTAACTTTGCAAGTGGCATATCGCTTTTATTATTTTATGCCTTTGCGATGCAATGTATGAGTACACTTGCCATTGTAAAGAGAGAGACTAATAGCTGGAAATGGCCTATGATTCAACTAGGTGCGATGACAGTTATTGCATATATGGCTGCACTAATAGCCTACCAAATGCTTAAATAAACTGTAAGGATTAACCATTAAGAACTACTATATAATATGGAGATTTTTCAAAAAATTATGGTGCTGCTCATCTTTCTTGCAGCTATAGGTTACTTAATAACAAAATTTATTTATACCCCGTCTTTTTTAAAGAAAAAGGATGATAATGGCTGTGGTAATGGTAGTTGTGGTTGCTAGTTTTTAACCTCCACTCTCAAATAATAGTCACTCGGATTTATTTTTGATCCCGTTGTAGGGTAAGGCGCTAGACCTCTTATATAAATCTCAAGACCATCTTCTGTATACACTGCTGGCGCTTGTAGCCCGTTTATCGTGACTTGTTTGGTGATTTTATCACCTTTTTCATTTATTATTTCTACCTCAACTTTTGCATTTCCCGCCCAGATACAGTCGGCTCCTTTTGGGCATCTACTATCTTGCAATACTTGTACTAGGCGTAATGACGTATGATTTATAGGCGTAGCCGCACCTTGATATGCTTTTACATATATTTTTGGGACTTCTACTTTTGTGGTGTCTTGCGCTTTCGCGAAAGCGGAAAATAAAAGCAAACAAATGAGTGTAAAGTATGTTTTCATAAACAGCGGTTGTTTTTAAATCTTATGATTAGTTACTTAAATACTCCAAAACTAATGCCACGTTGCAAAATAACCATTAATTAACCTCTAAAGAGGAAGAAGTCATCCTTCATATGCTCTATTTTTTCATCCTTATTTGTGATGATATATTCTAGAGCGAGGTCTGTAAACTCTTTTCCTTTTGTTGTAAGAGAGACAATGTTTTTATCTATGCGTACAAGGTTGTTTCTTTCAGCAAGGTCGAGTACTGTTTTAGAACGTACCTTTTGCCAGTTTATATGCTCATTAAGATGTTTTACGTGACGCTCACTCTTCTCTTCGTGATTATTTAAATGCAATAAAAATGTAAGTAGAGACACCTCTGTGCGTTGTTGTTTTTGGCGATACATCACTGCGATAAGCCCTTTATTTGGCGCAAATAGATAGACCATTAGAAAGACTAAACCTAAGACGGTTGTCATAGATCCAGCGATAGAGGCATCAAGAAAATGAGCCACCCAATATCCCGCTATTGCCGAAAACACTCCGAAAATAACAGAGAGCACTAACATCTTTTTTAAATCTGAAGTGAGCAAATATGCAGTGGCCGCTGGGGCAATCATAAGCGCTACGACTAGCACTGCACCTACTGCTTCAAAAGCGCCCACCACCGTAACCGAAGAAACTGTCATTAATCCATAATGCAGAACGACAGGTGAGAATCCTAACGCTGCTGATAGTCCTGCATCAAAGGTGCTTACCTTAAGCTCCTTAAAGAAGGCAAATAGCATACCTATGGTTATTAATAAAATTGTACCCATAACCCATAAAGATTTTGGACCGATATCTGTACCAGACACAATGAGTCTGTCAAAAGGAGCAAAAGCGAGCTCACCTAGCAAGACGGCGTCTACATCTAGGTGCACATCGTTTGCATTTTTTGCAATGAGAATAACACCTATGCTAAACAAGGCTGGGAAGACTAAGCCTATTGCCGTGTCTTCTTTTACAAGCCCTGTTTTTTGTATTGCCTCTACAAGTACAACTGTAATCACTCCCATAAGAGCCGCAAGAAGTATTAAAAGCGGAGAGTTAAGATCTTCTGTTATAAAGAAGCCTATCACAATACCCGGTAAGATAGAGTGACTTATGGCGTCACTTATGAGCGCCATCTTGCGCAATACAAGAAAAACTCCTGGTATAGCACACGCTATAGCGACTACTGCGGCAATAAGTTGTATTTCTACCTGAGCATCCATTAGTTATTCTTATAAAGGTTTACTGCGGCATCATAGCCTTTTTCTGTCATTGCCCATTTCTGACCTCGTACTTTCACCCATTCTTTTTCTTCCATCTCTTTAAGAGAAGCACGGGTATACCCTTGAAAATTATTAAGAATCTTTATTGCGTGTGGGTGTGATATATTCTCGTGTGTTTTTGCAATATCAAACATAAATTGCAAGGTCTTTTGTAATTTGAGATCTCGTCTATTCTGATACTTGCGCAGCTGTTTAAACAAAATTCCTCGCCCAGGAGAAAACACAAATGAAACCACCACAAACACACCAGCTACCAGCACAATAACTGGCCCTGTAGACAGGTTGTTTTGACTCGCACTTATAGCTGTGCCAAATACACCAGAAAAGGCACCAAAAATAGCTGCAAGCACTATCATTACACTTAGCTTGTTTGTCCACTGTCTTGCGGCAGCGGCTGGAGCAAGTAACATAGCACTCATAAGTACCACTCCTACCGTTTGCAACCCTAAAACAATAGCCAAGACTATAAAAAAGGTAATAAGCACATCTATAAATCTTGTGTTAAACCCTAAGGTCTTTGTATAATCTGCATCAAAGAGAAGAATTTTAAACTCTTTCCAGAAGAGTAACATAATCACCAGGCAGACCCCAGTTACAATTGCCATTAAAATCACGTCGCTCTCTACGAGGGTTGCGGCCTGACCAAATAGGTATTTATCAAGTCCTGCTTGATTTGCATTAGGTTGTTTCTGTATAAATGTGAGCAACAGCATTCCAAAACCAAAAAATAATGACAACACAAGACCCAATGCCGTATCACTTTTGAGGTGTGTTTTTGTAATCATACCTCGTATCCAGAAAGTACCTATCAAACCACTTACGAGCGCTCCAAGCAATAAGATATTACTATCTTTTGTACCAGTGATTAAAAAAGCAATGGCAATACCTGGTAATGCCGCGTGTGAGATTGCATCACCTAGAAGGCTCTGTTTTCTCAATACCGCAAAGCTCCCTAACATCCCGCAGATTGCTCCAAGTATAGCTGTACCCAAAGTAATAGTCCTTAGGGTATAATCTGAAAATAATTGCGAGAAGTAATCTGAGAGTTCCATAAATTAATAGCTATTAGTTCTTAGCCTTTAGCTTTGGGATTTAGACTTAATGAATTGAGAGCAATATCTAAATATCTATTAAACTGTGCATCAGAACTTACTTGACCTTCACCAATGTTGAGTGAAATAGATAATGCTGCCCTGCGATATTGAGAACTTAAAGCAAATCTCTCATCAACTGGAAAGTTCTGAATTATTTCATAGACGAAGTCAACAAAGTCAAGCGACTTTTGATACACCTTTAATTTTTCGAAATTAAATACAACATCTTTACTCATTATCTACATATTCTAAAAGCTAAGTTCTAACAACTACCAACTACTGATTTACCGCTACTTTATAATTAATCCCATAAGTTTTGGTGAGATTATCATCATTAAAAATATCTTTTACTGGACCGGTAGCAATCTTCTTTACATTTAAGAATGTTACCCAGTCAAAGTATTCTGGAACAGTTTGTAAATCGTGATGTACAACCACTACGGTTTTACCTGCTTTACGAAGTTCCTTTAAGATATTAATAATGGCAATCTCTGTCGTAGCATCCACACCTTGAAAAGGTTCATCCATAAAATAAATAGCAGCATTTTGCACAAGTGCTCTGGCAAGAAAAACACGTTGCTGCTGCCCGCCAGACAGTTGACTTATTTGTCTACTTTTAAAAGGTAGCATCCCTACTTTTTCAAGTGCTTCTAGCGCTGCTTTCTTTTGCTTGGCTCCTGGTCGTTTTATCCACCCTAGCTTTCCATACGTTCCCATCATCACGACATCTAGCGCCGTGGTGGGAAAATCCCAGTCTACACTTCCTTTTTGGGGTACATATGCTACAAGCTTACGCTGCTCATCGTACGGTTTTCCATAAATGGAAACACTCCCAGCAATAGGATCAATAATGCCGAGTATGGATTTTATAAGGGTAGACTTACCCGCACCATTAGGACCTACTATTGCCATAAGCACACCTTCAGGCACCTCAAGATCTATATCCCACAGCACTGGCTTATAGTTATAAGCAACCGTGAGATCATCTACGCGTATGGCTATTTTTGATTCTGACATATTGTTATTTTAAGGCTTCTACGATTGTAGTCACATTATATGTAAACATCCCTATGTAGGTTCCCTCTTCTGTACCAGCATTACCCAGCGCATCGCTATATAGAGATCCGCCTATAGTTACTTCGTTTCCTTTAGACTGAACTGCGGCTTGCAATGCCTCTATCGTGCGTCTAGGCACAGAGCTTTCTACAAAGATGGCTTTTACCTTATTCTCTATTATAAATTTTGATAGACGCTGTACGTCTTGAACACCAGCCTCTGTTGCTGTAGATAGACCCTGCAAGCCTACTACCTCAAAACCATAACTCTTACCAAAATAATTAAAGGCATCGTGTGCGGTAACGAGTATCCTTTTTTCAGGGGCGAGGGTGGCTACTTTGGCCTTTATTTCGGCTTCTAGCGTTTCTAATTTTGCTAGGTAGGTTTTGGCATTTGCTTGATAATATGATGCGTTTTGAGGGTCCTTTCGCGAAAGCGTACTTGTAACCTCTGCTACAAACTGCTTAAAGTATCTAATGTTAAACCACACGTGAGGATCATAGTTAGACGCAAAATAGTCTGACCCTATGAGGGTGTTTTTATCTAACACTTCGCCCAGTGCCACCTGCGTGACTTGGGTGGCGTTCATCTTTTCAAACACCTCTACCAGTTTGCCTTCTAGATGTAGACCGTTATAAAAAATAACATCTGCACGAGATAATTTTGTGACATCGCCAGCACTTGCTTTATATAAGTGTGGGTCTACTCCGGCACCCATAAGCCCCTGCAAGTTGATGTGCTCACCACCTATGTTTTTTACTAGGTCTGTAATCATAGAGGTAGTGGTAACAACGTTTAACCTACCATTATCCTCTATATTTTCTTTACAACTTATTACGCTTAAAGCGAAAAATACAATTGCGATATAAAAACTCTGTTTCATTAATGCTGCTTTAAATTAAATGTGGATGTAAAGATTTTCTGCTATTTTTTTTGAGATAAAAAACTGCTCTCCCTGAACCTGAATAACCATAGATCCATCAAAAAACTCTTTACCTAGTACTTTAATTTTTGACCCTATCGCTATA
Source organism: Dokdonia donghaensis DSW-1 (assembly GCF_001653755.1). GTDB lineage: Bacteria > Bacteroidota > Bacteroidia > Flavobacteriales > Flavobacteriaceae > Dokdonia > Dokdonia donghaensis. Next base: position 962,290 of record NZ_CP015125.1, on the reverse strand, counting down.
CTACGCTTGTCTAAAAACTGAAGGAAGTCTGGACTTGTCTCACGCACACCTACTAGCTGACCTTGGTTTCCTTTCTTAAGTTCGGCGAGTAGTTTCTTTTCGGCACTTTTTATATTTCCGTTTTTATCTGGAATAGGATCTCCGTGCGGGTCGTAATCTGGATAATCTAAAAACTTATCGAGCCTGTTTATAAGCTCTTGTGATTTTATGTGCTCCAGTTGCTCTGCTATATCGTGCACCTCGTCCCATTGAAAATCGAGCGTTTCCAAAAGAAAAACTTCCCAAATACGATGTTTTCGCACGACACCTAGCGCCGCCTTTTTACCTTTTTCTGTAAGTGTGGTGCCCTTATATTTCACATAATTTACCAGACCTTTATCTGCAAGCTTCTTTACCATATCTGTAACAGAAGATGGCTTGGTCTCCATCTCTCCTGCAATGGCATTAGTGCTCACCCCGTGCTTTGCAATCGCCTCAAGATGGTAGATTGCTTTTAAATAATTTTCTTCTGACTTGCTGTACATACTCAATTAATAATATCAAATATACGAATTTTTGCACCTATTATAATTATTTTTAGATAAGACTAACATTTTTATATAGCTTTACAAAAATTTAAAATACGTTATGCTTAAAGTATGTACATTCCTGATGCTGCTATTTTCGCTATTAATGTGCGCTCAAACCACTATCACAGGTAGGGTGTCAGATAGCAATGGTCCTCTCCCCTTTGTAAACGTATACCTCGCAAATACAACTCTAGGTGCATCTTCAAATAATGATGGTAGCTTTGAGATTTTAAATGTACCAGACGGAACTTATACCATTATTGCCTCTTTTACAGGTTATGAATCTGTAAAGAAAAACGTCACTGTAAACGGCGGAACTATTACCGCAAATTTCTTTCTAAAACAAAATACCACTCTCGAGGAAGTCGTAATTTCTGGAACTCTTAAACCTGTGGTGCGTAAAGAAAGTCCCGTGCCGGTAGAAGTATACTCTCAAGCATTTTTAAAAAAGAATCCTGTTCCCTCGGTTTTTGAGGCGTTGCAAAATGTAAATGGTGTGCGCCCCCAGCTCAACTGTAGTGTCTGTAATACCGGAGACATACACATAAATGGTCTTGAAGGACCTTACACCCTTGTACTCATAGACGGGATGCCTATTGTAAGCGGCCTTTCTACCGTGTATGGTCTTTCTGGAATCCCAACCTCACTTATAGAACGTGTGGAGGTTGTAAAAGGACCAGCCTCATCGCTCTATGGAAGCGAGGCCGTAGGAGGATTAATAAATGTAATTACAAAAATACCCGAGCAAGCCCCACGCTTTTTTGTAGAAAATCAACTCACAAGCTGGGGAGAAAACAACTTAGACATAGGCGCATCTTTTAAGGCTGGAAAAGCCCACAGCCTTGTAGGTGTAAACTATTACAACTACAGTAATCCCATAGATAACAATAACGACAACTTTACAGATGTCACACTGCAAGATCGCATCTCTGTGTTTAATAAGTGGAGTTTTGACCGCAAGGATGATAAAGTATTTAATCTAGCTGGACGATTTTTTTATGAAGACAGATGGGGTGGAGAACTACAGTGGACACCCGCTTTTCGCGGAGGCGATGAGATATACGGAGAGAGCATTTACACGCGTCGTTTTGAAATTTTAGGAAATTACCAACTCCCCACTACCGAAGATTTTTTACTACGCTTTTCATACACAGACCACGATCAAAATAGCGTATATGGTAACGAAGCTTACATCGCGCAGCAACGCATAGGTTTTACCCAGCTCACCTGGAACAAAAAAATAAATAAGCACGACCTACTCCTTGCAGGTGGCATACGCTATAACTACTATGATGACAATACCACAGCGACTTTTAATGCAGGTGCAAATGCCGAAGAAGATGTTGTTATTCCTTCATTTTTAGTACAAGATGAAATTAAATTTACAGACAAAAACACCCTTCTGCTAGGTGCTCGTTATGATTATGACGCAAGGCACGGCAACATATTTACCCCGCGCCTAGCATACAGGCATAAGTTTAATGAAGATAATATACTGCGCCTTAACGCTGGCACAGGTTTTAGAATTGTAAGCCTCTTTGCCGAAGATCACGCCGCGCTTACAGGTGCAAGAGATGTCATTATCACAGAGGAGCTAGACCCAGAGCAATCGTACAATGTAAATCTCAACTACTTAAAGAAAATTTATAATCGCAATGCCATCTTAACACTAGATGCTTCTACTTGGTTTACACATTTTACAAATCAAATACTCCCAGATTATGACACAAACCCAAACCAGATTATATACAGCAACCTTAATGGCTACTCACAAACGTACGGTGCTAGCGTTAATCTAGATGCCACGTTTACAAACGGTATAAAAGGGAGTCTAGGAGTTACATATCAAGATGTATCACAAACCGAAGACGGCGTGCGTGAGCGTCAAATTCTTACCGAGAGTTATAGTGCTAACTGGTCACTAAGCTATAAAATAGAAAACCTTAATCTTAATATAGACTATACAGGTAGCCTATACGGCCCTATGCGATTACCCATACTGGGAGAACTAGACCCTAGAGAAGAATACAGTCCCACCTGGAGCACACAAAACATACAGCTCACCTATGACGGTATTACAAACCTAGAACTCTATGGCGGAGTCAAAAACTTGTTGAACTACACTCCTAACCGCAATAACCCTTTTATCATCGCCAGAGCAGACGATCCTTTTGATGAAAATGTAGTCTTTGATAATCAAGGACAAGTAGTACCTACAGCAGATAACCCAAATGCACTCACCTTTGACCCCAACTATATATTTGCTCCTAACCAAGGCATACGCGGCTTCTTTGGGATACGCTACACCTTAAACTAAAGTGTTAATCCTCATTAATTTAACACCAATGGATATAAACTTATGTACTTTTCTCAAAAATTGAGAAGATGAAGAAGAAAACTATACGTGCCATTGCCCCATTACAGTCTTGGGATATTTTTTCTGAAGGTCTTGCTCAAAATAGCATTAAAGCGAGAAAAAAAGCCGAACGAGAGCAACTTGCGATTTTCAAGAAAAAACATAAGTGGACGATTGATGTTACCGCAATAACAGATTACGACTACACCACCATAGTTGTTACAGATCACACACAGCACATACAGTGGGTAAATGCAGGCTTTAGCGATATGACCGGTTACCCTAAGAGTTATGCCATAGGGAAGCACCCACGTTTTTTACAGGGCGCAAAAACTTCTCCACAAGTACGTGAAGAGATTAAAACACACCTTAATAAAGGAGCGGTTGTAGAACGACAACTCCTTAATTATAAAAAAGACGGCACACCGTACCTGTGTGATATCAAAATTATACCGCTACACAACTCAAAAAGCGAGATCACTCATTTTATGGCACTAGAGAAACCTGCTAGGGTAGCCTAATATTTCTTTCTTTTAAATATTGAGTCCTCCTTTTTTTGACTCATTAGTACAGCACATTTTTTTAAACTACTTGCACTCCACGCAAATTGTAGTGGGATATTTTTGCGCTTTCGCGAAAGCGTAAGAAACTACTCCTCAATTCATTAAACTTACATTAACAAAATGTTAACATTTTTAAATAAAAAATACATTCAATTAAAAATCAACCCCTTACGAATAAAAAAAAAAAAACGACTATCTATTTCTTTAAGTTTTAAATCTGAAATAAAGGAAATCCGTAAAATAGTAGTGTAAGAATTTTCTATATTTCAAGTGATTAATCATCTAGTATACTAGTAGTTATATAATTGAGCGTTTATTGCGCAGTAAACAATCTTTTGTATAACTGTTAAGTCGGTAATCTTGGGGACGACTTTAAATATGCTTTAAGATTAAATCTAATTTATTATTATGAAACAAACATTTTTGTTACTAGCAATAGTTTTTACTTTCTCTAGTTTTACAACCACGACAACTAAAGAAAAAATTGAAACTTCTATTGAATTTTACGAATCAATTGAGGATGAGCGAGTTGATGATAGACAATGTAGACGCAGGACCTGCACATACCGCAACGGCCAACAAATATCTTGTACTCCGTGGATATATTTTGACTGTGGTATTGTTTTAGATGAAGTACATCTGTAAGCAATCGCAGCTAATTAACTAATCAATGGGGCTCTTGGGAAATTATTCCTAGGAGCCTCTATATTGCCATATTTACTATGAAAAATTATAACACCTATTTACTATTAATATGCTTGTGTTTTGGCTATAACTCAGTAGCCCAAAACACAACTATTTCTGGTAAGGTCATCTATCATCAAGAGACCAACCTTGCTTATTTATATGAAGTAGACTACACCCTGTTTTTTAATAAGGAACAATCTTTATACCTAGAAAAGACTAGAAAAAAAGAGGCTTATCAAGAAAAAAAGGAACAACAAGCTACCGAAATAACAAGAAAAATTATTGTCCCTCGGTCTAACACTACACAGCAATATTATCATTACAAAGATAATAGATTTACCTATAGAGAGATTTGGTTTGATGAGCCTCTTTATGTAGAAGACAATATTACTTTTGATTGGGAACTTATAGACGAGACTAAACTTATAGGCTCTTTCTTGTGTAAAAAGGCAAAAACTTTTTATAGAGGTCGCATTTATTCTGCTTGGTATGCGTTACAAATTCCTAACAATTATGGCCCCTGGAAATTTAGAGGCCTTCCGGGCCTCATACTCGAGGTAGAAGAAGAAAACAGTAAATTTAGAATTACAGCATCTAAAATAACACTAGATGATACCATAAATAAATTTGAAACTCCAGAAAACCGCAGTTTTCTTTCCATTTCAGAATTTCTTGTAGAAAAAAATAGATTAAATAATGAATTACTAGCTCGCATCAATAGTAAAGCGGCTAAAGGTTCTCAACCGCTACAAGCTAGCTCAAATTGTGAGGACTGTAAAGCCCTGCAACTAGAATGGTATAATGACAAAAGATAAAAGTAAAAAAGAGTTGATGAGTAACTGGCTACTCAGACTATTTTTTGGTTTCTTTTGTATGTGCTCTTGTTACAGTCAAGTAACTATATCTGGCGTGGTTACAAATGAGCTAGACAATCCTCTCTCACTCGCAAATGTAATTGTTAATGAGCTGGAAACTGATAAGATTATAACCTATGCCATTGCAGATCAAAATGGGTCATACAAAGTATCATTTAACATTCTTGAAGAAGCCCAGTATACCATTACCTTTAGTAGCATAGGATTTAAGCCATTTAAGCAAACTATTACGAAAAATGATGATTTATCATCTGTCTTAAACGTACAACTCATAGAAGATAATGAGATACTCGAAGAGGTTATTGTCTACGCAGAGCGCCCAATAGAAGTGAGCAAAGATACCATCACCTTCAAAACCAAAAATTTTACAGATGGCACAGAAACCGTTGCAGAAGACTTGCTGCGTAAAATTCCTGGCATCTCAGTCTCTGATGATGGTACGATAAAAGTGGGTAACCAAGAGGTAGAAAAAGTAATGATAGAGAATGACGACTTTTTTGAAAAAGGATACAAAACACTCACAAAAAATCTCCCTGCAGCGCCTATCGAAAAGGTAGAAGTACTTAAACGATATTCTAATAATAAATTGCTCAAAGGTATTGAAGAGAGCGATAAAATAGCTTTAAATCTCACACTAAGCGACGAGGCAAAGCGACAGTGGTTTGGTAACATAAACCTTGGGTATGACATCGCCACACAAGAAAGATATGATGCACGGGTAAATCTTTTAAACTTTGGAAAAAAAAATAAATACTACTTCTTTACAAATCTCAACAACGTAGGTTATGATGCTACTGGAGATATAAGCAATCTCATACGCTCCTCTAGCTATGGTGAACCCGGAAGTATAGGTGATAACCAGCAAAATAATCAACTCATACAGCTATCAGATAGAGTTCCTTATTTTAAAGAATCTCGATTTAAATTTAATAATGCAGAGCTACTATCGCTCAATGCCATTTTTAACCCTTCAGAGCGCTTTAAAATTAAAACTATAGGGTTTGCAAACTGGGATGAGCTGGCCTACTTTAGAAATAGCACCGACACCTTTGTAGCAAATGGCACAAATTTTACAAACTCAGAAAACTATAGCCTTAAAAGTGATTTTATAACACTCTTTGCAAAACTTGATATAAATTACGACCTATCTAAAACCGCTAGCATACAAGTACTATCAAAGTATAGCAATACCCAAGCACATAAAAGGTCTGACCTTCTGTTTAATAACACTCCTACCCTCCAAAATCTGGATGACACAAACAATAGATTTGACCAGAAAATCGCCTACTCGAAAAAGTTTAAAAACAATAAGGCATTATTAATAACTGGGCGCTATATAAAAGAAGAAGCTCCGCAGGGGTTTACCGTAAATCAAAACAACTTTTTTAGCCTCTTTGATCAAACAGAGCCGCAAGATGATATCGAGCAGCAAAGTAGTATAAATTATGAATACCTGGGTGCAGAGGCTCACTGGCTAGATCGTAAAGAAAATGGTCATCTATTTGAGATAAAAACGGGAAACACGCTTAGAACAGACCATTTAAAAAACACTTTTAGTATCACCACAAGTAATGATATTATAACCCCGGTAGGTTTTCAAAACGAACTTAACTATACAGTAAACGACACCTATCTGTGGGCAAAATATTTTTATAAATTTTCAAAAAAATGGTCTATTACAGCGACTATAAACAATCACCTCATTACAAACAGTCATGATAATAAAACCACAGACAGTAACCCTAATAAAGAAACTATTTTCTTTATAAATCCCTCGCTAGCTACCTCACTAGAAATAAATGATAAGAACAAAATCACCCTATCTAGTGCCTTAACAAGAAGAAATAGTGATGTTACAGAAATCTATACAGACTATGCTCTCACAGGCTACAGAAACTTTTCTAGAGGTACGGGAGCTTTTAATCAACTAAATGCTTTTAGCTCATCATTATCTTATGAGCTAGGCAACTGGAGTGATAGATTTTTTGCGACTGCGTTTGTAACCTACGCAAAGTCTTTTGACTTCTTAACCTCTAATAGAACCATAACTCAAGACTTCACACTGTCAGAAAATATAATATTAAAAGATCAAGAAATTATAAGTGCAAATGTGTCTCTAGATAATTACTTAAAATTTATAAAGTCTAACTTAAAAGCAAAGGCCTCTTACTCCTCTCTTAACTTTCAGAATGTGGTAAATGACTCTCCTGCAAGAAAGATTACCTCAAATAATTACAGCTATGGGTTAGAACTGCGCAGCGGTTTTTCTGGCATTTTTAATTATCACATAGGCACCACTTGGAGAACAAATAGTATCACAAGCACAGGATTTAAAAATGACTTTACAAATAATGAGAGCTTTCTTGACCTCTCTTTTATTTTAAATAAAAAATTAAATATACAAGTACAAACAGAGCGTTACTTTTTTGGAAATTTAGCTAGTGACAACACCTATTACTTTGCAGATCTCACCGCTACCTACGACATTATAAAGAATAAAGTGAGCCTCTCCCTCTCGGCCAATAATCTGTTTAACACAGAAGTCTTTAAAGAGTTTACTATAAACGACATAGGCTCTTCTACCACAGAGTACCGCCTTTTACCTAGATATGCTTTATTAAAATTGAGCTATCGTTTTTAAGGCACCAGCTCCTTCACTTTTTCATACACAAGATCACCTTCCCAACCTCTGTAGGTGAGATAGTCTGCAAGTTTTTTGCGCTTGCGGTATTTATCGGTTTCTGAGGAGAGTTGTTCATAACGCTTTCGCGAAAGCGTATTAAAAACCCTATCATATTCCTCGTCTTCTATCTCAAGTAGGGCTGTTTTGAGATTATAAGCGCTTATGCCGCGTTGTTTTAACTCACGGGTGATACGCACCCTTCCCCAGCTTTTATGGCGAAATTTACCCCTTGCAAAGGCTTTTGCAAAGCGCTCTTCATTTAAGAAGTTGTGCTCTAGTAGGTGACCTATCACTACATCTATAGCTTCTGGTATCATACGCATATCTCTAAGCTTTTGCGCGACCTCTTTATGACAGCGGTCTTGGTAGGCGCAGTAGGCTTCTAGCTTGCGTTTTGCCTCTTCTACAGTATATGTTTTTACGGGTTGTTGCACTGGGCAAATGTACTTGTTTTACCGCGATATCATTTTTACAACAGGCCATAAAAAAACCCCATCCTCTATTGAGAATGGGGTTTTTACTAGTTTACAATCTTGATATCCTTGCCAGAAGCGTCTGTAAAGTTATACTCGAGATACGTGTATGCATCTCGTGGCATTACCTTTACCCACTTTTTATGTTCTAAAAACCATTTAGAACGTATAGAAGGAAAGCCTTTTGTTAAATAGGCTGCAACAAATGGATGCGCGTGTAGCGTCACCTTTTTTGCACCAGATTTTAAAATACGGTTGAGTTGTCCTTGAAGCTTCTCTACTATTACAATAGGTGCTTCTATCTCATTAGTTCCGCCGTTCGGGTTTTTCTCACGGGTCTTAATGTTCATTTCTGGACGTACTCGCTGCCTAGTGATCTGGATGAGTCCAAATTTACTAGGAGGTAATATTTTGTGTTTTGCGCGATCTTCTTTCATCTCATCTTTGAGGTGATTGAATAATTTGCGACGATTTTCAGCCTTTGCCATATCGATAAAATCGACTACAATGATACCTCCCATATCACGGAGGCTAAGCTGTCTTGCTACTTCTGAGGCAGCAATCATATTTACCTCGAGTGCAGTGTCTTCTTGACTCTTGGCTTTATTTGATCTGTTACCACTGTTTACGTCTACGACGTGTAGGGCTTCTGTGTGTTCGATCACGAGATAAGCACCACGGCTCATTGATACTGTTTGTCCAAAAGAGGTTTTAATTTGTCTTTCGATTCCAAATTTTTCAAAAATAGGCACTTGGCTATTGTATAATTTTACAATGCTCTCTTTGTGAGGAGCAATCTCGTTTAGGTATTCTTTAATTTGATAATAAAGTGTTTCATCATCAACAGTGATGCTCGTAAAGCTGTCATTAAAAATATCCCGCAGGATAGATGACGCTCTGTTCATCTCACCTAGTATTTTACTAGGGTGGTGAGCACCTTTAATTTTTTTGCTCATAGTGGTCCATTTGTCCACTAGATTTTGCAGGTCCTTATCTAGTTCTGCAACTTTTACACCTTGTGCAACAGTGCGCACAATCACGCCAAACCCTTTGGGTCTGATACTTGTTACCAGTCTTTTAAGACGTGCTTTTTCTTCTTTGCTTTCTATCTTTTGTGAGATAGAGATGCGGTCTGAAAATGGCACGAGAACAATATAACGACCAGCTATAGACAACTCGCTACTTATGCGAGGTCCCTTAGTCGAGATAGGTTCTTTTGCGATCTGTACAAGTACACTTTGTTTAGACTTAAGAACATCGGCTATTTTGCCATTTTTATCTATGTCTTTTTCAAAGGTGAAGTTTTGTAAGGAATAGTCTTTTAATTTACCTGTGCTTATACTTTTGATGTACTTAAGTAAGGTAGGCAGTTTTGGGCCCAGATCGTGGTAATGCAAAAATGCATCTTTCTCATAACCTACATTTACAAATGCAGCATTGAGACCAGATACGGCCTTTCTCACGTTTGCGATATAAATATCACCTACGTTAAACTTATTTTCATCTTCATCTTTATGAAGCTCTATAAGTTTTCCATCTTTTAGTAAGGCAAAATCAACTACGGAGGAACTAGATCTTATGATCAATTCTTTATTCACGTTGTAGTAATTTTTATCCCAATATAAATCGGGATGGTTGATACTTTTAATTTATCACAGGTGTATAGTGTATGTGTTTACATACTGTGTGTAATAAATATCGTTGCAATAATGACGTATCTTAGGTAAAAGATAGTGCTGTTATTGCGATGTCAAAGAACGCGTTATTGCACCCTAGAGGTGTAATAAAAGAAAAAGTAGTCTTAAGACTACTTTTTCTTTTTGTGGCGATTTGCTCTACGTCTTTTCTTACGTTTGTGAGTCGCTACCTTGTGTCTTTTTCTTTTTTTACCGCTTGGCATAAAAATGATAGTTTAAAATATTACTTATTAGTCTACACTAACGTTCGTTTTTACACCTTCTACAAATACTTTAGCAGGCTTGAACGCTGGAATATTATGTGCTGGAATCTTGATAGTTGTATTTTTTGAAATATTTCTACCAGTCTTCTCGGCTCTAGTTTTGATTATAAAGCTACCGAATCCTCTTAAGTACACGTTATCTCCTCCTTCTAATGAAGTTTTTACTTCCTCCATAAAAGATTCAATAGTCGCTTGTACGTCATTCTTTTCGATACCCAGTTTCTCAGAAACTTTCGCTACGATATCAGCTTTAGTCATAATGTCAAATATATTAGGGGGTTAAAATTCAAGATTGCAAATATAGGAATTAAAATATCAAAGAATCAAACATAATCTTTTAAAAAATAGACACATAACATCTAGCTTTGTATAAAACCCTATTTTATATTGTCTTTTTCTAACAAACTCATTACTTGGTATTTAGAACACAAGCGCGATATGCCTTGGCGCAATACCACCCATCCTTACCACATCTGGCTCTCAGAAATTATTCTTCAGCAAACGCGCGTAGCGCAAGGATTACCGTATTATATTGCCTTTACAGAGGCCTTTCCTACAGTGCAAGATCTTGCTCAAGCTACAGAAGAAGAAGTTCTTAAATTATGGCAAGGTCTAGGCTACTATTCTCGTGGTCGTAACCTACACGCAAGTGCAAAAATGATTGTAGAAGAGATGGACGGTGTTTTTCCTAACACCTATGAGGAGATTAAAAAACTTAAAGGTGTGGGAGATTATACCGCCAGTGCCATTGCAAGCATATGCTTTAATGAGCCTACTGCTGTAGTAGATGGTAATGTATATAGAGTGCTATCTAGAGTATACGGGATAGACACACCTATAAATAGCACAGCCGGCATAAAAGAGTTTAAAGCACTGGCGCAGGAGCTTATAGATGAAAACCGCCCTGCAGATTTTAACCAGGCTATAATGGAGTTTGGGGCAATACAATGCAAACCTCAAAACCCCTACTGCTTGCACTGTATCTATAATGCTAGCTGTGTAGCATTACAACAAAATAAAGTGTCTGAGCTTCCTGTGAAGCTTAAGAAGACAAAGGTAAAGCACAAATATTTCCACTACCTATATATTAAAGATAAGCAAGAGCAAACTATCATAAAGCAACGCACAGGCAAAGGCATCTGGCAAGGACTGTATGAGTTTCCCGTTATAGAAGAACTCGCGGCGCTGCAAGAGGGAGAAGGAGACCGCTTTCGCGAAAGCGTAAAAAATCACCCCTTACTACAAGATCTGGTTATAAATGATATTTATAGATATAATGACACCCCTATTATACACAAACTATCACACCAGCATCTACACACCACATTCTGGATAGTAACGGTAGATGAAATTACTGATAATGCCACACCTGTAAATAGGATTACCGAACTACCCGTACCAGTGCTGATAGGGAATTTTATAGAGAAGTTACTCTAGTACGGTTCTAAGCTCTTTTCTATACTCTGAAGGATTTTGACCAACAAAGGCCTTAAATTTTTTATTAAAGTGAGAGAAATTATTAAACCCACTGGCAAAACATACCTCTGTAATACTAAGGGGCTGCTCTGCTAGTAATTTTGACGCGTGTACGAGGCGATACTCATTTACAAACTGGGTAAAGGTTTTATTTGTAATCTTTTTAAAGAAACGGCAAAAACTCGGGATGGTAAGGTTAGTAAGATCTGCCATATCTTTTAGTGGTATCTCTTCTTTAAAGTGGGTTTTTACATAATTAAAGACTAGGTTAATACGGTCATTATCTTTTACATCAGACAGTAAGGAGAAGCCATCTGCATTAAGAATTCTGTACTCTTCTGTATGCGCGAGGTCATTAAGTATGTTGAGTTGTGATACGAGGCGTTCAAAATCTGTTTGATGCTCCATTGCTTCCATCATCGCTCCTACTCTAGCCTTTGTCTCGCCAGAAAATACAATCCCACGATTTGCTACGTGTAGTAGTCTTTTAATACTGGCCATCTCTGGGATATTAAAGAAGTCTGCTCCTAAAAAATCGGGTTTCATATGTATGACGGTCTCACAGCTGTTACCTGTATCCTCATTTGTAAAACCACAGTGAGGTAAATTACTACCTACTATTATAAGTGTTCCCCAGGTATAATAAGACACGTTACTCCCTACCTGCCTTCTCCCTGTACCCCCGTTTACAAAAACGAGCTCTATCTCGGGATGATAATGCCAGACATTATTAACGTTTGTAGTGCGCTCATCAAACTTCTGGTATGCAAACGAGGTTCCAAAATCTGGAGAAATAGACTCAAAAGTAGGTTTTTGCAAAATCATAGTAGAGCTGCTTTACGAGGCAAAATTAAATAGGTTTATATCCTTACATCACTAGAGATTTACCTCAATTATGTGCTAAATTAACATTTTATGATTTATTAACACATTACTGTGTTAATTACACACATATATTTGAAAATATGCGTGTAGTAGAAACTTATAATCGACCGTATGTTTGCAGTGTAAAAAATTAGAAATCAATCTTTTAAATTGAAATATTATGAAAAATGCAATCAAATTACTAGCAGCCTTTGCGATTTTAGTAACAAGCATTCAAGTTAATGCTACAGGATTAAACAATCCTCCTAAGACATCTGCAGAGAGCTTAGTTTTAAAAACAGACGGAGAGGTCGTGTATCTTAACCTACTTAACCTTGACCAAAGCCCTATAAACGTAGTAGTACGTGACGCAATGGGACGTATTGTTTTTACAGAAACTATTGAAGAGACAAAAACCGTACACAAGGCTTTTAACTTTACTAAAGCTTTCAAGGGTACGTATTATGTAAAAGTAAAAGACGGTGACAAGAGTTACACCAAAGAGGTGGTTATCGGATAAACAAGACTAGTTTATTTTGTGTAAAAATTAGTATGCTTAGTTTAATCCCTAAAAGGTGGTTCTTTTAGGGATTTTTTATGTCTTATTGTGAGATATCACTGTTAGTTAAGGGGATTAGAACGCTATCTCCTTTATGTAATACAAGTGTGTTTTGGTAAACTTTCGCGAAAGCATAACAGCCTTGCATCGCAATATTTATTACATTTGATACTATGGCAGGAACTATCAATAAAGTGATCCTTATAGGTCACACCGGAGATGATGTAAAGATGAATTACTTTGAAGGAGGTAATTGTATAGGAAGATTTCCTCTAGCGACTAACGAGGAGTATGTAAACCGTACCACGGGAGAGCGCGTAAGTAATACGGAGTGGCACAACATTGTTGTGCGTAATAAAGCTGCCGAAATTTGTGAGAAATATCTGAAAAAAGGTGACAAAGTATATGTAGAAGGTCGCCTTAAAACTCGCAAGTGGACAGATGATAAAGGTATGGACCGCTACTCTACAGAGATACAGTGTCAAGAGTTTACCTTCTTAACACCTAAAGGCGAGAGTCAAGGGCAAGGGCAGCAAGCCCAGCAACCTAGACAAGCTGCTCAACCAGCACAGCCTAAAGCGCAACCTTATAATACAAATCAACCTTCTCAACCTGCGCAACCTACTACAGACACCAGTGATGTAGATGATTTGCCATTTTAAGTTAATTTAAATTTTATAACCTTTGGATCCCGATCCCGAACCCTTACTTATACTTTTACTCGCCCTTGACACCTCAAGTATTTTGAGTCTTGTGGCACTTGTTATACTGCTTACGTGCTCTGCGCTTATAAGCGGTGCAGAAGTAGCTTTTTTTTCTCTATCACCTAGTGACTTACTAGAAACCGAAGAGCTCGTTGCAGACCGCAAGATGATGGTGGTAAAAAAATTACTCACCAAACCAAAAAAACTACTAGCAACCATACTTGTAGCAAACAATGCTATAAATATTGCTATTGTCCTCCTATTTGCCAGCCTAGGTGAAGTCATATTTGCAAATATTACAGCAGAGATTCTTACCATCCCTGTGCGCTTCTTACTGGAAGTGGTCCTTATCACGTTTTTGATATTACTTTTTGGTGAGATTTTACCTAAGGTGTATGCAAACAGAAACAACAAGAAATTTGCAGCACTTATGGCATACCCGCTGCGTTTTTTAGATATGCTATTTACACCCCTGAGCAGTCCTATGCGCCTTGCCACATTGTGGATTCAAAATAAGCTAGGCGAACAAAAATCTAGTTTTAATGTAGATCAGTTATCGCAGGCACTAGAGCTTACTAGTGAAGAAGATACCACCACAGAAGAACAAAAGATTTTAAAAGGCATTGTATCTTTTGGTAATACAGATACAAAACAGGTAATGCGACCACGTATGGATGTCTTTGCCCTTAATAAAGATGATGATTATCAAAAAGTACTTAAAGAAATTACAGAAAATGGTTTCTCCCGCATCCCCGTGTTTTCTGAGAGTGTAGATACTATAGTAGGTATTCTCTATGTAAAAGATTTACTACCACATCTTACTAAAAAAGACTTTGACTGGACAAAACTTATACGCGAGCCTTACTTTGTGCCAGAAAATAAAAAGCTAGATGACTTACTCGCAGAGTTTAAAGAAAAGAAAAACCACCTAGCCATCGTAGTAGATGAGTATGGTGGTACTAGCGGGCTTATCTCTCTAGAAGATATTATAGAAGAAATCGTGGGAGACATCTCGGACGAGTTTGATGATGAAAATATTATCTATTCTAAACTTGATGATTATAACTGGATCTTTGATGGGAAGACATCGCTCAAGGATTTTTATCGCATCATAAAACTAGAAGACACCACTATCTTTGAAAACAAGAAAGGTGAAGCCGAAACCATTGCTGGTTTTGTACTAGAGGTCTCTGGAGCGTTTCCTCGTAAAAATGAGGTAATAAAGTATGACACCTATGCGTTTACTGTGGAGGCTCTAGATAAAAAGCGCATCAAGCAAATTAAATTTACCATTACATCTTGAAAAACACAGCAGCCATACTCATCTTAATCGCTTTAAGCATATCACTTATTTCTTGTGGAGGCGACACCTTGCCTAAGCCTAAAAGCCAGCTTAGTTTATCATACCCTGCGCCTAGTTACAAGGCTACTGCAAGCGACTGTGATTATAACTTTGACCTCAACAAACTAGGGATTGTACGCTACAAAGATGACTGTTCTGCAGTAATAGATTACCCAACCATAAACGGCAGCATCTTTTTAACCTACCGCAAGGTTGATAATAATATTAATGCACTGCTCAATGATGCCCAAAAGCTCACCTATGAGCACGTGCGTAAAGCAGATAATATTATAGAAGAAAAGTATGTAAACGAGACCCAAAACGCCTACGGGATGTTTTATGACATAAAAGGAGATGCAGCCTCACAATCTCAATTTTATATTACGGATAGTACAAATCACTTTCTTACGGGGTCTATATACTTTAATGCAAGGCCTAATTATGATAGTATATATCCCGCTGCGATATATCTCAAAAACGACATACGCCACCTTATGGAAAGTATAGAATGGCGTAAATAATATCGCCCTACTTTACCTCACAAACCTTTTAGATTTTTACCTTAAAAACGCCGACCTTTGCATTCTTAAATCAAAGCAATGCCAAACAAGTCTTTAAAATGGATATATCTCTTTGTATTATCCATTATCTGGGGTAGTTCTTTTATCCTTATTAAAAAAGGGCTTGTAGGTCTAGACCCATTGCAACTAGGAGCATTACGTATTTTATTTTCGGCAACGGTGTTATTGCTCTTTGGGTGGAAAAGTCTCAAAAAGATAAAAAAACAAGACTGGAAGTGGATAGGTATTACCGGTATACTAGGCACAGGGCTGCCCGTATTTTTATTTGCCTTTGCAGAGACAGAGATAGATAGTGCTGTGGTAGGTATTTTAAACTCTAGCGTACCCTTACTGGCATTTATTTTTGGGATACTACTCTTTGGAGCACAATTTATACAACGGCAGTTTATAGGTGTACTTTTAGGGCTTGTGGGTGCTGGGGCTCTTATTTATATAGGCGCTCAAATTAATGAAGGTCAAAATTATTGGTATGCCTCATTGGTCATTATAGCAGCCTCCTTTTATGCACTTAATGTAAATATTATAAAAAGACATTTGCAAGAAGTGCCTGCCATCGCTATTGCGGCTGGTAACTTTGTCTTTCTCATTATACCCGCGGCAATTATACTCGCTATTTCTGGTTTTTTTGATTTACCCGTTACTACAGACGCTACGCTACAGCAGTCTATAGGGTACATCGTGATTCTCTCTATATTTGGCACTGCACTAGCAAAAGTGATGTTTAACAAACTTGTGCAAATGAGCAATCCCGTCTTTGCATCTTCTGTTACCTACTTGATGCCTATTATATCTGTAATGTGGGGACTGCTAGATGGCGAGGCCTTTACAATGCTTCAGTTTATTGCCACCCTTATCATTCTTGTAGGTGTTTATATAGGTAATAGCGCCAGAAGAAAAGCATAAGCGCTGTAAAAACAACCTTTACTATGTAGGTTCACGCTTTCGCGAAAGCGTATTACCCCACATTTACATTCTCAATAGTGAGTCGCTACGCTATTTATAAGGGAGAAACACTTTATTAAAATCTCCTCACAATGTTATCTAAACATTAAGAAACAGCCTCATTAAGAAAACCTTAAGATATTTTAGCAGGATAATAAATAGTTTAGAAAGAATTGAAAGAGTTCTAAAGAAAATTATCACTATAAATACAGTAGCGTCTTTAAAAGGCGTTACACTCCCTCTCTACAATGAGCTTAAGAGACATAAATTATAAAAACATACCTATGAAAAGAACATTCTTTCTTTTACTACTAGCATCACTGTTCTTAATTAACTGCAATAATGATGACAATGGCGATGACGGCCCTACAGACCCGCTAGATGAGCTCCCCGCTGCAACACAAACAGGAGCACAGACGCTAGGATGCCTTATAAATGGAGAGCCATTTATCCCTTCTAATTTTGGAAATAGTGCTCCAAATGCTTTCTATCAATTTGTAGATGGGGCTTATACACTTTCTATTTCTGCATCGTCAGGAGGGGGTGATTCATTCCAGTCCATTCTTATTGGAACAATTGATAATCCACAAATTATTGATGAAAATAGCTCTTATGAATTAATAAGCTGTGCTTTACCTAACTATTGCGGCGAACTTACCTCATTCCCTGATGAATTGATAGCTGTCAACTCACAAAATAGTAACCCAGGTCTACTTACAATTACCCGTTTTGATGAATCCATCATCTCTGGAACTTTTGCCTTTACGGTCTTAGACAATGATGGTAATGAGATTACCATTACAGACGGTCGCTTTGACCTTAATTATACCAACTAACATTTTTAAAACACACATACATATGAAAAGAACATTCTTTTTTTTACTACTAGCATCATTATTCTTAGTTAACTGTAATAATGATGACAATGGTGATGACGGCCCTACAGACCCACTAGATGAGCTCCCCGCTGCCACCCAGACGGGGGCGCAGACTATGGGATGCCTTATAAATGGGGAACCTTGGGTACCTCCAAGCATAGGTGCTAATAGACCCAATGCTTTTTATCAATTTGTAGATGGGGCCTATACACTAAGTATTTCTGGTGTAACCGGAGGGGGTAGTGAATCCCAACAGATTATAGTGGGCTGTGTTGATGTGCCAGAAATCATAATTGAAGGTTCTTCGTATAATCTCTTAGATTTCGCATCAGGAAATTATTTCGCTGAATATACTGCATCAGCAGTTATCGAAGGCAGTCCTTCTGATGATAATCCTGGCGTATTGACAATTACCCGTTTTGATGACTCGATCATCTCTGGAACTTTTGAGTTTACCGTCTTAGACAATGATGGTAATGAGATTAACATTACAGGCGGTCGCTTTGACCTCAATTATACCAACTAACATTTTTAAAGCAACTTTTACTATGTAAGGTTCACGCTTTCGCGAAAGCGTAAAAAAAAGAAAAGCGGTCTACCGAAGTAAACCGCCTTTCACCAACTAAACTGTCTTTAATCTAGCCTAATGGTGGCTGTCCATTCATAATCTCTTCACTTGCATATGCTTCAAACTGCTTGAAGTTTTCTTTAAAAGATCTTGCAAGCTTGTTTGCCGTTTCATAGTAACCTTTATCATTATTCCACGTTGCGCGTGGGCTCAATACTTCTGTAGGTACTCCTGGACACGTACGTGGTTGCGCTAGTCCAAAAACTGAGTGTATGTGATAGTCATCGTGCGTGGTTTCTTGTGGTAACTTCCCTTCCATCGCAGCTTTAATCATTGCACGCGTGTACTTTAACTTCATACGTGACCCTACTCCGTAAGGTCCGCCGGTCCATCCTGTGTTGATAAGCCATACATTTACTCCCGCCTCTGTCATTTTCTTACTAAGCATCTCTGCATATTTTGTAGGGTGAAGCGGCATAAATGGCGCTCCAAAACACGCCGAAAATGAGGGTACAGGCTCATTTACTCCTGCCTCAGTACCAGCAACCTTTGCAGTATACCCACTTATAAAGTGGTATGCGGCTTGACCTGGTGTAAGCTTAGAGATAGGAGGCAGTACTCCAAAGGCATCTGCCGTAAGGAAGAAAATGTTTTTTGGGTTTTTACCTAGTGATGGTACCTGTATATTCTCAATGTGATCTATAGGGTAACTTACACGTGTGTTTTGTGTGATAGATGTATCTTCAAAAGCTACATTACCCTGCTCATCTAGTATGACATTCTCTAGTATGGCTCCTGGCTTTATAGCATTGTAGATATCTGGTTCATTTTCGGCAGAGAGGTTAATCACTTTTGCATAACAGCCACCCTCAAAGTTAAAGATGATGTTTTCTTTAGTCCATCCGTGCTCATCATCACCTATAAGCTTGCGCTCAGGGTCTGCAGAGAGTGTGGTTTTACCTGTTCCAGAAAGTCCAAAAAAGATAGCGGTCTCACCGTTATCACCCACGTTTGCACTACAGTGCATAGGTAATGTCTCTTTTTCTACAGGAAGTATAAAGTTAAGTGCAGAGAAGATTCCTTTTTTAATCTCACCTGTATAACCTGTACCTCCTATAATAATGGTTTTTTCTGTAAAAGATAATATAGCAAAGTTGCTCTGGCGTGTACCATCTACAGCTGGATCTGCTAGAAAGCCCGGTGCGTTTAAGATAGTCCACTCTGGGTCAAATCCTTTAAGCTCCTCTTCTGTAGGTCTAAGAAACATATTATATGCAAACATATTAGACCAAGGGTACTCGTTTACAACGCGTATGTTGAGTTTGTAATCTTTATCTGCACACGCATAACTGTCACGCACGTAGATTTCTTTTTCTGAGAGGTAGTTTGCAACCTTTGTTTTAAGTTTTGCAAACGCCTCTTCTCCAAAGGGGAGGTTTATATCTCCCCACCAGACTTTATCTTCTGTTTTTGCATCCCTTACGATAAAACGATCCATAGGAGATCTACCTGTAAACTTACCTGTGTTTACAGCGAGAGCGCCAGATGATGCGGTTTTACCCATATCATTTTCTACAGCAATTTGATGTAGTTTTTCGGGAGAAAGTTGGTAGTTGATTTTGGCATTTTTTATGCCAATTTTTTCTAATGAGAGTGTCTTCGATGCTAAGCTATCTGCGACCATACCAATGAGTTTTGTGTTGTTTTATGACACAAAAGTAAGAAGTCTAATCTAGGTACTATAACGTTTTCGCTGTTTTATTTAGATTTTATGAATTGCACTAGGAGTATTACCCAGCTCACAATGAGCAAAGTACCTCCTAGAGGGGTGATAAGCGCAATTTTTGTGATGTCAAAACTGGTCAAATCATTAGTAGCAAGCCCATAAATAGAGCCAGAAAAGAATAGTATACCTATAACCGTAAGTATGAGAAGTATCCTCTTTGACTTTTCGCTTAAAGCGAAAACAGATATGAGTAATAGCAACAAGGCGTGATACATCTGGTATTTTACACCTGTCTCAAATGTAGAAAGTGCATATGTATCAAGAACTTTTTCTAGCCCGTGAGCCCCAAAGGCGCCAATAACTACAGCCGTTAACCCAAATATCGCACCCGCTATACGTAACTTTTTATCCATAATCTTACTATTATATGCTTTACAAAAGTGTACATTTAAACCTGCAGAAATCAAACACAAAACTACAAAATACACCACCAATGCGAAAGATTCTAGTCATAGGAGCCGGTAAATCTACTAGCCAACTCGTAAACTACCTACTCAATAAATCTGCAGCAGAAGATTTGCACATAACCGTAGGTGATATCTCTCTTGAAAATGCTCAAAAGCTTATAAATAAGCACGATAACGGGACAGCTATCTCACTAGATGTTTTTGATAAAACACAACGAGAGCAAGCCATACAAGAAGCAACCATCGTTATCTCAATGCTGCCCGCACGTTTTCACATAGAGGTGGCAAAAGACTGCGTGACTTTTAACAAGTCTATAGTGACCGCATCTTATATTTCAAAAGAAATGGAAGGGCTAGATACAGCTGTTAAAGAGAAAGGGCTTGTGTTTATGAATGAGATAGGGCTCGACCCAGGTATAGACCATATGAGTGCTATGCAGGTGCTAGATCGCATACGAGACAAAGGCGGTAAAGTGATACTTTTTGAATCTTTTACTGGTGGACTTGTTGCGCCAGAGAGTGATACCAACCTCTGGAACTATAAATTCACCTGGAATCCTCGCAATGTGGTACTTGCCGGTCAAGGTGGTGCGGCAGAGTTTATACAAGAAGGCACCTACAAATACATTCCTTACCAAAGACTCTTTAGACGTACAGAATTTTTAGAAATAGAAGGCCACGGAAGATTTGAAGGATATGCAAACCGCAACTCACTCAAGTATCGCTCTATTTATGGCCTTGATGATATCCCTACGCTTTACCGAGGCACCATACGCAGGGTGGGCTTTTCTAGAGCTTGGAATCTTTTTGTAATGCTAGGTATGACAGATGATAGCTACCAGCTTCAAAATACAGAGACAATGAGTTATCGCGATTTTACAAATCTCTTCCTGCCCTACTCACCTACAGACTCTGTAGAGCTCAAGCTACGTCACTATCTTAAAATTGATCAAGATGACCTGCTGTGGGATAAATTACTTGAACTTGACATCTTTAACCCTTCAAAAAAATTAGGGCTTACAAATGCAACTCCAGCACAAGCACTACAACGCATACTAGAAGACAAGTGGACACTCGCTCCAGAAGATAAGGATATGATTGTAATGTATCATAAATTTGGCTACGAGCTCAATGGCACTCGCAAGCAAATAGATGCGACTATGGTAAACATAGGAGAAGATCAAGTAGAAACTGCAATGGCAAGAACCGTAGGACTCCCAGTGGCAATGGCCACACTACGCATACTCAATGGTGAGATTACCACACCGGGCGTTCAGTTACCTATTAATCGTGAGGTTTATGAGCCTATTCTTAAAGAGCTAGAAGAATACGGAATCACCTTTAAAGAGTACGAGGTAGACTACCTAGGCTATAACCCAGATAATGTAGGGGGATAGTTTTACGCTTTCGCGAAAGCGTCACAAAATACACGCAACTCAATTACACATTACAAGTTATTACGTATCTTTCTCTTTCGATTTACAATCACAAGCGATGAAAATAGTTAAAGACGAACTGGTTATAGACGGTATAGATAAAATTATCTTGCGCCAGCTTATGGAAGATGCTCGTAAACCTATACTTGAGATTGCTCGTAAAGTGGGTATCTCTGGTGCTGCCATACACCAGCGTTTACGTAAGCTAGAAAAATCTGGTCTCATTGCCGGTTCAAAATTTATTATAGACCCAAAAGTACTGGGCTATCGCACCCAGGCTTTTATAGGTGTTTATCTAGAGCGTGCAGCAAATAATGCAAGAGCCGTAAGACAACTTAAGGATATCCCAGAGGTAATAGAGTGTCACTACACTACAGGTAACTGGTCTGTTTTGATCAAGATTCTTTGTAAAAACAATGAGGATCTTATGAACTTACTTAACAAAAAGATACAAGCTATAGACGGGGTTTCCCGCACAGAAACCTTTATCTCCCTAGACCAGCAAATAGACAGACAGATAAAAATATAAGCTAGAGCTTATATATACTTCATAAAAAAAGCCTCTCCATATGGAGAGGCTTTACTTTTTATAAAAAAGAAACTATAAATTATAGCCCTGGGTATGTGCCAGATAGTATCTCAATACCATCTATTACCCATCCTACCACAAAGAAACCTGCTGTAAGAATAAATAAAATGTTCCACCCTATAGGGCTTCCTAGGTACCATCTGTGTCCTGCAAAACCTCCTAAAAATAACCATAGAAGTATAGCTATAAGTTGGCGGTCTGCCTCTACAGCAGCAGGAGATGTAAGCACCTCTGTTGTGTCATCTTCTGCAAGAGTCACACCTTCTACAGCTGCAACAGCTGTTCTCTGTACTGGAAATCCAGCATATGTATTTGTAACTGAAAGCAGTACAAACGCAAATAATAATGTAATTTTGAGTCTCATAATTTGGATGTGAATTGGTTATCTATTAATAAATGTACTCAAAATAATTATATGACCTTAAAAGCTACACTACTTTTTATTTTATCGTTTTCTAGTTTTACAGTTTTTAGTCAACTAGATGATTATGAGTACACAGGAGTTATTAAGCTTAATGACTCTGCCTTTATATCTTATAAACTAGTCTTTGAAGAATTAGATGGAAAGATTCAAGGGTACTCTATGTCTGACCTAGGTGGTAAGCACGAGACCAAGTCTAATATAAAAGGTACTTATGATAGTGATAAAAAAGAATTTTCTTTTGCCGAGTATGATATCATCTATACAAAATCTCCGCTAGGAGAAATTGATATGTGTCTAGTTAATTTTTCTACTAGAATGCGCAACCTAGAGAAAAACAAAGCATTTAGCGGTGATTTTAAAGGCCTGTACCCAGATAAAACAGCTTGCCTAGACGGGATGCTTATAATGGCCGCATCAGAAAGAGTACAAGAGCGTATTGCAAAACTAGACGAAAGAATACAAAAGTCTAAAAAAGTAAGTCAAGAAGTAAAGGATAAAATTTCTGCAAAGCGATCTGTAGACACACTTACTATGAGTGTAGTAAGAAAAGATGAAAACCTCAACATATTTGCAAAGAGTAAGGAGTTAACAATTTCGATTTACGACTCTGGAAAAGTAGATGATGACCGTATTAATCTATACGTAGATGACAAGCTTATACTAGAAAACTACGCTATCACTCGTGAGAAAAAGAATATACCCGTAACAATTACAAATAAAACCGCAGTCGTACGGGTGGAGGCTGTAAATGAGGGAACCTCATCACCTAACACGGTAAAGGTTGAAGTAAAAGACGGAGCCAGTCTCATAACTACAAGAACAAGTCTTAAAAAGGGTGAAAAGGCAGCACTTACACTAGTAAAGCAGTAGCTACACCATAAAAAACAGTAAAGCCCTTATGCTTTTAAAAAACATAAGGGCTTTAAACTTTAAAAGAATTAGCTGTTTTTACTCTACAGTGATTTCTATACCTGTCATACTACCACTGGTAACAGACAGAAACTCATCTGAGATTGCTGTATTTTTTAGCTCTCCAGAAAAAGACCCAAAAACAAAATTCAGATCTAGATCAAGGCTGTTAAGGTTTATTGAGCCTACAGTTTCTAGATTTGTTCTATAAGTCACGCCTCCTGTTTCAAACTGTATAGAAGCTGGCAATATCTCGTCTGCCGTGTTGTATGATTGTTCCATCACTAGTGGTGCATCTGGATTTGAAGAGCCTATTGTAAGTGTAAGCTTCTCGCTTCCTGTATCGTTTGTGGCAGTTACTACAAAGCGTCTACCGTCATTACTTAAAACTGCTGTAGGCATATCTGTGCGAAATGCCGCTCCCCCTACAGAGGCTCTAAATTTTACACTAGGTGCCTCGGCTGGGCCATCATCATCACCGCAGCTTGCTATCAAGCCAAATGTTATTAATAGTACTGCAATCTTTAGAAATCTTAAATTCATTAGTTGTTTTTTGAGTGAGCAGCAAAAGTAATCAGTTTCAAATAAATCTACGGCAATAAAAAACCCACGCTATAAACGTGGGTTTTTCTTTGTAATATTTTCGCGAAAGCGAAAAAATTGTTCTGTCTATACGACTCGCTCTTAGTATCTGTAGTACTCAGGCTTAAATGGCCCTTCTACTGTCACACCGATGTAATCTGCTTGATCTTTAGAAAGTGTTTCTAGCTCTGCTCCTAGTCTTGATAAGTGCAATGCTGCTACTTTTTCATCTAGGTGCTTAGGTAGCATATAAACTTCGTTATTGTACTTCTCGCTATTGTTCCAAAGCTCGATTTGTGCTAGTGTCTGGTTTGTAAATGAGTTACTCATTACAAAACTAGGGTGACCAGTTGCACAACCTAAGTTTACAAGACGACCTTCTGCAAGCACGATAATATCTTTACCATCTATCGTATACTTATCTACTTGAGGTTTGATTTCATCCTTTGTAGCTCCGTGGTTACCGTTTAACCAAGCCATATCGATTTCATTATCAAAGTGACCTATGTTACAAACGATTACTTTATCACGCATTGCCTCAAAGTGCTCACCTCGTATAATGTCTTTGTTTCCTGTAGTTGTGATAACGATATCTGCATTACCTACTACGTTTTTTAGTTTCTTAACTTCAAAGCCGTCCATTGCTGCTTGAAGCGCACAAATTGGATCAATTTCTGTTACTGTAACGATAGATCCAGCTCCTTTAAAAGAAGCTGCAGTTCCTTTACCTACATCTCCGTATCCACATACTACTACACGCTTTCCAGCAAGCATAGTATCTGTTGCACGACGTATAGCATCTACCGCACTCTCACGACATCCGTATTTGTTATCAAATTTAGACTTAGTTACAGAATCGTTTACGTTTATAGCTGGCATAGGTAACGTTCCATTCTTTACACGCTCGTAAAGACGGTGTACACCCGTTGTAGTTTCTTCAGAAAGACCTTTGATATCTCCTGCTAGTTCTGGGTAACGGTCAAGTACCATATTTGTAAGGTCTCCTCCATCATCAAGAATCATATTAAGCGGCTTGCGATCTTCTCCAAAGAAAAGTGTTTGCTCGATACACCAGTCAAATTCTTCTTCGTTCATTCCTTTCCAAGCATATACTGGGATACCAGCCTCTGCGATTGCTGCAGCTGCTTGATCTTGAGTAGAGAAGATGTTACAAGAAGACCAAGTTACCTCTGCTCCTAGCGCTTTTAATGTTTCTATAAGTACTGCAGTCTGGATAGTCATATGTAAACATCCAGCAATACGAGATCCTTTAAGTGGTTGCTCGTCCTTGTACTCCTCACGTAAAGACATAAGCCCAGGCATCTCTGCCTCTGCTAGTTCTATCTCTTTACGTCCCCAAGCTGCAAGGGAAATATCTTTTACTTTGTACGGTACGTACGGTACTGTCTTATTGCTCATTTTCTTATCTTTATCTTAAATTCATAGACCCGTTAAGGCGGTGCAAATTTACGCAATAACTTAGACACTCTAATGCCTCTTTACAAAACGATAACAGTTTCCCCTACTACAAAAGTATATATCTGGAAGATTGAGGAAAGTCTAGAAACGCTTAAATCTACCCTACCCTTAGGCGAAGGACAAACCCATATCCTTACACCGCATTGCCAAAAAAGACTTGACAGTATGAAGTCTGACCTGCACCAGCGTGGCTTTATGAGCATACGCCACCTACTTGCAGAGGCGGGTTATACCGATTTTGACCTATACTACTCTCCATCTGGCAAGCCTCACCTGCACGATGGCAAGCACATTTCTATAACACATAGCTACACATTTACCGCTATTATTATAAGTGATAACCCAGTAGGAATTGATATCGAGAAGCAGCGGGATAAGATTTTACGCATCGCTCATAAGTTTACACCTATTGAGGAGTATTACACCCTCACCAGCTCTGAGGCTCGCATACGTAAACTCACCTATGTTTGGGGAGCAAAAGAATCGCTATATAAACTATATAATCAAGAGGGGTTGAGTTTCTTAAAGCATATAGATGTGCAAGACTTTGAGATGGACGCCTCACAAACTACAGCAAGAGTGGTCTATAATGGAGCATCTTCAACCTATGCAATTTATCTTATGGAGTTTGAAGGTTTTACCTGCGTGTACGGTTTATAAAGTCTATTTATTGATTAGTCAAAGGTGTTGTAGCAACTCTCACAGCAAGCACTTATTAATCCACATAATTAATTGTAAATTTGCCCCCTTAAATAGGGATGAGTACGCTTTCGCGAAAGCGCATATATAATACACTTACAATGAAATATCACTTTAACGAGATAGAGGCCAAATGGCAAAAATACTGGGCAGATAAGGGCACCTTTAACGCCTCAAACAGCAGTGACAAGCCTAAATATTATGTGCTAGATATGTTTCCTTATCCATCTGGAGCAGGACTGCACGTGGGGCACCCGCTAGGGTATATTGCCAGTGATGTGTATGCGCGTTACAAACGTCTTAAAGGTTTTAATGTATTGCACCCGCAGGGATATGACTCTTTTGGACTTCCAGCAGAGCAATATGCAATACAGACAGGACAACACCCTGCCGTAACCACAAAGGTTAATATAGAAGGCGGTGTAGATAACCAAGGTAATGAGATTGCCGGGTATCGTAACCAGCTTGATAAAATAGGATTCTCTTTTGACTGGAGTCGCGAGGTACGCACCTCAAATCCTGAGTATTATAAATGGACACAATGGATTTTTACAGAGCTATTTAACTCCTGGTACAATAACGACACAAATAAAGCAGAAGGTATAGAAACTCTAGTTTCCGCTTTCGCGAAAGAAGGAAATGGAAATATAAAGGCTGCTTGTGATGATAACATTGAGCCATTTACCGCAGCACAATGGAACGACTTTTCTGAAAACGAAAAACAAGCCATACTCCTACAATACCGCCTCACCTACCTCGCCGAAACAGAAGTAAACTGGTGTCCAGCACTAGGTACTGTACTGGCAAATGATGAGATTGTAAACGGCGTTTCAGAACGAGGAGGACACACCGTAGTGCGCAAAAAAATGACCCAGTGGTCTATGCGCATCTCTGCCTATGCAGAGCGCTTGCTACAAGGGCTTGACAGCTTAGACTGGAGTGAGTCTATAAAAGAAACACAACGCAACTGGATAGGTAAATCTGTAGGAGCTACGGTTTCTTTTAACTTAAAAGATCACGACAAAAAAATAGAAGTATTTACCACACGCCCTGACACTATTTTTGGTGTAAGCTTTATGACACTTGCTCCTGAGCTAGACCTTGTACAAGAGATTACTACTCCAGAGCAAAAAGAAGAAGTAGATGCATACATCGCCTCTACCGCAAAGCGTTCTGAGCGTGAGCGTATGGCAGATGTAAAAACAATCACGGGAGCATTTACAGGAGCCTATGCAGAGCACCCATTTACAAAAGAGCCTATACCTATCTGGATAGGTGACTATGTACTTGCGGGTTATGGTACAGGTGCGGTAATGGCAGTACCTTGTGGTGACCAGCGTGATTATGACTTTGCAAAGCATTTTGGAATTGCTATCCCTAATGTTTTTGAAGGGGTAGATATTTCTGAAGAAGCCTTTGCAGATAAGGCAGCTACCGTTATTGCAAATTCTGATTTCTTAAACGGATTAAAGTATAAGAAAGCAGTAAAACTTGCTATCTATGAGTTAGAAAAAATAGGTGCAGGTTCTGGTAAAACAAATTACAGATTACGTGACGCAGTTTTTAGCCGCCAGCGTTATTGGGGAGAACCTTTCCCAGTATATTACAAAGACGGGATGCCTCAAATGATTGATATAGCACATTTACCACTGACGCTTCCAGAAATAGAAAAATACCTCCCTACAGAAGATGGAGAACCACCACTAGGCCGTGCAGATGTATGGGCGTGGGATACTAAGACTAACAAAGTTGTTTCAAACGACCTTATAGGTTCGAGCGCAGTCGAGAACTCGGAGGATAATGGGATTTACCCATTAGAATTAAACACAATGCCAGGCTGGGCAGGTAGTAGCTGGTACTTCTTTAGGTATATGGAAAAAGCACAGCGTGATGCTGTCTTTGCCTCAAAAGAAGCGATGGACTACTGGGGTAATGTAGATTTATACATAGGAGGGTCTGAGCACGGTACCGGTCACTTATTATACTCTCGTTTTTGGGTAAAATTCTTAAAAGACAGAGGACACGTATCTGTAGATGAGCCTTTCCAAAAGATGATTAACCAAGGGATGATCTTGGGGACGAGTGCTTTTGTTTACAGAGAGGAGAATAGCAATACATTCTTGTCACTAGGATTAAGTAAAGACAAGCAGGTACAACCTATACACGCTCCAGTAGCATTTGTAAACGCCTCTGACGAGCTAGATGTAGAAGCTTTTAAAAAATGGAGGCCAGAATTTAAAGATGCAGAGTTTATCCTTGAAGATGGAGTTTACAAAGTAGGCCGCGAGGTTGAAAAAATGTCTAAGTCTAAGTACAACGTCGTAAATCCAGATAAGATTTGTGAGCAATATGGGGCTGACACCTTACGTATGTACGAGATGTTTTTAGGCCCGCTTGAGCAAGCAAAACCTTGGAACACGGCAGGTATTACGGGTGTACATAACTTCTTAAAAAAATTCTGGAAGTTATACCACAATGGCCCAGAGGCTGCTATTAACGTTACAGACACCCCAGCAAGCAAAGACAGCTTAAAAACACTACACAAGACCATAAAAAAAGTACAAGAGGATATTGAGAATTTCTCTTTTAACACCTCTGTATCTACCTTTATGATTGCAGCAAATGAGCTAAGTGTACAAAAGTGTACTTCGCGCGAAGTGCTTGAGCCACTTGCGATACTTATTGCCCCTTATGCACCACACATTGCAGAGGAGCTATGGAGTAAACTGGGTCACACCGAAAGTATTTCTGAAGCTGGCTTCCCGGTTTTTGAAGAAAAGCACCTTGTAGAAAGTGCAAAAAACTATCCTATCTCTTTTAATGGTAAAATGAAATTCACCCTTGAGCTACCATTAGATATGAGTAAGGATGAGATAGAAAAAACCGTAATGGCACACGAAAAAACACAAATGTATCTTGATGGCCGCACACCAAAAAAGGTGATTGTTGTGCCTGGTAAGATTGTAAACATCGTGGGTTAACACACATATACTCTTGCCCGTAAGTCATATTATGGGCAAGATTTAATTACACACTAATGTCTGGAATAGATGATATAGAGATCATAGGTCTCATTGCTGCTACACTTACCACTGCAGCCTTTTTACCCCAAGTATATCAAACTTGGAAAACTAAGGATGTCTCAGGGTTGAGCTTACCTATGTTTACAATGTTTTTTGTAGGCATTGTGTTCTGGCTTATTTATGGAGTGCTTAAAGAAAGTTTATCCATCATACTGGCAAATGCTATTACAGTTATCTCCTCATTTTTACTATTATATTTTAAAATCAAATACGGTAAAAACTAGCATTTACATATTGTTAAAAATGGCTATCTATTTTTAATAATATCACTTTTTACACCCCTGATTTTTAATATTTTATCAGCTTTCATTTTTTACATTTCTGCTACCTTGCCGCAAAAATTTAAGCGATGGTTATAGGGGTACCCACTGAGATTAAAAACAATGAAAACCGAGTGGGCATCACCCCAGGAGGTGTATATGAACTTACAAAACGCGGTCATACAGTATATATTCAAAAGGATGCTGGCGTAAACAGTGGTTTTGTAAACCAGCAATACATAGATGCTGGAGCAAACATACTAGACACCATAGAAGAAGTATATGCAATCGCTCAAATGATTGTAAAGGTTAAGGAGCCTATAGCTCCAGAATACACGCTTATTAAAAAGGACCAGATTGTCTTTACCTATTTTCATTTTGCCTCTAGCGAGCCACTCACAAAAGCAATGATAGCTAGCGGTGCTACTTGTATCGCATATGAAACGGTAGAAGAAGCAGACAGGTCTCTACCACTTCTTACCCCTATGAGCGAGGTCGCTGGGCGTATGTCTATACAACAAGGAGCAAGATATCTTGAGAAACCCGCAAAAGGGCGCGGTGTACTACTAGGTGGTGTGCCAGGCGTGAGCCCTGGTAAAGTACTCGTTCTGGGTGCAGGCGTAGTAGGTATACAGGCAGCCAAAATGGCTGCAGGTCTAGGCGCACACGTCACTATACTTGACATAAGTATGAAGCGACTACGCTATGTAAATGATATAATGCCACCACACGTAGTTACAGAATTCTCAAACGAATTCAACATAAGAAAACATATCAAAACACACGATTTAATCATAGGAGGTGTATTGATACCTGGTGCAAAAGCACCTAAGTTAATCACACGTGATATGCTCAAGGAGATGCGACCTGGTACCGTAATAGTAGATGTAGCGGTAGACCAAGGTGGCTGTGTAGAAACCTCAAAACCTACCACACACCAAGATCCAGTTTTTATCATAGATGATGTGGTGCACTATTGTGTTGCAAATATGCCGGGAGCAGTGCCTTACACCTCTACGGTAGCTCTCACAAACGTTACATTACCCTATGTGCTCAAACTAGCAGACAAAGGCTGGAAAACAGCCTGTGCACAAGATGATGTTCTTAAAAAAGGGGTGAATATTGTTTCCGGAAACGTGGTTTATGAAGAAATCTCTGAGGTTTTTGATATCCCATACACACCACTAGCGATTTAAAAAGGAGGTTGAGTACGCTTTCGCGAAAGCGCAAAAAATCTTTATAGACCTATCACTCCACTAAAGCAATAGATCTACCGACTATTGACACGAAAGAGGTGAGAAAATGTCGTTTTATATTTTGGCGTAGTTTATGCGCTATACTTTTGTAACTTTAGAAACGTAAAACAACTAAAAAAATAAACGACTATGCTAGCAGGATCTATGGGTTACTACATTATAGTAGGAGCCATTGCACTCATAAGCGGACTTGTAAGTTCTAAGCTTAAGAGCAAATTCAAACATTATTCTAACCTACAACTACGCAACGGGATGTCTGGCGCAGAGATTGCCGAAAAGATGCTTGCAGATAATGGAATTACAGATGTAAAAGTAATCTCTGTTGCAGGCCAGCTTACAGACCACTATAACCCTAGAGATAAAACAGTAAACCTAAGCGAGGTTGTTTACAGCCAGCGCAATGCCGCTGCTGCTGCAGTATCTGCCCACGAGGTAGGTCACGCTATACAACACGCTACGGCATATAGCTTTTTACAAATGAGATCTAAGCTTGTGCCCGTGGTAAACATTGCTTCTAAGATGAGTATGTGGGTAATTATGGGTGGTGTTGCACTTATGGCTACTACTAAGATAGGTGGCACTGTTGCCATTATAGGTCTTGCACTTTATGCAATGGGGACACTCTTTAGCCTTATCACACTTCCGGTAGAGTATGATGCAAGTAATAGAGCACTTGCCTGGCTCAAAGCCGAAAATATGGTAACCCCAGAAGAGTATGATGGTGCAGAAGATGCCTTAAAATGGGCAGCACGCACCTATCTTGTTGCCGCTTTAGGATCACTTGCCACTCTCTTATACTTTGCACTACAAGTTTTTGGAAGTAGAAGATAAAAGACTATATAGTAGTTAATTACTTACTATAACCTGCCACAATGACGCGATAGTCAATCCTGATATGCGCATTGTAAGGTTTGGAATTATTATTGACTAACTTTGTATTACAAATTAGAATAACAATTTAACACGATATAGTTATGGCATTAGAAATCACAGATGCAACATTTGAAGAACAAGTATTAAAAAGCGATAAGCCAGTATTAGTAGACTTTTGGGCTGCTTGGTGTGGACCTTGTCGTATGGTAGGACCAGTTATAGAAGAGATTGCTGGAGAGTACGAAGGTAAAGCTATCGTAGGTAAAGTAGACGTAGATGCAAACCAAGAATTTGCAGCAAAATACGGTGTACGTAACATCCCTACAGTACTTATGTTTAAAGACGGTGAAGTAGTAGGACGTCAAGTAGGTGTTGCTCCAAAGGCTACTTATACAGAAGCAATAGACGGACTTTTATAGTCTCCCCTATTTTAATAAGATTATCAGAAAGGTTTGGCACAGTGCCGAGCCTTTTTGTATTTTTAAAGCATTAGATAGAAGGTGTACGCTTTCGCGAAAGCGTAAAATGCAAACTTTACTATTTATGAAATTTATATTGTCTAACACCAATAGATTTTTGCGCAAGCGAAAATGACTAATAGCTGCCAGAGCAGCGATATTTATGGAAAAGAAAATAAAAGTACAAGACGCTATTGACAACCAGTTGCTCAATGATAGAAAGGTATTCCTTTGGGGAATGGTAGATGATAAGAGCGCAAAGCACGTTATAGATAGATTACTATATCTTGACGCACAAGGGCACGATGAGATTCAGTTATTTATAAATAGCCCTGGTGGTTATGTAACTTCTGGGTTTGCAATGTATGACACTATAAAGATGATTAAGAGCCCAGTCTCTACCATCTGTACAGGCCTAGCTGCTAGTATGGGGTCACTATTACTCTCTGTAGGAGAAAAAGGTCGCCGCTTTATACAGCCACACGCTCGTGTTATGATACACCAGCCTTCTGGAGGAGCTAGAGGTCAAGCATCTGATATAGAAATTACTGCACAAGAAATTGTAAAAACAAAAGAGCTTAGCGCACAGATCCTTGCAGATAACTGTGGGCAAACTTTTGATAAAATAATGAAAGACTTCCAGCGTGATCACTGGATGGGTGCAGATGAGTCTGTAGACTACGGTATCGTAGACGGCGTTTACGAAGGATAATAATACTGTCTGCTCGAGCGCAGTCGAGAGATTATGAACTAAGTTTATATAGGTCTCGACTGCGCTCGACCAGACACCCTTCTCTATGGATATAAAATCAGAACTTCATAAAACCTCAGGCTTTGGCAATTTAGAGCTACTAGCGTGCCAGGTGGTAGAGGGATTTATATCTGGTATGCATAAGAGTCCTTTTCACGGCTTCTCGGCAGAGTTTGCAGAACATAAGATTTACAACCCCGGCGAGAGTACAAAACACATAGACTGGAAACTCTATGCAAAGACAGACAGGCTTTATACAAAGCGATATGAAGAAGAAACTAACCTGCGCTGTCACCTTATTGTAGATAATAGTAGTTCTATGCACTATCCTGCTGTAAAAGAGCCGAGCATAACAGAGCTTAACAAGATAAGCTTCTCTGCGCTGGCTAGCGCAGCTATTATGAATCTTATGAAGAAGCAGCGTGATGCTGTGGGAATGAGTATCTATAGTGATACTTATGATTTTTATACAGGAGAAAAAGGTAGCGACAGGCACCACCATATGCTACTAGACCAACTTAATGGTATTATAAATACTACTCGCTCACATAAGGAACAACCTAAAGGCACAGATACTTATAAACACCTTCATCTTATTGCAGAGAAGTTAAAACGTAGGTCCCTGGTTTTTCTTTTTTCTGATATGCTACAAGATGATGTGGAGCAAGAGCAACTTTTTGAAGCCTTACAGCATCTTAAATACAACAAGCACGAAGTAATTTTGTTTCACACCTACAGTAAAGAGAAGGAATATAACTTTGATTTTGACAATAGCCCAAAAAAGTTTGTTGATGTAGAAAGTGGAGCATCTATTAATTTATATGCAGATAGTATACGTGATATTTACAAAAGCTCTGTAGAAACTTATTTTAAAACACTGCAAATCAAGTGTGCACAATATAGAATTAAGTACATTCCTGCGATTATAGAAAACGGCTTTAGCCCTATACTCACGACGTTTTTAGTAGAGCGTCAGAAATTTTTATAAAAATTTTAAAAAATTATTTGGTGCAATTAAAAAGGTGTTCTATATTTGCACCCGCAACAGAGCAACGATGAGTTGTTAGTTCTTGACAAAGGAAATGTAGCAAGTAAAATATTGAAAAATTAAGACAACCTTCAAGTCTATAACATAAGGGAACGGTCTGGTAGTTCAGTTGGTTAGAATATCTGCCTGTCACGCAGGGGGTCGCGAGTTCGAGTCTCGTCCAGACCGCATAATTAAGCCCACATTTGTGGGCTTTTTTTTTACAGTGTTGTGTTGGCCACGTCACACGTGGTAAGGGTTTGTAGTTGAATCCGATGAAGAGCTTTTCCTGATTGGAAAGGCTTTTTTTGTTTTCGGTAAGTTCTGGATAAAATAAAGCACAAAAAAAGAGCACCCGAAGATGCTCTTTAACAAACAAATGCTTTAAGCCCCCCAAAAACTTAAAGCATTACAAGTATATAAGATTGTACTTTCTATACTTTACGGGAATCCACAATTAGAACATTTTTTCTTTTAAATGAGGCCCATATCCTTAACTAGAGCTACAAGATGTATTGCATTATTTGCTCTAAATTGAATTTTCAACTTATTTAGTTTCTTTTCAATAGCACTTACGCTAGAAGGTGATACATTCTTTTCTTTAAGATCATTACTTATTTCTTCTTGAGAGTAGCCATATGAGAGTAATCTCATAAGTGTAATGTCGTACTCATTTATTTCTAGATTTGCATTATTAGATAACGCCATTCCGACTTTAGGGGAGATATAACGATTACCCTCAGAAACAGTTTTAATTGCGTCCTTAAGTTCTGTAATGCCATCCCTGCCTTTACACACAAAAGCATCTATATGGACATCATTATAGAGTTGACGTACTCTTTGAAAGCGGTCTTCTACAGAGTAGACTATTACTTTAATCTCGGGGTGTTCTTTTTTAACAACCTCTGCAAGCGCGTCTCCAGAAGAAAATCGCTGCTTTCTATGATCTGCTGTAAAAGACAAGTCGGTTATTAATAAGTCATAAGGTAAATTATCTCTGTCTGCCTTCTTGATTTGTAAATAAGCCTTATCACAATATGTGACCTGTTTTACTCCATTTATATTTAAACCACTAAGTGTATGCGACACACCTTCATTAATACTGACTAAGTCATCTGCAATTAGAACTTTTTTAAACATTACATCTGGATATTTGCCTGAAAACCTTTATTCTTTTTACTTTCAAATGTAACAGTTCCCTTAAAGGCTTTTATACGGTTTTCCACATTCTGCAAGCCATTTTTATTAGATAGTTCTGATCCTATGCCATTATCCTTATATCTGATTGCAATTTTTTTATGATCTTGATTAAACTCAATGAGGACCAAACTTGCCCTGCCGTGTTTTACTGTATTTGTAATAAGCTCTTGCAAAACTCTATAAATAGCATTCTTCTTCTCGTTAGATATTTGTGCCCATCTCACGCCATCACTATTTCTAGTAACAATATTTAGTGAGTCACTTTGATACCCCAGTAAAAGATCACTTAATGTAGTCTGAAAATTTTTACTGGCATCTATTGGACTTGTCTCTCTAGAGATATCTCGTGTTCTATTATAAATACTTTCTAGGTTATCCATAAGACCAGGATCCAGCTCCTTACTGCTCTGCATATGTGCCATTACTTTATAAATATCATTTGACACCTCATCGTGTATTTTTTTAGAAAAACGAGCCTCTGTTTTAAACATCTCCTCCATCCTTTTTTTCTTGTTTAACAGCCTGGAAATAATAAATACAGCAACAGCAAGAAGTATTAAAAAAATGACTAAAAACTGGTAAAATCTATTTTTAGTTTTTTCCTTTTGAGCAACTAGCTCACTCTCCTGAGCTTCATTTTGAAAGACACTGTAGTCATATTTTTGAGCAATATATTTATTTGCCACTTGTTCTTGCACACTCTGCAAACTATCTGACAATTGCTTATAGGCTAAGGCGTCTATTGTTATACCCGCCTCAATGAGAAGTCCTAAAGCTTCTTTTTGATAAGTAGTACTTCCTAATGAGTTTGCAATTTCATTTGCTTCTTGTGCATACTTACTTGCTTTAAGAAAATTTTCATTATTGCGATAATATTGAGAAAGATGCCTTTTAACAGAAAATAGGCCTCGCACATAAGCGGTTGTCTTATTGATATCTTCTGCGCGCTTCATAAAAGAGAGCCCTTCAAGAGGATGCAAATGAGACAAACTATAACCGTAATTATCAAAAATAGTAGCCAGATATTTTTTTCCTAATATAGAAGTTGAATCAATTACAAAGGGAACAAGCAAGTCTACTGCTTTTTGATAGTCTTCACGATCCATATGGATTGAAGCTATATTATTTGAAAGGATTAAACTATCTCTGTTTTTTGAAAGAAAAGGGAGTGTATTTTCATAATACTTTAGTGCATTATCATCATCTCCTAGCCTTCTATAAAGTCTACCTAGACGGTTTCCTAATCTTATTTTGATATCCTCTCTATCTGTAGTTTTTGATGCTAGATCAAGAGCCTTATAACTTTCTATAGCAGAGATTT
The DNA here is from genome assembly GCF_001653755.1 of Dokdonia donghaensis DSW-1. Lineage (GTDB taxonomy): Bacteria > Bacteroidota > Bacteroidia > Flavobacteriales > Flavobacteriaceae > Dokdonia > Dokdonia donghaensis. The sequence goes on along the minus strand of NZ_CP015125.1, from coordinate 925,670 downwards.
CGCTTTTAAAAAACTCACCCATATTAAAATATCCTAGCGAGATAAGATCAAGAATCTGTGCTTTATAATGTAGATCCTCTTTTTTAGTATTAGATTTTAATTCGTTTTCAAAGAAAACCACCCCCTTTTGTATAGCTTCTTTACTAGTAGCACCCATAATAGAATTATAGTAGAAGGTTGTGCTATCAACCTCCTTAGTCTGGCTATGGGCGTGAGAAGCAAAAATTAAAAGATAAAATAGGATAAGAAAAAAAATAGGGAAGCTTAGATCGTATTTCTTCATCTCCCAAATATATTATAATTTCTGTACCTAGTTTATTTCTTACACTGAGAGAGATAAAATACAAGTTTCTATTTTTTTAGTACTTTTAACATCGTTGTGTTGGCCACGTCACACGTGGTAGGATTTGTAGTTGAATCCGGTGAAGAGCTTTTCCTGTAGGAGAGGCTTTTTTTGTTTACAGCACATTCTAAAAAAGATGAGCGCAAAAGAACTTACTATAATCAAAACCTTGTACAAACTATTGAGCATAAAAAAAGCCACACGGACTGTGTGGCTTTTACTTACTAGCTCCTCAACTAAGACTCGAACTTAGGACCCTCTGATTAACAGTCAGATGCTCTAACCAACTGAGCTATTGAGGAGTGTTACTTTTTGTAAGCGGATGCAAATATAAAGCTTTTTTACAATCATCAAAAAAAAATTGACATTTTTTCCACTTTTTTTAGAGATTTATTTTGCCCTCATAACTTAAGCAAAAACCTACCCCCACAAAAGAAATCTACAACTACTTTTTATACAGCTTTTTACGTGTTTACATTATGAATTTCGCGAAAGCGTAACTTTTAAAATGAAAAAATCCCAAGTACAAAAGTTTCTTGGGATTCTTCAAAGATGTTTCTATTTACAACACTTCTAGTAGGAGAAGTACTGCTTTCATTTATGAATTCGGGGAAGTCATAAATGAGTAGTTTTAAATAAAAACAATATACCAACACCTGGTATCAACTATCATTTAGTAGGATTAAATGCTTTATTTATGAAACAGTCTACTCTGTAAAACTCCTACCTCTTATAACGAAATAACATATGGCGTTAGAAGTCAGTATGATAGATATAATTTGTTTCCTATATCTTTGTTATAATCCCTATGAACAAGTCATTTTATATCTTTTTTACCCTATTATCACTTACTACTAGTATTAGTTTTGGGCAATTAGGGTTTTGTTCGGGAGATCTCGGTGCTCCCATATTTGTAGAAGATTTTGGGACGGGTACTAGTAATGGGCCTGCTTTAAGCACAGATATAACTTCTTATACATATGTAGATAGCGGTCCAGAAGATGGCTTTTATACAATCTCTTCACAAATGCAACAACTAGGCGCGTTTCATATAGGGCCAGATCATACTCCTGGTGATGCTAATGGAAAGGCGTTTATAGTAAACGCGAGCTTTACTGCAGATCAATTTTATCAAAAAACAATAAGTGGTCTTTGTGAAAACACTTCATATGAGTTTTCTGCATTTTTACAAAACCTCTATAATATCAACTCTGCAGTATGCGGCGGAAACGGCATACCAGTAAATGTAAGGTTTCAAATATGGGATAGTTCTGATACCGCACTTTTAGCCTCAGGAGATACGGGCGATATTGCCGGAACGGCAAATCCTATATGGACTCAATACGGTCTCATCTTTGAAACACAAGCAGGACAAAATGAAGTCATATTAAGGATGATTAATAATGGCAACGGTGGCTGTGGTAATGATCTTGCTATAGACGATATAGTCTTTAGAGCCTGTGGAGATGTAAGCACTATAAGCTCAGATATATCTGGAGAAGAAGACATACTAATATGTAATAATCAGAATTCATTTACCACCACACTCTCTGTTGCTCTAAGCAGTGCCGTTTTTTTACAATGGGAAGTGAGTAATGATGCCATAAACTGGACCCCTATTGCTGGGGCTACAAACGGCTCGTATACTACACCTATTTTAAACACTACAACTTACTACAGAGTAAACACAGCAACAGATATAGCAAGTATAGGAAACCCACTTTGCTCTTTTTTATCTGAAGCATATTTAATAGACTTTATAGACGCCCCTCAAGCCCCTTTGAGCAATGGTAATGTAAATGTGTGTGAAAACCAACCTTTACCACCTATCTCAGTCACTGTAGCTACAGGTGAGGATGTACAATGGTACACCTCAGCTACAAGTACAGAAATAATAGCTACTGGAAATTCTTTTACACCTGCATCACCAGGGATCTATTATGCGCAATCTTATGTGCAAGGAACAGAATGCGCGAGTCTATCACGCACACCAGTTACATTATTACAACTACCAGCACCAGTTGTGACAAATCAAGTAGAGCAACGCAATATTTGTATCAACCAAGAGAGTATCGATCTTAATGCAGGTATTACAAATGTGACCTACTTATGGAGCACGGGAGCCACCACACCAGATATCACAATCAGTAATGCCGGAACATATAGCGTGACAATGACAAACACTGCTGGCTGTAGTGTCACAAAAACATTTCAAGTAACTGGCATAGCGTCTCCCCTCGTAGCAAATATTACAACTCAAGGCGAAAACATTATTATAGATGTTGAAAATGAAGGCACCTGGGAATACTCACTCAATGGCTCAATTTATTACACCCAGCCCATATTTAGAAATCAACCTGGAGGCATTAAAACTATTTTTGTTCGTAATACATCGGGCTGCCTTCCTGTTATTATACCGTACTATCATTATAATATTCCCACGTATTTCACCCCAAATGATGACGGAATCAATGACTACTTTTTATTACCAGACGCCACGTACTTTGACACTAGTTTTATACAAGTTTTTAATCGTTATGGTAAGTTAATCGCTAGTGGTAACGGTACCACTTTTACTTGGGATGGGCGATTTAACGGTAAGTTACTCCCGCCAGATGACTACTGGTACGTAATCGAGATAGATAATAAACGTATAACTGGTCACATATCACTACTTTTATAATACTATCTCTTAAAAACAACATCGTTTAAGCAATGGAAAATCACCTTCTCAAGACTACTCTAGCCCTATTTATTATTATCGCTTTCGCGAAAGCAAAAACAGTAACCGCTCAAACCAGCAATAAACTCTCACCTCAAGAACAGCGTATACTTACCCTAGTAGAAAAAAACTCGGCAGAGAGTATCGCATTTCTAGAAGATGTAGTAAACATTAATAGCGGAACTCTAAATGTAAAAGGAGTAAAAGAAGTAGGTAATCGCTTCTCTAGCGCATTTACAGACATAGGCTTTAACACAAAGTGGATTGATATGCCCGCCGAAATGGACCGTGCAGGACATCTCTTTGCAACTACAGAGGGTACAAAAGGTAAAAGATTACTACTTATAGGTCATCTTGATACGGTTTTTGAAGAAGACAGTGAGTTTCAAAAATTTGAAATGGTAAATGACACCGTAGCAAAAGGTCCCGGAGCAAATGATATGAAAGGGGGTAACGTGGTCGTACTTTATGCGCTCAAAGCTCTAAGAGAAGCAGGGATGCTAGACAATGCACAAATCACAGTAGCCTTTACTGGAGATGAAGAAAGCACAGGAAAACCGCTCACTATAAGTCGTAAGGATCTTATAGAGGCAGCAAAAAATTCAGATATTGCTCTTGGTTTTGAAACCTCAACGGGTTTTGATAATGCAACCGTAGCCAGACGTGGCTCATCAAACTGGAATGTAACTGTTACTGGAAAAAGAGCACACTCGAGTGGTATTTTTCGCGAAAGCGTAGGTGCAGGAGCAAATTTTGAACTTGCACGTATTCTTAACGGTTTTTATAACGAAGTAAGAGGTCCTGAATTACTATCCTTTAATCCTGGTATGATGCTGGGAGGCACAAAAATGGATCTTGAGGCAAAACAAAGTAAGGGAAGCATCTTTGGCAAAGGAAATGTAGTAGCACAAACGGCTTACGTACAAGGTGGCCTGCGCTTTATATCTGAAGAGCAAAAAGAAGAAGCTCGAGATAAAATGAGAGCCATTGTAGCAAATAATTTACCGCAAACAAGCGCTGTAGTTGAGTTTGAAGATAGTTATCCAGCAATGCAACCTACTCCTCAAAATTATGTCCTTTTAGAAAAATTAAGTCAAGTAAGCCTCGATATGGGAGGGCCAGCTGTGGCAGCATACGACCCTGGAAAACGTGGCGCTGCAGACACCTCTTTTGTCGCAGAATATGTGGCTTGTCTTGACGGTTTAGGCACAATGGGAACAGGAGCACATACACCAAATGAGACTGTATACATAAACACCATAGAGATGCTTACTAAACGTACCGCACTATTAATTTACAGACTCATAAATGAGAAAAGATAAGTCCGCTTTCGCGAAAGCGTAAATAAATACTTCATACTCAAAAAAGCCACATCACTCTATATTACTAGAAGTAGTGTGGCTTTTTAATATTGAAAAAACTAGTATTCTATGAGGCTATTAAATGCTCGTAGTACTTTTTCAGTTTCGCAATTTTGGGATCAATCACAACTCTACAATAGCCTTGTAATCTGTTTTCGTTGTAGTAATCTTGATGCTCTTGCGTAGCCTCATAAAACGTAGGTAACTCAGACACCTCCGTAACTATAGGGTCTTCATAATATTCTTGTACAACTTTTATCACTTGCTCGGCTTGTTCTTTTTGCTCTTCATTGTGATAAAAAATTACAGATCTATATTGTGTACCTCGGTCTGCACCTTGCCTGTTTAACGTAGTAGGGTCGTGCGTAGTCATAAAGACTGTAAGAATCTCTGCATAAGTAATCACAGTAGGATCATAATCAAATTGTATTACCTCTGCGTGACCTGTGAGACCAGAACAAATCTCTCTATATGTGGGGTGACCAGGCACGGTACCTCCAGCATAACCAGAAACTACATTTGTAACTCCTTGGAGACGTTGTATCACAGCCTCTGTGCACCAGAAACAGCCTCCTCCTACGGTTGCTTGTTGTAAGTTATTCTTCTTCATCTACAGGTGTGTCTATGCGGTTCCAAATTTTATCTGCTTTGAGCTCAAAAGTGCCTACAAAGTCCCAGTTACATTCCTCTGGCGAGATGAGTGATAAAAAAGGCTCACCTCCTCCTCTCTTGTATAAATGATAAACGGCGCCTACTATAGGCTCAAAAGAAAACTTTGCAGAGTATATAAGGTTATTATACTCAAACTGCTCCATCATTTTATCATACTGCGCTTTAAGCTCTTTATACTCTGTCTTAAATTGATGGTTAACCTTACTTATATTTGAGTTTTTCCAGGTAGTAACATCATCTGTTACAATGGCTGGAGCACCTAGGTTTGTAGCATATGGAGTTAGGGCAGCATCATACTTCCCTTTTTCTTCATTATATACAACCTGATCTGGTTTTTTCTTTGTCATCTTAAATTATCGTGCTTGGTGAGCGGAGTTATAAGTACGCTTTCGCGAAAGCGTGATAACTCATTTTTTGTACAAAGATAATGCTCAATCATTAAACAATATCTTAAAACGAAAAGCTTAACAGCGTCTTCACAGTTTAACCTACTGCGGTTTGCACTTATCTTCTCTTAGATATTTTATTATGTGTAATCTGTTTCTGTCTACTACACTTAAAACGGGTATCATCTATTCCATAGTTGCGCTTTGCAGCGTGCTTTGTACTTCTACCTTGTACACGTGCACGCCACATTCTAAAACTAGAAGGCTTCATCTCACGGCGCATAATATCAATAACCTCACGCTCACTTATCCCAAACTGAAATTGAATCGCGTCAAAAGTGGTGCGATCTTCCCACGCCATCTCGATGATGCGATCTAACTGTCTATCTGTAAACTCTTTCATATTGTTTTCTTTTTCTAATCTATTTTTTGTTAGTCCCACACCTGTCTATCTACTAAGGTGTGACGTTTTAAAATGCGCACGGCGTCTTGCTTTACAGCCGGGCGCTCTTTGTACTTCCACATTGTATCTGTCGCAAATTTTTGGGTCTCTTTTATATTTACAATAGGCGCTGGGTAGTCCTTACCTATGGTTGTATTACAAAACTGCTGCTCGAGGAGGCTCATTGTCCACGGTTCGTGTATGTATGATAGCGGTACTTCTCGTAACTCTGGAATCCATTTTTTTATAAACTCTCCGTCTGGATCGTGCTCATAACTGTTTTTTACAGGGTTATAAATACGCAACATATTAATACCGGTTTCTCCAGCTTGCATTTGTATTTGCGGGTAGTGTATACCTGGCTCAAAATCTAAAAATTGTCTCGCAAGAAATGCTGAGGCATCTTGCCAGGGTTGCCACAAGTTGTGTGTAAAAAATGACAATGTAAGTGCTCTCATTCTAAAATTGAGATAACCCGTTTCTACAAGGCACCGCATACAAGCATCTACTAGCGGGTAACCCGTTTTACCCTCTTGCCAGGCCTTTGCATAGACGGAATTAGGCAACTTCTTTAAACTATGGAAGCCTTTATTTACACTTACAAACTCCATTGTATCTTCCATCTCAAATTTTTGAATGAAATGAGCAGACCACCTAAGGCGTGAGGTAAAACCATCTATCTGTCTTTTATAAGGTGAGTCTTGTCGCAACTTTTTTGCTCGCTGCCATACCTCGCGCACCGACAGGTTACCCCAAGCTATATATGGAGACAAGCGACTACAGCTCTTTCTGGCTAGTAAGGGTTTTGAGATATGAGCATTATAATTTTTGATTCTGTCCCTCAAAAAACTATCATAATAACGCAATCCCATTGTAGTGCCTCCTTTTTGAAATGCTGTATTTTCTGATGTTTGTAAAGAGACACAATCAAAATACTGCTCAAGAACCTCTATTTCCTTTTTTGTAACAAGGTTTCCGCCTTGCGGCACAAAAATGCGTTGTGGCTCACTCATCCACCATTCCCAACCTTGTACCCAGCCTACTCTGTTGCTTAAGCTACGCCTTACGCCATTATTTATAAATTGTATCCATCGTATGTCTTGAGACTGCTGGTAGACCCTAAATGCAATATCTCTATCATAGGTTTTTCTAATTCCAGTTTCTACGTGAGAATAGACTCTTTTTATGGTGTAATGCTGTTGTAATTTTTTAAACACCGATATCACCTCTCCTTGAACAACAAGTATTTTGCTGCCAGAATTTTCTAACCTGCTTTGTAAATCCTGAAGTGACTCTTTTATAAAGTTAAAATGTCGCTCACTATAATGCTCATCATCTAGTAAAGAAGGTTCAACGATATATAGCAATATTACGGGTTCGATATGTTGAAGTGCCTGCCACAAGTTTTCATTATCTTGGAGTCTTAGGTCTCTTTTAAACCAGTGTACGGTGATATGTGGTTTACTATTACTCAATAATTCTCTGGATGCTCAATAATATCTTGCGCTCGTTCTTGGTGTGCTTGCAAGGTCTTCTTATCCATTTTATCAAGAAGGCTAAGCATCATATTCATTCTATTATTGTTTTCAAAATGAGCACGTTTCTCACTTAAGAAATTCCAATACAAAGCGTTGAAAGGGCAGGCATCTTCTCCTGTTTTCTTACTCACTTTGTAATGACAACCCTTACAATAATTAGACATTTTATTTATGTAACTACCGCTTGACACATAGGGTTTTGTAGCAATCTTTCCGCCATCTGCCCATTGTGACATTCCTCTCGTGTTTGTAATTTCTACCCACTCTATTGCGTCAATATAAATACCCAAATACCACTTATCTACCTGTGATGGATCACACATTGTAAGCAGTGCATAATTACCAGTCACCATAAGCCGCTGTATGTGGTGTGCATAGGCATTATCAAGGCTATTATTTATACTGCAGCTCAAGCAGTTCATCTTAGTTTTACCCGTCCAGTAAAAATCTGGTAAATCATTCGTATTTTCTAGTGTGTTTACGGTTGCAAATTCTGGCATTTGCATCCAGTACATACCTCGCATATACTCTCTCCAGCCAAGTATCTGTCGTACAAAACCTTCTACTTGACTGATGGAAATCTCCTCGCTGTTATCACGCCAGTAGTCTATAACGGTCTCTATTACTTCTTGAGGATCTAGGAGTTTACTATTCATCGCAAAGCTTAACCTGCTATGATACAGGTATGCTTGATCTGGATCCATAGCGTCTTGATAGTCGCCAAAATGTACTAATAAGTTCTCGCAAAAATACCTCAACACAGAAAGGCCGTCTGCCCTGCTGGTGGGCCAGTTAAAGTGCTTTTCGGTAATGCGGCCTATGGTTTTTACTCCTTCTTTTTCTAGTAGCTCGACAATCTCTCGTGCATCTTTTCTAAAACCACGCTCGTGTGGGATGAGGGTCTCACCCTTCCACTTATTGCGGTTACTGTGGTCAAAATTCCACTTTCCACCTTCTGGATCCTTGTCATTTATTATCATAATGTCGTACCTCTTGCGCATCATACGGTAGAAGTATTCCATTGTAAATTGCTTTTTCCCTTTGAAGAACTCTTGCAAATCTGTGCGCGAACTCATAAAATGCTCTGTGTCGCAAGATTGTACGGGAATGTTTACGCTTTCGCGAAAGCGTACTAATAACTCATCTAGTCTATACTCGTCTGGTAATTGATACTCAAACTGCTCAATGTCATACTGGACTATAAGCTGTTCAAGATTTTCTGTAAGACTTTGTGTGTTACGAGCATCATCTAGCTGGTAATAAACGACCGTATGACCTCGCTCTTGTAGCCAGCTTGTAAACTCGCGCATAGCCATAAAAAAGGCAACTACCTTTTGAATATGGTGTTTTACATAGTCTGTTTCTTGGCGCATTTCTGCCATAAAGTACACCACCTCATCGTCCTGCTCTTGATACCAAGAGTGTGTATGATTGAGCTGGTCGCCTAGTATGAGTCGTAATTTTTTCATTTAAAAAAGTTCTTCCTGCGTCCATAGTCTGACATATTTCCCGCTTCCATCATACATATCTTGCTGCCTCTTAATATTAAATTTACGGTCACGGGGGTCATTACCTACTCCCGCATTATACATCCAGTTGCCCCAGTTGCTGTGCACGTCATAATCTATGAGTATGCTTTCAAAATATGCTGCGCCTACACGCCAATCTTGCTCTTGCTCTTTTGCCCAAAAGCTTGCAACATTTTGACGACCGCGGTTAGACATCCAGCCTGTCTCTTTGAGCTCGATCATATTTGCGTTTACAAAATCATATTTTGTGCTCCCATTAATCCACTCGCGTTGCGCTTTATTATTATGCTTCCAGTCGTATTCTTTATTGAGAATACCGCCTATTTTAAAAATGTTGTTACCGTGTTTAAGAGAGACGTACTTAAAATAATCTCTCCATATAAGTTCAAAAATGAGCCAGTAGGTGTCTTGATTCTTTTTGACTTCTTTTTCAAATCTTTTTACCTCCCAATAAATCTGTCGTGCAGATATAGAGCCATTTGCAAGCCAGGCAGAGAGCTTAGAACTATAACCTTCACCTATAAGACCGTTACGGGTTTTCTTATAATAAGCAAGCTTTTGTGTGGTCCAGAAATAGTCATTAAGACGAGCCCAAGCAGCATCTTCTCCACCTTCCCAAGGGAAAGCTGTGCGGTGATCTTTTACAAAGGTATCTAATCCTAAGTCTTCTAGTGTAGGTATAGGAGTTATGGTATTTAAGTTATTTTCTTGCGGTAGTGCCGTAAGCTCTTTGAAGATAGGTCTCACATTACTTTCTTTCTCGCACTTTTTTCTAAACTGCGTAAAGATTTTAGGAACCTCTGTTATGGTATTGAAGGGAATATCATCTGGGTGAAATAGAAACTGATCATATACCTCCTCGTGTTTTACTTGGGGTATTGCGCGCTCTACAGCGTTTGTAACTTTCACCTCTTCTGCCGTCCACTCTTTTTGAGAATATAAGCTCGTAACTTTATAACTTTCAACTACGGTGGTTATATGCTCTTCGGGCTTGTGGTTATATACTAGCAAGGTGATATTGAGCTTATCTAGATTTGCTTTTAGATTTTCTAATGTTTCAATAAGAAACTTAGCTCTATATTTTTCGGTCTTTTTAAAACCAAAATCACCCTCTTCATAATGACGAGGATCAAAATAATAAACCCCTACAACTCTTTTACCGGTAGCAATAGCCGCCATAAGTGACGCGTTATCTTGAACTCTAAGATTATTTCTAAACCATACCAATGCGGTATCCATATCCTAATTTTCGAATAAAGATACTATTGTTTATTATTTTATTAAAAAGATTAAACAAATTTTAACCTCATTAAGCAACATTATCATTAAGATTGAGTAGTTCGCTTTCGCGAAAGCGTAATAAAAAACACTTTACCTAACCTGATGAGCTGGTTTAAGGAGATCATTTACCGTTTTTACAGGATTGAACGTTAAGAGCGGTACTTCAATAAAGATGGTATTCCAGTGTGCCATTCCTCCGTTCCAAAGACCGGGGTGCTCAAGTGCTTTTATTTTCTGTCCCTCGTAACTTTTTGAAGCTATGAATCCGGCTTTATAGTCTACAAATTTGAGAAGGTCATATTTCTCTCCTTTGTAATTTTTTACTCCGCAAACAATATCTACTGGGTTGAAGTGAGTAGCATTTGTAACAATTTGCTGCTGTGCGTTATCACCAGGGTTGATTTGTACACTCTCTACAATCTGGAGACATTCCTTCCCATTTTCGTGACGAACCCAAAACGGACCTCCACCTGGCTCTCCTTCATTTTTTACCATACCACAAACGCGTAGTGGTCTATCTAGAAGTTCTCTCAAGTACTCCACTTGATAGGTAGGCGAGTATCGCTCAAAATCTGATGCAACCTTTATAAAAAGCTCATTTTGTAGAAATGTAGCAATCTCTAAAATAACTTGCTCATTTATAGCTTCGGCATCATCTAGTTTATGCAAGTAGGCAAAAGACTGTTCTTGTATCTCAAGCAACTTACCTGCGAGCATCTTTTTACATTGAGCAATCTTCTTACGATACTTGCTTACAACTACATTGTCTATATTCTTTATAAAGATAATATCTGCATCTTGCTCATTAAGGTTGTTTATAAGCGCCCCGTGACCACCGGGTCTAAAGACTAGTTGTCCCTCTTTATCCCTAAGCAATTCTCCATTACTTGCCAGTGCAACAGTATCTGTAGCTGGAGATTGAAATGAGTATGAAATGTCAAAAGTAGTTGCAGTTTTTTCTTGTACGTAGTCTTTACGTTTTTCAAACTGTTTTTGAAAACGCTCTAAATGTGCCTCAGAAATTGTAAAGTGCAATCGTGCTACTCCATCTTTTGCCGCATAAGATGCGCCTTCAAATAAATGCTCTTCAAAGGCAGTAGCAATATTTTTTTTATACCTGTGGAATGGGAATAAGCCTTTAGGTTTGTTTCCAAAATTAAGCTCATCTTCATTGAGCAATATTTTTATGAACCGCAGTCTATTTACATCTATATCTAGTGATTCTCCATCACTATACTTCTTCTTAATGCGCTTACGCACCTTTTTATAAAAAGGGAAGCTATCTAATCCCACAAAAAACAAGCGTAGTTCTGGAACTCCTTTCTTATTAATGTAAGCATTTATTGAACCCTCTACGGGATTGTAATCATCATAAAACTGAAAGAGAAATTTAAACATTCTAGTTGCCGCACCAGAGGCTGGTGTAAACTTTAATAACTCGAGGTTACTACTAGATTGATCAAATTTTTCTACAAGTGCTTTTTCTTGATCTGAAGATAAGATGAGTATTCCATTTCCATCTGTGGCGGCATCTCTTAAATCTGCAAAAGGAATTCCTTTGGTTAGACTCTCAAACTGACTCTGTACTTGCTCTAGTGCAATGCCTCTTTTGTCCAGCTGCTTTTTATCCTCTTCTGTTATTTTCAAACTAATAGTGTGTTAATTACCTGAGTTGCCTCAGTCACTCGCTCTTGTACTCCTCCTTTCATTATAATGTAGGGCCTGTCATACTTTATCAAAGCGCTTTCAAAGGCTTTAAACATTTCTAACCGGCGGTGTGGTCTATCTCGTAAATCGTCTTCTTCCCAAGGTGTATCTATGTATGTTAAAAGATACAAATCATATTGATTTTCTAATGCTATTTTTTCTAATAATTCTGGGCACCACCCATCATAATATGCTTCGCTATAGACCTTTGTAGTAAGTAAATCTGTATCACAAATGATAAGCCTATCTGTGCTTGCGGCTGCTTTATTTTCTAAATCTATCTGTCCAACAGCTATGGGAAGTAAATCTTTGGGTCTACAGATTTTCTTCTCCTTCTCCCAAAGTTCTTGTAAATACTCTCGTGCAAATTCTTCTACCAGGGGAGCGTTGTAATGCTCTGATAGCTTTCGCGAAAGCGTACTTTTCCCACTACTCTCTGGCCCAAAAAGACATACTCTTATACAGCTGCTAGGGACTTGTCTAAGTTTTTCTTCCATTCTAAATAACCGAAAACGGCAATAATCGTTAATGCAAAATACAAGATACTACTAAAGGTTAAACCTTTGTAAAAATATAAGGGCACAGTAATAATATCACCTATAATCCAGTAAATCCAGTTTTCTATCTTCCGTTTTGCCATAAGCCACATTCCAACAAAGAAAATGCCTGTGGTAATCATATCTATATATGATGTCCAGTGTGAAATTTTATCAAAAGTGATGTATACGACATATGTAAATACCGCCGTGGCTATAAAAATACCCACAGAGATAATGTGCTCTTTTCTTGAGGTCGTAGTAATAGGAGTGACTGCTGTGCCATCTACCGTTCTGGTCCAGATATACCAGCCGTAAACACTCATAATAAAGTAATATGCATTAATCATCATATCACCTAGCAAACCCCATTTAAGTAATAAATACACAAAAATGGCTGTACAAATCATTCCCGTAGGAAAGACCAGAACATTATTCTTTTTTGAATAAATAACCGATGCTATTGTAAATACAGAGGCAAGTAGCTCTAATACGATATCTAGTGTATCATAACTCGCATATTGCCCAAAGAGGAAATCAAAAATCTGCGACATAGTCTGAGCGGTCTGTTTTTACCATTTTTATATAAAAGAGGCCTATACCTACTTCTTGAAAACTGCGTTTCATCTCTACAGTGAGAAGCCCCATCACCTCATCATAATCGCCATAAACCTGCGTAGCAAGAGGGTTTTCTATAACAGTGAGGCTTGAGTCACGTAGCCTTTTTATAAAATTTATAATATGCCCTTCATAATCATCCTGCAAAGGACTAAAAGTAAGGTCTACAGATATATTCATAATTTCTTATTTATTATAGACGTGCAAAAGTGCTCCCATCCCATAGTTTACGTGACCTGTCTTTACTAGTGCAGAGTTCTCGTTATAAGATTTGTCAAACACTTGCCATTTTTTATTATTAAAAAATACCCTTCTTACAAAAGTCTTTTGCGCAGGAAGATCATTTGTAAAAGGCAACAGCGGTCTAAAAGTGATAGACACCTTTTGTACACCTCTAGGCGTTTCTATCTCATTATATTTTTTAGTCTGTATCAATTTCCCTTGAGGGTCTGCATAGCCTAGTACTTGTAAAGACGCATATAACCCACCTTTAGGAATAAAGATTTGGTATTTTGAAATATCTAATTCATACATCTCATCATCTTGCTCGCTTACGCGAAAAACGATATCATCGTGTACCATAGCATCACCAGGCAATCCGTTATTATTTTTATAAAACTGAATTCTAAAAAGAGTAGAAAACTTCATATTACCCTTTTTTCGAAACTCCTTTTCTGAGTTAATAGGTAGCCAGAGTTGCGCCACTTTTGTAGACTTACCCTCTTGCCTTTCAAAAAATACCGCCACCTCACTTTCTACCGTAGGAAGCCAGCTATTATAATAGTTGATGTGTGTAGTTTCTTTGAGCTTTTTCTTTTTATACTTTCCTTTTTTTTCTGAAGTGAGAACCACTTCCTCTAGCTGGCTTGCTGCAGGTTGCAAGTATACTTGAGATACCAGTCCCTCTGTAGCAACTGCCTTACTCTCAAAACCTATTGCCGAAATGTAAAGACTATCAATGTCTTTATACTTAGATGCCTCAAATCTAAACTCTCCCTCCTCTCCAGCAAAAGTACCTCGTCCATCTCCAAAAGAGATAGTTGCAAAAGAAACCGGCGTCTTTGTAACTGCATTTTTTACAAAGGTAGTCTGGCTATTTACAACCGCAGTTAATGTAAGTATTATGGCTAAGAAGAAAACTTTCATATAAACAAATGTAGTGGTTTTAAACCGTTAGTTATTCCAGGTATTATCTTCAAAAGCAGTGCCTACCACTACCATTGTAGCTCCAGCGGTAAAAGCCGCTTGCATAGCACGCTCTGTACGTATGCCCCCACCTACAATTATGGGTATGGTAATCGCCTCACAAACTGATGCTATAATATGAGGCTGTACTGCACTTCTAGCACCGCTACCCGCCTCTAGATATAGTAGTTTTTTACCCAGATATTGTCCAGCTAGAGCGGTCGTTATAATAATCTCAGGTTGATCTTGAGATAGTGGTTGCGTATTACTCACTCTCTCAACTGCCGTTTGCGAGCCGCCATCTATAAGAAGGTAACCCGTAGGTATGACTTCAAGATTACTTTGTTGCACTACTCGTGCGGCTTTTACTTGTTGCCCTATTAAAAACTCTGGATTATCACCAGAGAGTAGTGATAAAAACAGTAACGCATCTGCCTCTGGGGTAACTTGTGTGTAATCTCCTGGAAATAATAGTATGGGCAAATCTGTTTCGGCTTTGAGGAGTTGTACTACTTTTTCGGTTTTGCGGTTGTGATCTGTGCTACCACCTATAAAAAGATGCGTGGTTTGCGCAGGGATTTTTTTTAAGTATGCTTTCGCGAAAGCGCTACTCTTCTCATCACCATCTACCTCAAACTTATCTGGGTCTATGAGTATGGCGAGCAATCTGTTTTTAGATTGAGCTGCACTTATTATGTTTTTTAATATTGACATCGTAGACGAAGGTAGGAATATGCAAGATACTAGCAAGGGCAATCTTGAACACTAGTCGCTTTTATATTTTTAACCTGAGTTAACTATTAAAAAATACTTGTACACTATGCTGGATAATCAAAAACTCTAGTATATCTTTGCGCCATCTCAAAGGGGTGCTTTTGAATAAGCTGAGATTATACCCATTGAACCTAGAACAGGTAATGCTGTTTAGGAATGAGAAAGAGGCCTTACCTGAGACTACCGTCGTGTGGTTTGAGAAGGCAACCTTACTCTTGAGACGTGCTTTTATAGCACACCCTCTTCAATACGTGCGCACGCACTGGTATGCTTTATACTAACATTTAAGGAATATTTGCCCTTTGTATTCGTAACCAAATTAATTACGGATGAAAAAGATCCTATTAAGTATGATGGCACTCGCAGCAATCACTGCTACTGCCCAACAAACCACTGTTATTGACACCACAAAAGTGGAGTCGCTAGATGAAGTACTGGTACGCTCTGTAAGAGTAAAAGCAGACTCACCTATCACACACTCTAACCTTACAAAGGCACAAATCGCCCAGCGCAACTTAGGTCAAGACATCGCTACACAGCTTAACTTTTTACCTAGTGTTGTGACCACGTCAGATGCTGGTGCGGGGATAGGGTATACAGGCTTTAGAGTACGTGGTACTGGTAACCAAGGTATCAATGTAACGATAAATGGTATCCCTTATAATGATGCGGAGAGCGCAACTACGTTTTTTGTAAACCTTCAAGACTTTAGCTCTTCTGTAGAGAGTTTACAGTTACAGCGTGGTGTAGGGTCTTCTACAAACGGTCCTGGAGCCTTTGGAGCAAGTCTTAACATTCTTACAGATGCTATTTCTAAGGAGGCATATGGTGAGATTTCTAACTCATTTGGATCTTTTGCAACACGTCGTCACAATGTGAAGTTTAGCACAGGCTTACTTAATGATCACATAGAGATATCTGGAAGATTATCACAAATAAAATCTGATGGATATATAGACAGAGCATCGTCAGACCTTAAGTCTTACTTTTTACAAGCGGCTTATACAGATGATAATACGCTTATTAAACTTATAAATTTTGCAGGATCTGAGGTGACGTATCAATCTTGGTTTGGTATCGACGCAGAGACCCTTGCAGAAGATAGAACGTTTAACCCAGCTGGTCAATTTACAGATGATAATGGTGTAACGCGTTTTCACGATAATCAAGTTGACAATTACAAGCAGGACCACTACCAGCTACACTGGAACCAGCGTTATGATAACAACTGGAGTACACAGCTTAGCCTTAACTACACGTACGGTCGCGGCTTCTTTGAAGAATATAAAGAAGATGAAGATCTTGCATTTTACAGCATTGCTCCTGTAGTTATAGGTGATGAGACGGTTGAGACCTCAGATATTATAAGACGTCGCTGGCTAGACAATGATTTTTACGTGGCAAATGCTACGGTAAATTACAAGGACACAAGCCTAGACTTTGTAGGAGGTTTATATGGGAGTGTATACGATGGAGACCACTTTGGAGAAGTGATCTGGGCACGTTTTGCTAGTGATAGTGAGCTAGGTGATGATTACTATTTTGGAACTGGCACAAAGAAGGAGTTTTCTGCTTTCGCGAAAGCAAACTACCGTTTCAACTCAAAATGGAGTGGATATCTTGACCTGCAGCAACGTTTTATCTCATACACAACAGACGGTATCAACTCTGACATTGCAGAGTTTATTGTAGATGAAGATTACAGCTTCTTTAACCCAAAAGCGGGTCTTTCTTATAAAGTAAATGATAACAACCAGCTGTATGCATCTTTTGCTAGAGCAAACAGAGAGCCTAACCGTACAGATTTTGAAAACGGAGCACCACGCCCAGAGCGTCTTAATGACTGGGAGTTAGGATGGCGTCATAATACAGATAAAGTAAGCCTTAATGTAAACGGATACTATATGGGTTACCGTGACCAGCTAGTACTTACTGGAGCGCTAGATGACGTAGGAGCACCTATACGTGCAAATAGTGGAGAGAGCTTTAGAGCTGGTATTGAGATAGACGCCGCAATCGCTATAACAGATCAAATTACAGTACAGCCTAATGTTGCAATAAGCACAAATAAAAACAAAGATTTCTTTTTTGAGAGAGACGGCGTGCTTACTAACCTAGGTAATACAGACATCTCATACTCGCCTAACCTTGTTGCCGGAAACACCATCTCATACAAGCCAGCACAAAACTTTAGAATAAGCCTTTTATCTAAATATGTAGGTGAGCAATACTTAGGTAATATAGACAGTGAGACGTCTAAGCTAGATAGCTACTTTACAAATGACTTAAACGTTACTTATGAGCTTAAAGATATCCCGGTATTTAAGTCTATCGTGTTTAACGCGCTAGTAAACAACATATTTGATGTAGAGTACGTATCAAACGGATACTTCTTTACCTTTGACGATGATTTTTCTGTGCCTAATGAGATCACAACTATAGAAGGTGCAGGTTTTTACCCACAGGCAGGGATTAACTTTCTAGTGGGTGCTACGATGAAGTTTTAAAAACTAAATTTTGAATTTATGTTTTTTTAGCTTACTTTAAATGTCAAATAATCAACAATTTGTAGCAGTTGGGGGACTGTGATACACTTTGTAACAAAAGAAGCCATCTTGTTAAGATGGCTTCTTTTCATTTAATTAAACACGGTAATCGTTCCTCCAGATTCATTTACTCTGTAATTAAGCATCGTGTAGGGCAACACCTCATCATTAGATTGCCCTGTAAATAAGTTATAACTATGTGCATCATCACACTGGCAGAAAACGTTTATACCGTTTATCACCATTCTAGAGCAGTCGTTTGGAGCGTGGTTAGGGTCTGAAGCTTCCCAGGCAATGAGACTGCTACCCGTATTAATCACAAAAAAACCTCGCAAACCACCATTAGACACATAAATAGGGTTACTAGGTATCTCAAGATCGAGTACCTGTATGGCACTAAGTTGTGTAGAAAAATTTACATCTAACAAGAAGGGATTGCGCTGGCCGCCATCATCACTTTTAGAACAAGAAGTAATAAGAACTAGAGCAAAAAGTAAAGCACAAATGTGACGCATAATATTGTTTTTAATACGCTTTCGCTAAAGCGTAATTTTAATCCTATAAAGCTCGCAAGGTACTATAAAACGAGAAAGGATTTAAAATATTTCGTATATTCGTAAGGCACGTCCCGAAGAGGGACTTTTTTTGTGTTTGAGAGATTGACACATCATTTTATTACTAATTATACTTAAAACCGGATCTATTATGAGCAAGGTAAATTACTATACAGCAGAAGGATTACAAAAACTTAAAGACGAACTTAATCACCTACGTGATGTAGAACGCCCAAAGGCATCACAAGATATTGCAGATGCACGTGACAAGGGAGATCTGAGTGAAAATGCCGAATATGATGCTGCCAAAGAAGCACAAGGAATGCTAGAAATGCGCATCTCAAAACTTGAAGAGCTTGCCGCAAACGCTCGCATCATAGATGAGTCTCAACTAGACACCTCAAAGGTGCTAGTACACTCTACCGTAAAAATTAAAAACCAGACTAACGGCGCGACAATGACCTACAAACTAGTAGCTCAAAATGAAGCCGACATCAAAAAAGGACTTATCTCTGTAGACTCACCTATAGGTAAGGGACTCTTAGGTAAAAAAGTGGGTGAAGTGGCCGAAATACAAGTGCCTAGCGGGATAATGAAATTTGACGTAGTATCAATCACTAGAGACTAGCGATCTAAGTTGAACTCGAAATTGAAGCTGAAGTTACAAAATGAAGTGGGCTAGATAATTATAGTATGAGCGACAAACCTTTCGATTTAAGTGAGCGACTGGAAGATTTTGCTGCTGCGATTATTATACTTTACAACACTAAGCCTCTATCATTTGCTGGAGAGTATCTCGCAAAGCAACTCATACGTTCTTCTTGCTCCTCTGCTCTTAACTATGGAGAAGCTTTAGGAGCTGGAACCGCTAGGGATAAGGTTCATAAGCTCAGAATATGTTTAAAAGAACTTAGAGAAAGTTTACGCAATCTCAACATTCAAGTAAAAGCAAATTTATTATCTGAAAATAGCCTCAATACGCTAAGAGATGAAAACGATCAACTCATAAGAATTATCGTAACCAGAATTAAAAATAGCAATTAAGAATACTGTACAAGTTGCAAGTTTAGTTTCAGTTATAGATTCAAGTTCTATTTCAGTTTCAATTTCAAGTTCAGTTTCAATTTCAGTTTCAATTTCAATTTCTACATATGTCAAGCATTTTTACAAAAATCATAAACCGAGAAATCCCAGGCCAAATTGTTGCAGAGGATGATAAGCATATCGCCATACTAGATATAAATCCTAATGCAAAAGGTCACACCCTTTGTATCCCTAAAAAAGAGGTAAACAAGATTTTTGACCTAGAGGAACAAGAGTATCTTGACCTGATGCGTTTTTCTCGCAAGGTAGCAATCGCTCTAGAGAAGGCAGTGCCTTGTAAACGTGTAGGCGTATCTGTCATAGGTCTTGAAGTACCACACGTGCACGTGCACCTCATCCCTTTACAAGATATGGATGACATAAGATTTGAAAAGAAAGTATCTCTTACAGATGACGAATTTAAGGAGCTTATAAATGATATAAAGAAAGTTTTATAGAATACTACTAGTAATATGTTATTACTCCATAAATAACAACACATAAAATAACTAAAAGTCCAAGTCCTATAATATAGGTTTGGGCTTTTAATTTTTTAAACGTTTCCTTTTTGGCAAGCTTATTATGGTACTCATAAAGGCGCTCAATATCTTGGGTCCAGCTTACGGGATAGATAGGAAAATCGCAATGTTTACAAACCAACTCTTCCCTCACGACATCTGTTGCTTTTTTTGACCAGAAAGTATCTTTCCACTCCTGTTTAAAGCTTAGCTCTAAGCCACTATTGCTATAACATTCTGGGCAGTTGCACTGCAAGGCAGCCGTATGTATGGTTTTATAAGTAGTTTTCATAAATGTGATACGCTTGCAACTTACAAATTGGATGTTTTCATCACACCAGAGAGTGCCAGGTGCTGTAGTAAGATAATTGTTTTGGCATCTTTAATAACACCTTTTTTTACGTCTTGTAACGCTTTCGCGAAGGCGTACTCAACCACCTCAATATCTTCGTTTTCACTGTCTAGACCGCCACCATCTGTTACTTTTTGAGCATCGTCATAAGGTGCTATAAATAGAAAAATGCGCTCTGTTACCGCACCTGGAGAGGTAAAAACATCACCCACACTGGTGAGCGCTGGTATCACATAACCGGTCTCCTCCTCTATCTCTCGTATAATGGCTTGCTCTGGCGCCTCGTCTTCTATAATACCGGCGGGCACTTCTGTTAAAAAACCATTGTCTCCCGCAAGGTATGCAGGTAACCTAAACTGTTTTATGAGGATGACCGTTTGCTTTTTTACATTATAAAGCAAAGCACAAGCGCCGTGGCCTCTGTCGTATACCTCGCGCTTTACATCGCTCCAAGATTGATCTTGATTTTGATAACTGTAGGTTACTTTTTTTAGCGTTGCCCACTGATCACTTATGATCTCTTCTACTACGTTTTTTATGCGATTACTCATTATGCGAGACGTAAAGCTATTTGCATTGTTGTTCCTTTATTTACCTCAGATTCCAGTACTTTTATACGGCCGTCGTGATACTCCTCTATAATACGCCTTGCGAGTGATAGGCCTAGGCCCCACCCTCTTTTTTTGGTAGTAAAACCTGGCTCAAAGATTTTATTAAACTTAGACTTAGCAATGCCTTTACCCGTATCTGTAATTTGAACAATCGCAAAGCGTGTATCACGAGTGATAGTAATGGTTAACGCACCTTTACCCTTCATCGCATCTATGGCATTTTTTATGAGATTTTCAAATGTCCAGCCATATAGTTCTTTATTGAGCATTACTGGTAGTTGCCCTTGCGGGATGTCTAGCGTAAAGGTGATGAGTTTTGAGCTGCGCTTGCTTAAGTAATCATAAGCCTCTTGCGTCTCTGCAATGAGGTCTACTTTTTTAAGATCTGGCACAGAGCCTATTTTACTAAAACGATTTGTAATAGTCTCAAGCCTATTAATGTCTTTAGTCATCTCTGCAATATAGTCTGGATCTACATTTTCGGTTTTGAGAATTTCTGTCCATCCTACCAGTGATGAGAGTGGTGTCCCTATCTGGTGTGCTGTTTCTTTTGCCATACCTGCCCATAGTAAGTTTTGAGAACCCGCTTTTGAGGTGAGATAGTAAAAGTAAATTAAGGCTATAAAGAGAATAACTATCACGATAAGCGCAATAGGAAAGTACTTGATCTGATTTATAATAGCCGAGTTGCCATAATATAATGTTTGCTCCTCTACGCCATCAAAGGTGATAGCAATAGGTTCATTTACCAGTGCATACTCTTCGGCTAGCTGTCTTAAATCTTCTTGCGAGAGCTTATCTGCATCTGGAATATTTTGAGGCACAAAAGTATCTGCCTCCAGTTGATACAGTAATAATGGGATTGTTCTATTATCACTTATGATAAGGCTTTGTAAAGAGGTAAGCTCGTTAGATAATATGCGAGTATCTCTATTACGACTTTCTAGGTTAACCTCACTTGTATTTGCAAGGGCTCTCATTGCCGCAGCATAAATCTCTACTTTAGACTGCTCTGCATCTTTAAGCTGATCAAAAAAAAGCGACACATTCCACAAGATGAGTGTGGTAATGATAAGCGATGAGATGATGATAAACCATCTCGCAATATGCGGCTGTGCGCTAAAATTCATACAATGCTATTTGGGTTAAAGATACAGACAATTCAAAAACCAACTATTTTATAAAACACGCTCAATATCTATTAAAAAAATGACCGCATCTTTATGATATACTAGTAGTTAATTTCTACCATTTTCATTAGGATAAAGCGCTGGTAATGGGTCGCTCTGCCAGTACTCTTTGGTATGTACGTCTAGTACTGTAAGTGGTCCTTTAAAAGCAGCTCCTGTGTCTAGATTCCAGACGTTAGCTTTATTTACAGGCGTTGTTTTATTAATACGAGTAGTAGGCGTGTGCCCTATAAATATTTCAGAAAATAGCTTTAAGCGCTTAGGGTATAACGCATCTCCCTCTACTATATCTTCTCGCATAGCACATACCATCTCCCATAAAGTTCTATCCCAAAAGAAAACGGTGGTGTGCCACTCGTGCTCAGGCCCGTTAAGGTTCTGAAATCCTGCGTGACAAAACATTCTGTTATGCTCATCTATATGATAGTCTTTAAACGTTTTGTAAAAATCCAGATGCGCCTTAATCTCTTCTTTAGACCTACGACTGTAAGAGTCTATAGTGCTTTGTCCCCCGTGCTGTAGCCACTTAGGCGACATCTCTTTACCTTCTAGCCACTGCTGTACGAGGTCATCGTGATTGCCTCGTATAAAGGTTGTTTTATTTGATTTTTGAAGCTCTATAAGCTTATCTATCACCTCTGCACTCTCACTCCAGCCGTCTACATAATCACCTAAAAAAATGAGATGATCTTCTACTGTAATCTTTGCCCTCTCTATAGCTTGCTCTAGGGCACGTAAACCACCGTGTATATCTCCAAAAATTAATGTTCTCATAAATCTTAACTGTCCTTCTTTTATATTTTATTCATACCTCACCTTTCTCAAAATACGCATTGTCTCGCGATATCTACCGTAAGCACCGCCTCTTATCTTTTTCATAAACGGTTTGAGCTCTACTAGTTTTTGCATCGCGCTGTCAAAACCGTTGAGATAACAAATTAGATACGTGTTTGATAGATTATATAAATCCTTCCATTCACCTTGATTGAGCGCTATACCACGTTTAAGCTTATAAAAAATAACATTGTTATTATTAAAAATATGATACAACGTCTTTCTATCTACCTGAGGTGGCTCAAACACCAAATTGGTATGAATGGTATAGGTTCCGCTTTCGCGAAAGCGTATCTCAACCTCTTCTAGTGGGTAATATTTAAACTGCTCTTGTACCCCGAGATGCACATACTCTAAAATCTTAAAACAATCTTCATCATAGGTAATTGAGACCTCATCTAGTGAAGAGTAAAACAGTTTTACCTGCTCATTAATGAGCTCTATATCTACTCTAGAGTAATAGGTCTCACCTTTTACCACTTTTTTTACTCCTGCCCAGCATAGTACAAACTGCTCTTTAAATACTTTATAAGTGCTCTCTCTATCTTTATGACGATGATTTACAAAATCCATCACACCGTCTAGTGTGAGTTTTATGCTGTTTTTTGCGTGTCTCTCTATTGCAGCAACAATGTCACTATTTACATCTACTATATCAGACTTAAAGACCTTAGGCATAGAGATACTGCCATCTCTAAAAAAGACTGTACCTCCCCAGTATTTCCAAATATTGCGACGTAAAGCTGTAAGTTTATCTTGTGCTCTAATGGTTACAAGTCCCACCACCTTATCTGCCGGGAGGTTAGGAAATGGTATGTTCTCATAAGAGATAATAGGTGGGTTATCTAGATATGCGTTTATGAGGTTTTGCAACTTACTATCATCAAAGAACGGCACGCCCATAATATCATTTTCGCCATCATCTACGCCTATAACGATGTACGAATTGTTTTTTGGGTTGCTATTGGACAGCGCACAGATATGTTTTAAAAATTTTGCTTTGCCCTCTTTATTGCTAATGTCAATCTTACGCTTCTTGTCATAAAAACTGTTCTCGTCATTGTGAGCGAGAAGATTTTTTACAAGAAGTCGTTTATTAATCATCGTGCTCTATGCATTGTTATATTCTAGTCATTTCTATTAACTATCGTAGAGCTTGCTTGTGCTGTGGAGAGCACGACGAGATCTGCAATGTTTACGTGATAGGGTCTGGTGACTGTAAAGTGTATAATGTCTGCAATGTCTTCTGGTTGTAGGCAGTCAAAACCTTGATACACCTTATCTGCTCGATCCTCATCATTTTTAAAACGTACTTTACTAAAATCTGTTTCTACCATCCCCGGATTTATGGCTCCCACACGTACGTTATGCTTATTAAGATCTAGACGCATTCCTTGGTTTATAGCATCTACAGCGTGCTTACTTGCACAGTATACATTGCCATTAGGATACACTTCTTTTCCAGCTGTAGAGCCTATATTTATGATATGACCTCTCTTACGCGCTGTCATCTGTGGGATAATTGCTTTACTTACATACAGCAACCCTTTTACATTAATGTCGAGCATTGCATCCCAATCATCTATAGAGCCATTTTGTATAGGATCCAGACCGTGAGCATTACCTGCATTGTTAATTAAGATATCTATGGTATTAAAATCTTCTGGCAGACTTTCTATCGCAATGGTAACATCTTCATTGTTACGTACATCAAATGTAAGTGTGTGCACAGGCACGTGCTTACCAAGCTCATTTTGTAGCTCATTTAATACCTCCTCACGACGACCGCAAAGAATGAGACGTATCCCTTCTTGTGCAAATCGAGTGGCTGTTGCTTTACCTATACCACTGGTGGCTCCGGTAATAAGTGCTGTTTTCATAATATTTTCTTTATGCTACTTCTTCTCCTACGCTAGCTTCTAAGATGGTAAACCAATCTTTAAGGCTTAATGCTATTTTTTCTGCCAGCACAGCATTTGTAATGCGGCTCGCAGTTGTGGTCCCTATAACTGGGTGTATACCCGCTGGGTGCTTGAGCAACCAGGCTAGTAATAATTGATCTTGTGTGGCATTATACTTTTCGCATAACGGCTCTAGCGCTTTTTTAATGCGATCACTCTGCGGTGTCTCTTCTCTAAAAACAGATCCCAGCGGACTCCAGCTCATAGGTGTGATCCCATTAGTCATCATATAATCTAGACTTCCATTATCTAGAGCGCTACGCTCTGTAATAGAGATTTCGAGCTGGTTTGCACTCACTGCCACACGTGATGCCACAAGTGCTGTTTGTGAAGCTGTAAAGTTAGAAAGTCCAAAATCTTTTATTTTACCTTGTTCTTTTAACTGGCTTACTGCGGCTGCCACCTCATCTGGTTGAAGTAGTGGGCTAGGCCTATGTAACAAGAATAAATCGAGGTAGTCTGTTTGTAGCTCTTTGAGAGACCTTTCGGCGCTGGCTATGATGTAATCCTTGTCGTACTGGTAATGTTTTATGGTGTTTTCTGGCCTGTTGTCCCCCATCATCTGGATACCGCACTTGCTTATAATTTGTACGGTTTCTCTAGGGATGTTCGCTTTCGCGAAAGCGTTACCCCACTCACCTTCTGTCGTGTAATCCCCATAAATATCTGCGTGGTCAAAGGTGGTAACACCTTGCTCAAGACAGTGATGTATGGTCTCAACCATTTGGCGTTCATTAAATTGCTTGCCCCAAACGCCCCAGGTCATACAGCCTTGAATTATTCTTGAAAATTGCATCTGTAGTTTTTAAATTTGGTTTTATTAAAAGTAGTTGTTCTAAAACTACAGAAATGTGTGCGAAGCCCTTTATTTTCAATATTTTTTAACCAAATGTTAACAAGATTTTCAGGAATAAAATGAGACTTTGCGACGTTAGAAGTTTCTGCTTACTAGAATAAAGAATTATGGAAGAAAATACTACATCGATTGACATACAGGCAATCAATGAAAAAATTGAGCGTGAGAGTGCCTTTGTAGAGGTTCTTACAATGGAGATGAATAAAGTAATTGTGGGTCAAAAGCATATGATTGAGCGATTGCTCATAGGTCTTTTGGGTCGTGGTCACATTCTTCTAGAAGGGGTGCCAGGTCTTGCAAAAACGCTAGCCATAAACACCTTATCACAAGCGGTACACGGCTCTTTCTCTCGTATACAGTTTACGCCAGATTTACTCCCTGCAGATGTAGTGGGAACGCTTATTTATAATATGAAGCTCGCAGACTTTAGTATCAAGAAGGGACCCATTTTTGCAAACTTCGTTCTTGCAGATGAGATTAACCGTGCTCCGGCAAAAGTGCAATCTGCCCTACTAGAGGCAATGCAAGAAAAGCAGGTTACCATAGGTGACGAAACTTTTAAACTAGATAAGCCATTTTTAGTAATGGCAACACAAAACCCTGTAGAGCAAGAAGGAACATACCCACTACCCGAAGCACAGGTAGACCGTTTTATGCTTAAAACGGTGATAGATTACCCAAAGCTAGAAGATGAGCAACTCATCATACGCCAGAACTTAAAGGGTTCTTATGAAAAAGTAAACCCTGTGGTATCTGTAGAGCAAATTATAAGAGCGCAAGAGGCGGTAAAAGAAGTGTATATGGATGAAAAAATTGAGAAGTACATTCTTGATATCATCTTTGCAACGCGTTACCCAGAAAATTATGGCCTGGCAGATTTAAAACCTCTCATAAACTTTGGAGCATCGCCTCGTGGTAGTATTAACCTTGCGACAGCTGCAAAATGTTATGCATTTATCAAGCGTCGTGGTTATGTTATACCAGAAGATGTACGTGCCGTGGTACACGATATACTGCGCCACCGTATAGGTATTACCTATGAAGCAGAGGCAGAAAATGTGACCTCTGTAGATATCATCAATAAAATTGTAAACCAAATAGAAGTACCATAGACAGCTCATACCACTCGTGAGAATAGTTACTATGTGATAAATTATAGTCCCAAAAAAAAATTGGATACAAAAGAACTTCTTAAAAAAGTACGCAAGATCGAGATTAAGACACGTAGGCTGTCTGATCACATTTTTGGTGGAGAATATCACTCTACCTTTAAGGGTCGTGGTATGACGTTTTCTGAGGTGCGCCAGTATCAGTTTGGTGATGATGTGCGTAATATAGACTGGAACGTGACAGCACGTTACAGTGAGCCGTACATTAAGGTTTTTGAAGAAGAGCGAGAGCTCACAATGATGCTCGTGGCAGATGTGTCTGGATCTGAGTTTTTTGGAACAGACAAGCAGTTCAAAAATGAAATTGTTACTGAAATTGCGGCAACACTCGCCTTTAGTGCAATGCAAAATAATGACAAAATAGGTCTCATCCTTTTTACAGATGAGATAGAGCTATTTATACCTCCTAAAAAAGGAAAGTCTCACGTACTGCGCATCATACGTGAGTTACTAGAGTTTAAACCTAGCTCAAAAAAGACAGATCTTGCACAAGCCATAAAATACCTTAGTAATGTGATGAAAAAGAAAGCCATTGTTTTTGTGCTTTCAGACTTTATTACAGACGGCTATGAGCAGACAATGAAAATTGCTGCAAATAAGCACGACATCACAGGTATACGTATTTATGACCAGCGAGAAGAAAAAATACCTAGCCTAGGTATCGTACAGATGGAAGATGAAGAAACTGGCGAGCTAGCACTTATCAATACAAGTTCAAAAAAGATAAGAACAAACTATGAGGTATACTATAAAGAGCGTGTTGCTTACTTTAAAGAAACCTTTAAGCGTAGTGGTGCCGGTGTTATAGATGTACGTACAGATCAAAGCTATGTAAAAAAGCTACTGGGATACTTTAAAAGACGTAGCTAGTAGCAATAAAAACCCCAAAGAGAAATACCTAATGAATACCTCAAGACAACATAACTTTAATACAGCTGGCATATCTAAGTCTGCCTTGTTTGTGTTTTTCTTGATCTGCTTTCTTTTTACCACATCATCTCAAGCTCAAGATGATGTACGTGCCACCGTAGATTCTACAAGCATTCTTATAGGGCAACAAATAAATTACAAGATTGAAGTTCTTGCAAATGATGGTGAGGCGGTAGTTTTTCCAGAGGGCCAAACTTTTAACCCTCTCGAGGTTATAGAAAGTTATAAAATTGACACTGCAAGCTCTACTTCAGCAAGATTAAAGCTTATTAAAAGATATGGTTTAACACAGTTTGATAGTGGTCGCTATGTAATCCCAAAGCAAAAAATAATCATAGGGACTAAAACTGTAGAGACAGATACTTTTCTAGTAGAAGTAAACAATGTTGTACTAGACACTGTAAACCAAGGTCTTTATGACATTAAACCTATTATAGAGTTGCCTAGAGACTATAGCAAGTGGTGGAAGTACTTGTTATGGATCATCCCAGTGCTTATCGCAATCGGACTATTTTTGTGGTTCTTACTACGTCGTCACAAAAAACAAAAAGAGGCAGAAAAATATGTACCTCCTTTTGAGCAAGCCATAGCAACACTCAACGCACTAGATCAAGAAGATTATATCGCTCAAGCAAAATATAAAGAGTACTACACCGCACTTACAGATGCCATACGTCGCTACTATGATGAGAAGGTATATGATCGCGCTATGGAGAGCACGACAGATGAGCTCATTGCACGCCTTGAGATGGAGCGCGACAGTGGTCACATTGACTTCAGCAGGGAGACTATCGCAAAGCTTAAAGATATTTTTAAACGTGCAGACCTTATAAAATTTGCACGTGTAAATCCGCCAGAGGGTAAAGCGCAAGCAGACCGTCTTAGTGTAGAAGAAATAGTAAAAGAAACTAAAGAAGCACTCCCACCTCCTACTGTAGAAGAACTTATGAAGCAGGAGGATTATAGAGAAGCGCTTTCGCGAAAGCGTAAAAGAAAACTATGGCTTACCGCAATAGGTGGTGTTCTGGCCATCTTACTTGTAGCAACCACCGTAGGTATAGTCGTTAAAGGGTATAGTGAGGTTAAAGATTTTGTCTTCGGAAATATGACGCGTGAGCTTGCCGAAGGTACTTGGATTACCAGTGAGTATGGAGCACCATCTATGATTGTGAGTACACCAAAGGTGCTTACAAGACAAGAAGTAGCATTACCACCAGAGGCACAAGGGCAAATGGAGGCAACCTCATTTGCGTGGTCTACAGTACCGGCAAATGTGTCTATACTCGTATTTCAATTCAAATTTCCAGAAAACGCCGAAGTAAAAGTAGAGCAGCTCATTGCAAATCAACTTGCGATGTTTGAGCAAAACGGCTTCTCTGCAGATGTGGTGAAGAATGAAAAGTTCAAAACGCCTAATGGCGCTGAGGGTCTTAAAACCTTTGGAAAAGGAACACAAATTATAGATGAAGAAAAGGAAATGATGGACTCTGGTGAGTATGCATTTTTAACTTTTCAGTCAGAAAGTGTGATCCAGCAATTATTTATAAGCTGGCACGATGAAGATCCTTATGGTAAACAAATCGCAGAGCGCGTGATGCAAAGTGTAGAACTGCAAGCAAAAGAAGAAGAGAAGTAATGCTAAGCAATTTTGAATTTTCAAATCCTGAGTTTTTCTGGTTGTTTCTTGCACTGCCAGTAGCCATCGCTTGGTACTTATGGAAACGTAAGAAGCAAACGCCTGCGGTAAAAATATCTAGCATAAAAGGTTTTAAAACGAGCACTAGCATTTTACCTAAACTCAGACCGCTTCTATTTATTTTGAGACTAGCGGCTCTTAGTCTTATTATAGTGGCACTCGCTAGACCGCGTAATGTAGATGTATCTACTAAGACTAAAACCACAAAAGGTATAGATATAGTAATCGCGATAGACGTATCTGCTAGTATGCTGGCAAAAGATTTACGTCCTAATAGACTGGAAGCACTTAAAAAAGTAGCTTCAAGTTTTATAAATGGCCGTCCTAACGATCGTATAGGGCTGGTAGAGTATGCAGGTGAGAGTTTTACAAAAACACCTATCACGAGTGATAAGAGTATTGTACTAAGTGCGCTTAAAAGCATACAGTACAACAGCATTATAGAAGGAGGGACCGCTATAGGTATGGGGCTAGCAACGGGTGTAAACCGCATTAAAGACAGCAAAGCATTAAGCAAGGTTATCATATTAATGACAGATGGTGAGAATAATGCGGGACAGATAGACCCGCGTATCGCAGCAGAGCTCGCTCAAGAGTTTGGCATTAAAGTATACACCATCGGGATGGGTACAAACGGTACGGCACTATCACCTTATGCTCGTAACCCTAACGGTACATTTGTGTATGAAAATATACAAGTTACTATAGATGAAGAGCTACTAGAAGAAATCGCCGAAACCACAGGAGGTGAATATTTTAGAGCGACTAACAATAAGAAACTTCAAGAAATCTATGATGAGATAGATAAACTTGAACGTACCGATGTAGAAGAGTTTAAGTATACAAATTATGAGGAAAAGTACAGGCCTCTAGTTTTACTAGCAGGATTGTTACTTATGATTGAGTTATTATTAAAGTATACTGTTTTTAAGAGTTTTGTATAAATAATATATGCTTTTGTAAAAGGCACCTATGTATCTATTAGAAGAAAAAATATGGTTTTGGTTACTGCTCGCTATACCTGCGGTGATACTCTTATATATGGGGGTATTAATCTGGCAGCGCAGTGCTCAAAAGAAATTTGCAAGCGCAAATCTTCTTAAAAAATTAAGCCCAGACAGGTCTTATTTTAAACCAGGTCTTAAGGTCCTTATGGTCTGTATTGCCATTGCATTTTTAGTAGTAGGCCTTGTTAACCCAAAAATGGGTACTAAACTTGAGACCGTAAAGCGCGAGGGAGTAGATGTGGTGTTTGCCATAGATGTTTCAAAATCTATGCTAGCAGAAGATATAGCACCTAATAGAATTGAAAAATCAAAACAACTAGTTACTCAAATCATCAATAGTCTGGGTAGCGACCGTATAGGCATTATAGCCTATGCAGGAAGTGCATACCCACAACTACCTATCACGACAGATTACAGCAGTGCTAAGCTATTTTTGAGCCAGATGAATACAGATATGCTCTCTAGCCAGGGTACAGCCATAGGAGAAGCTATAGAGCTTGCAAAAACCTATTATAATGATGAGGAGCAAACTAATCGTGTGCTGTTTATCATATCAGATGGTGAGGATCACGTGGGAGAAGCATCCAGCCTAGCAGAACAAGCAAATAAAGAAGGTATACGCATTTTTACGATAGGCGTAGGTAAAACCGAAGGCGGCCCCATACCTCTCAAGCGCAACGGCATTGTACAGTCATATAAGAAGGATCAAAACGGAGAGACCGTAATCACACGCTTAGACGAGGCTACTCTCAAGGCTATTGCAGAGCAGGCTAATGGCGAGTATATAGACGGTAACAGCACTGCCACAGTGGTAGAAACGGTACAGAATTTGCTCAATGGTATGGACAAAAAAGAATTTGAGGCCAAGCAGTTTGCAGATTTTAAAGATCAGTTTCAATGGTTTTTAGGCGCAGGATTGTTGTTCTTATTTTTAGACATATTTCTATTAGACCGCAAGACTAATTGGCTCAAGAAGTTAAACCTTTTTAATGATAACTAAGCAATGAAAAAGTTACTTACACTGGCGCTAGCCACACTAGCTTTTACTGCCATAGCTCAAGAAAAAGCAAAAGAAGGAAAGACACTTGAAAATCCGCTGGCAGGTGAGGCTAGAGAGTATATTCTAGAAGGTACCGAAGCAATGATAAACCAAGAAGGTGGCGTTGTAGATTTTGACGCTTTCGCGAAAGCGGAATCAAATCTAAGAGCAGCCATCTCACTCACACCAGAGAGTGTACCTGCAAAATATAATGCCGGAAACAACTATTACAAAAACAAAAAGTGGGAAGAAAGCACAAGCGCGCTAGCAAGAGCAGCAGCTGTAGCACAAACTAAAAAAGAAAAGCACAAAGCATATCACAATCTAGGTAATGCGCTTTTTCAACAAGAACAATGGGATGGTGCTGTAGAGGCCTATAAAAATGCCCTACGCGCAGATCCTACAGACGAAGAAACGCGCTACAACTTACAACTTGCCAAAAAAGAAAAAGAAAACAATGGCGGTGGTGGTAGCGATAATGACGACCAAGAAAACCAAGACGAAAACCAGGATAAAGACGAAAATAAAAAAGACGACAAAGGAGAAGGAGATAAAAAAGAGGGAGAAGACGGCGACAAGGAAGAAACAGACGATAAGGGCGAAGAAAAAGAAGACGAGGGAGAACAAAAAGAAGATGATAAAGGAGACCCTAAAGACAAAGACAAAAAGCAAGATGGTGGCGAGGGTGAAGAAGATAAAAAACAACCACCACCGCAACCTAAGCAAGGGCAATTATCTCCTCAACAAGTGCAGAGCTTACTAAAGGCGATGCAAGATCAAGAGAAAAAAACCCAAGAAAAGATAAATGCACAGAAAGTAAAAGGTGCAAAAGTAAAAACGGAGAAAGACTGGTAATGAAGATGAAATCAAACATAGTTTACCTGTTTCTACTCATAGGGACAGTTTTATTTGCGCAAGACGTTCAGTTCAATGCAAAGTTGAGCAAGAATAGACTAGGTGTAAATGAGCGTTTACGTGTAGATTTTATAATGAACCAAGATGGAGATAATTTTAGAGCTCCCAGTTTTGAAGGTTTTAGCGTGGTAGGAGGCCCTAGCCAGACTACAAGCAGGCAGTGGGTAAATGGTAAGAGTAGTTTTTCAAAAACATATTCTTATGTATTATCACCCACTAAGCGTGGCAACCTTGAGATAGGCCAGGCAGAAATAACAGTAGGGGGTCAGATTTATAAATCACCACCCGTACCAGTTACGGTTACTGCCGCTGTAGAGGTCCCAAAAGATCCAAATGACCCCACTTATCTAGCAAAAGAAAAAGTACATCTCGTAGCAGAGGTTTCAAAAAACAGCCCTTATCTTAATGAAGCATTTACTATTGTTTACAAGCTTTATGTCTCAAAAGAGACAAGTGTAAATAACTGGCGCGAGCTTGACTCACCAAAGTTTGCAGACTTCTGGAGTCAAAGCGCAGACGAGAAGCAGTTTAAAATTTATGAAGGGAAGTATAAAGGAGAAGACTATCGCTATGTTATCTTAAGACGTACTGTGCTCTACCCTCAAAAGACAGGAAAACTAGAGATAGAACCTTTAAGCCTAAGTGTTGCTGTAAGTGTCCCTACTAACCGCCGTGATATCTTTGGACGTATACTCAGTAAAAGCGCAAATATTACAGTAAGCGCTCCTATAAGAACGGTAGATGTAAAACCATTACCTGATGCTGGCAAACCAGATTACTTTTCTGGTGCTGTAGGAGAGTTTGATTTTAAAGTCACTTCAAATAAAGATACACTAGATGCAGGAGAGGCTTTTCAGCTCAAGTTACAAGTGCAAGGAAAAGGAAATCTTAAACTTTTTGAGTTACCTAAACCTAACTTACCAAGTACACTAGAAGTATATGAGCCAGAAAATGGTGATAAAATACGTACTAATCTTGCCGGTATGAGCGGCCTTAAGGAAGATACATATACAGTTGTACCACAGTTTAAGGGCAGTTACCCCATACCACCACTTTCATTTACGTACTTTAACCCTAAGACCAAGTCTTACGAACGTATCACCTCACAAGAGCGTGTGATTACAGTAGAAAATGGACCTACAGACACTGCAAGTGCGATATCTGACACTAATGATACAAAGCAGCAGCAAGTCGTTGCTTCAGATAATCAATTTCAGTACATAAAGACAACAGCAAACCTTAAACCGGTTACACAAGAAAAGTTCTTTAAGAGCACACTATTTTGGATGCTTAGTCTACTTCCATTTTTATTGATTCCTATAGCTATACTTCTGCGCAAAAAGAAGGAATCTTATGCAAATGATGTCACGGGTAATAGAATACGCAAGGCAGATAAGCTCGCTAGAAAATTTCTCGCTACAGCAAAGAAAAACCTAGGTAGTCAAAAAGAGTTTTACATCGCAATGGAGCGTGCTTTGCACAACTACCTCAAAGCAAAACTTAACATCACAACCAGTGAGATGTCTAAAGATCGCATAACGAGATTACTTAAAGAACGTGATGTAGATCAAAACACCACAATAGAGTTTATAAGTCTTCTAGAAAGCTGTGAGTTTGCTAGATATACCCCATCCAGTAGTGTGGCTATGCAGCAAGATTATGATAAAGCCGTAAGAGTTATAAGTGCCATAGATAAACAATTATAAGATGAGAGACCTGATCACATACATCGCGGTAACTGTACTTATGCTTGCAGTTACACCTGTTATAGCTCAAACTCCAGAGCAATATTTTGAAACTGCAAATGCACACTATGCAGAGGGCAGGTATCAAGAAGCTATAGATGATTATAAAAAGATACTAGACAGCAATCAAGAAAGCGCTGCCGTATACTATAACCTAGCAAACGCACACTTTAAACTTAATAATGTAGCGCCTAGTATTTACTATTACGAGAAAGCAAAGCAACTTGCTCCAGCAGATAGTGATATAAAAAACAATGCTTCATTTGCAGATAAAATGAAGATAGATGCCATAACGCCATTACCAGAAAACACACTTCAAAAATGGTTTAACAACATTCTTAATATTATGACTACAGACGGCTGGGCATATGCCACAGTCGCATTTGTATTCTTATTTGTAATACTATTTATAAGCTACTACTTTTCTGTAGCCTCTGGTAAGAAACGTTTGTTTTTTGTAAGTTCTGTGACCAGTTTACTTCTTGCAATCTTATCACTTGTGTTTTCTTATAACGCTTTCGCGAAAATTTCTAAAGACAACCCAGCTATCGTATTTGCTGCAACTTCTGAAGTAAAGAGCGAGCCTAATTTAAAAAGCACACAAGCCTTTATACTACACGAAGGAACTAAGGTGATGATTCTTGAAACAGTAGATAACTGGAACAAGATAAAACTAGCAGATGGTAAAACCGGCTGGATTCCTACGACAGATGTAAGAGCGTTGTAGTAATTTGTTCTACTTTTGTTATTCTAGGTATTATAAGTAACTTATAGCAAGTCTACATTAATTCTATTTATTTTTTTTAAAACAAAGCACGTTATCACAATTATTGCTAGTTTTATTACTAATTAAAAAAACAACCATTGTTTAAGGCAATCTCTTTATATGCACTCGCCTTTATGATGTCCTTCTCTATAGTAGGACCATCATTTATAGCACTCTTTGAATCAGACAGCTCTATTGAGATTGTTCAAGATATCGAAGAGGAACAAAGTGAGTCTAAAAAGGAGCTAGAAGAATATGAAAAGTTCCTCACAGACGATCTCAGTTTTTCTATTATACGTACAGATGATCCTGTACTCGCTTTTTATTGCTATCTAGACAGTTCTTACGGCCACATTAAAGATGTGAGCTCTCCTCCACCAGATTACGTATAAAGATTACTTCATCTTTTGAGTACTTTGTGTTAATGTCACCCATTACTCTTTTCGCGAAAGCGTTATTACTTTTTAAATCATCGCCTTGTCCAACTATGGAGGGGTATTATCTTATTAATTATGTTCAAATATTTAAAAAACGACTTACCCGCTAGTGTCGTTGTATTTTTTGTTGCTTTACCATTATGTCTTGGTATTGCACTTGCCAGTGGCGCACCACTATTTTCTGGTCTTATAGCCGGTATTATAGGAGGTATTGTAGTAGGAGCCTTGAGTGGCTCTCAAATAGGTGTAAGTGGTCCTGCAGCAGGGCTGGCTGCCATTGTACTTACTGCTATTGGCGCTCTAGGAGGTTATGAAAACTTCTTGGTAGCCGTAGTATTAGGAGGTGTAATACAGCTTGTTTTTGGATTCTTAAAAGCAGGGATTATTGGCTATTACTTTCCGTCTTCTGTAATTAAGGGAATGCTTACAGGTATAGGTATTATTATTATTTTCAAGCAAATTCCTCACTTTTTTGGGTATGATGCAAATCCTGAGGGAGACTTTGCTTTCTCGCAAATGGATGGAGAAAATACCTTATCTGAACTAGGAAACATCGCAGGCTCTATAAGTATAGGAGCTACACTTATAGGAGTTATTGCACTCGCTATTCTTATTTTATGGAGCAACGTGCTTTCTAAAAAAGGAAAGTTTTTCCAGCTAGTACAAGGACCTCTCGTTGCCGTAGCCGTTGGGATCATCTATTATGTAAGCACAATGGGAACAGATTATGCCATTAGTGCAGAGCACTTAGTAAGTGTCCCTGTACCAGATAGTGTAGACAGCTTTATAGGGCAATTTGCTTTTCCAAACTTTGGCGCAATAACAAACCCAGCCATATGGGTAACAGCATTTACTATAGCACTTGTTGCGAGTCTTGAGACACTTCTATGTGTAGAAGCAACAGATAAACTAGATCCACAAAAAAGAGTAACACCTACTAATAGAGAGTTACTTGCTCAAGGTACAGGTAACATTTTATCTGGTATGATAGGAGGACTACCAGTGACACAAGTAATCGTAAGATCATCTGCAAATATACAGTCTGGTGGTAAGACAAAGATGTCTGCCATCATACACGGTTTCTTATTATTAATCTCTGTGATTCTAATCCCTACTTTACTTAACAAAATTCCTCTCTCTGTACTTGCGGCTATATTACTTATTGTAGGTTATAAACTTGCAAAACCAGCTACTTTTAAAGCAATGTGGAATGCAGGATGGAAACAATTTGTACCATTTATTGTAACCGTAGTTGGTATTTTCTTTATCGATCTTTTATGGGGTATAGGACTTGGTCTTGCCGTAGGTATCGTAGTAGTACTTTACAAGAGTTACAAGAACTCGCACTTCTTAAACAAAGAAGATATAAGTAACGGTTCTCAAAGAATGAAAATGACCCTTGCCGAGGAGGTTACTTTCTTTAACAAAGGAGCCATCTTAAAGGAGCTTGACAACCTTCCAGAAAACTCTTACCTTGAACTAGATGTACGTAAAACAAGATTCTTAGATAACGATATTATAGAGATACTAGAAGATTTTGCTCTTAAAGCAAAGAGCCGAAACATCAATATCAAGCTTATCTCAGAACGTGGTATCGTAGAGAACCCACCTAGTTATATTGAGTTCTTTAAACTAAGACCTAAAACAGCATAACAAAATATTAATGATCACATTTTTGTGATATACAACACACTATTATGAAAACATTTAATAAAGCTATACAAGACGCTACGACACCTCAGGGTGCATTAGATATTTTAAAAGAAGGAAATAAAAGATTTGTTGCTGCAAAGGCAGCAGATAGAAACCTACTAGATCAAGTAAAAGATACTACTGGTGGACAATGGCCACACTCTGTAGTACTAAGCTGTATAGATTCTCGCGTACCGGCAGAGATTGTTTTTGATCAAGGTATAGGTGATATCTTTAGCGCACGTGTAGCGGGTAACATCGTAAACGAAGACGTACTAGGTAGTATTGAGTACGGGTGTAAAGTTGCTGGGTCAAAACTAGTCGTGGTATTAGGCCACACGATGTGTGGTGCCGTAAAAGGTGCTTGTGACGATGTACAACTAGGTAACATCACCGCATTACTATCAAAAATACGCCCAGCGGTACACGCAGTAGAGGAGCCTATGAATGCTGCAGACCGTACTAGTGCAAACAAGACATTTGTAAACGACGTTGTTACAAAAAATGTACACTTAACGATAGAAAAAATGCGCGCAGATAGCCCACTACTTACCGAAATGGAAAAAGATGGTGACATCAAGATAGTAGGAGGTGTTTATGACATTTCAAATGGTGAAGTAACATTTGTATAGTAAAACCGCTTTCGCGAAAGCGTAACTCACAACAGTATACGCTTCATACAAACTAAAATGTTAAATTAGTAGGGTGGTTCCGTTAAGAAGCCACCCTATTTTTATGCAAAGAATTAACTTTCTAACTTGACACCAACCTAACCATTATGAAAAACTTCTTTAAACACCTTAAAGGCGATGCCTTTGGAGGAATTACAGCAGGTATTGTAGCCTTACCACTAGCACTCGCCTTTGGAGTATCTTCTGGTCTGGGACCAAGCGCCGGATTATATGGTGCTATTTTTATAGCATTTTTTGCTGCACTCTTTGGAGGAACTCCTACTCAAATTTCGGGACCAACAGCTCCTATGACAGCGGTGAGTATGGTGGTTATCGCGGGTATTATTGCAACCTTTGATGGCGATGTAGATAAGGCCTTACCGGCCATACTCACCGTATTTTTACTTGCAGGTCTCTTCCAGATTGTACTAGGAGTAATGGGCATAGGTAAATACATAAAATACATCCCCTACCCCGTTGTATCTGGATTTATGACCGCTATAGGTGTGATGATTCTTATCACGCAACTTTTACCAGCTGTGGGGTATTATCCCAATCAAGATGAAAGTTATGTAGATAGTTTTAAGCCACAGGCGCAAGAAATTGTGCTCGATAAGATTTTACAAGACGAAGCAGGTGAAGGTCTTCTGGTTTTAGAAAACTTTGAAGAAACCATACGCAGAGCAAAACTTACAGACGATACAGACATTTACAAGGAGGCCGTAACTCTTGCAAAAGCATCTTCTTCTGGGGTAGTAGGTACTTTTAAAGTAATGGGACGCGCCTTGCAAAACATAAACTGGATAGAGCTTGCCCTTGCGCTTGCCACGATTTTTATTATTTATGGCTTTAAACGCATAACAACCGTTGTACCTAGTACGCTTGTCGCTCTGCTCGTAGTGTCTGGAGTAGCATATGTTGCTCCTTTTGAATACCGAGCAATTCAAGAAATCCCAAGTGGGTTTCCGGTACCTAAGCTTTCTATCATAACAGATTTTAAGTTTAGCATCATATCCCCATATATACTCACGGCACTGTCGCTTTCGTTTCTTGGGGCAATAGATTCGCTGCTTACCTCTGTTGTGGCAGATAATATGACGAAGACTAAACATAAGCCTAACAAAGAACTTATAGGCCAAGGTATAGGAAACACCATCGCTTCTTTCTTTGGTGGAATTCCTGGAGCTGGAGCAACTATACGTACCGTTGTAAATATTAACTCTGGTGGTAAGACCAAGTTGTCAGGAATGATTGCTGGTGTATTACTCCTTTTTATACTCCTAGCCCTAGGCCCTATCGCGTCACAAATACCAGCAGCAGTACTTGCTGGTATACTTATCACCGTAGGTATAGGAGTGATGGATTACAAAGGTCTTAAAGCCATCCCTAACCTTCCTAAGGATTTAAAGATGGGACCTATTAAACTAAGTTCTGAGGTAATTATAATGCTTGTGGTGCTTGTGCTATCTGTAGTGTGGGACCTAGTGGCTGCAGTAGGAATTGGTCTTGTGTTATCGTGTCTTATGTTTATGAAAAAGATGGGGGACTTCACCGCTAGACAGTCTAAAGTTTTTGACCTACGCGCCGCCGAAAAAAATAAGGTTTTATGGAGTGATGAACTTATTTTTCCAGATCATCTCAAGGAGGAGGTATTTATAAAGCACCTTCGTGGGCCGTTATTCTTTGGGTATACGAGTGACTTTTCTGCACTTACTAAGCAAATTCCTGCAACGGCATCAGATGTTATCTTGCGTATGGGGCGTGTACCTTATGTAGATCAGTCTGGTGTATATGCGATAGAAGACACGATTCTCCAACTTAATCAAGGCGGAATTAATGTGCATATTGTAGGCCTTAGAAAACAGCCTAAATATATGCTAGAACGTATTAAGATCATCCCTGAGTTAATACCAGAAACAGAGGTTTACGACACTTTTGAAGAGTGTATCAATTCTCTTAATAAACAAGTAAAGGATAGATATTAAATAGATGATGTAGGGTGTAATTACGCTTTCGCGAAAGCGTAACTATCAACATTACTAAATACTAGAAGAGTCGTCTGTTTCAGTCGGCTCTTTTTCTTTATCTGGGTTATAGATATCCTCGTCTTTGGCAGTTTTTATAATTGCAGGAAGTAGTGCAGGAGCAAGTGGCTGTACGATAGGATATAAAATAGACTCTTCTTTATTATCATCACCTATGAGGCTTATCTGGCGGTCTGCTGCATCTATAAACATAAGAACCACACTTAGTAAAAAGGCAAATTTTATAACCGCAAATGCAGCGCCTAGTAGCTTATTTACAATACCTAGCATTGCAAAATTTGCAACTTTAGTAAGCAGTTTTCCGGCGAGCGAAACAACCAAAACAATAATTACAAATGTTATTGCAAATGAGGTAAGCTTTATAATTTGCTCTCCCCACGCCGTTTTCTCAACAAGCCAGTCTGCCACATAATATGAGAAATGTATAGCTCCATAAATACCTGCAATAAGACCTACCAGTGAGGCAAGCTCTACAAAAAAACCTTTACGTATACCTTGTACTAAGCCTAGAATCAAAA
This sequence comes from Dokdonia donghaensis DSW-1, assembly GCF_001653755.1. GTDB lineage: Bacteria > Bacteroidota > Bacteroidia > Flavobacteriales > Flavobacteriaceae > Dokdonia > Dokdonia donghaensis. The sequence continues at coordinate 885,441 of NZ_CP015125.1, read as the reverse complement.
TGATCCCAAAAACGATATCTATTGTGTTCATATCGCTAAGATAAGTTTTTTACAGATTAATGAATTTTGATATTGTGCAAGTAGCTCACCTACGCATTGTATCTTTGTTATCTTACACTTGATGGATATCTTAACTTGTAAGACCCATCTATATTTTCTTAATAAAATAGGATCACAACTGCGGGACCAAACTCCCGATGATGCACATTTATGGCAAGAGACGAGCAACTTAAAGAGAGATATGAAGCGGTAGTACAAAAACTAGCCGACCGCTTTGCAGAGGGAGATACGGGAGCGATGGATCTAGACAGCATTATATATCTCATAGGTATACAAGAGCTAGGGCAACTAGATAAAACCTTTAAGAAGGATGAAAAGATGAACTTGATGCATATAGCCATATGCCGTTTACTAGAACCTTTTGGATACTACCAGTACGATTATGATGATCCAGATGGATGGCCACATTACAAAGTACTAGAAGCCTTACCATCACTTAAAGCTGGTGAGCAACAGATCCTTATGAAGGATGCCATCGTGCAGTACTTTTTAGAAAAAGGTCTTATTTCTTAAATCTTAATAGTACTAAACTTAGATTTTCTAGGTGTATATTTTCGCACGCTCTTTTTAAGGCTACACCCCAATTTTATTCTTAAATTTGCGCTTTCCTTTTAGAGGGTAAAATCATCCATTATGTTAGATAAAATCAAAGAACACATTGAAAAAGTAAAGGCCTTTAATGCCCAAACTTTAGAAGAGGTAGAGGCGTTCAGAATTAAGTATTCTGGAAAGAAGGGGCTTGTTAATGATTTTATGGCAGATTTTCGCAATGTGCCTAATGAGATGAAGCGCGAGTATGGACAGGTAATTAACACCCTTAAAGCGAGTGCTCTTGAAAAAGTAAACGAGCTTAAAGAAAAGCTAGAAGGCGCCGAAGAAGAAACGGCTACCGGAGATTTATCACGTCCAGGTGAACCTATCGAGATAGGAGCACGCCACCCTATCTCTATTGTAAAAAATCAAATTATTGATATTTTTTCTCGCATAGGATTCAACGTTTCTGAAGGTCCAGAAATAGAAGATGACTGGCATAACTTTACTGCCTTAAATCTTCCTGAGTATCACCCAGCGCGTGATATGCAGGATACCTTCTTTATACAAACAGATCCAGACGTATTATTACGCACACATACCTCATCTGTACAGGTGAGATATATGGAAAATAACAAACCACCTATACGTACGATCTCTCCAGGTCGTGTATATCGTAACGAGGCTATAAGTGGTCGTTCACACTGTTTCTTTCACCAGGTAGAAGGATTATACATAGATAAAGACGTATCATTTGCAGATCTTAAACAGACACTGCAGTACTTCACTACAGAGATGTTTGGAAAAAGTAAAATACGTTTACGTCCATCATACTTCCCATTTACAGAGCCTAGTGCAGAGGTAGACGTATACTGGGGTCTTGAGACAGAGACAGATTACAAAATGACAAAAGGAACCGGATGGCTTGAGATTATGGGCTGTGGTATGGTAGATCCTAATGTACTTGAAAACTGTGGTATTGACTCAAAAGAGTACAGTGGCTTCGCATTTGGTATGGGTATAGATCGTATTGCTCTATTACTACACCAGATCTCAGACATTAGAATGCTTAGTGAGAACGATGCACGTTTCTTAGAGCAATTTAAATCTGCTTTTTAAAGTCACAATATCCCCTCGAGCGCAGTCGCGGGAAACATCATTTCTTTATTAAATAGGTCTTTACTGCGCTTGACCAGATTACAGCTATGCGCAAAGACATTATCATACCAGAAGTAAAAGACGTTTATATCGCTGCTGTGCAAGAAATGCACGAGGAGTTTAAAACACTAGACTGGAATGCATATATCATAAATGATGGTCTAGAACCTCTCGAGATGGTACTTCTTACCGTACAAGGCTATAATGATAAGCAAATGACCACGCACACGCGTCACACCATAAAAGTGTTACCAGCAAAGGGGTTTGCAAAGATTGAGTTTATGCAAGAAGATATCTTTAAGCTAGATAACTTCTATTCTGTTACTTATTTTCTAGATAACAAGATGTATGAGAAGCGTTTTGAGTTTCCTGCCCATACCATAAAAGCAGAAAGCGCCGTAGCGCTTCCGGTAATGGATAAAGATGGTGTACTAGCAGTGTAGCTTATTACGCTTTCGCGAAAGCGTAATACTACTAATTAAGTTTTTCTGTAAGCTTCTTAAATACCTTCTTAGGATCTTTTCCTTTATAGAGTATACAATGCACAGCCTCAATAATTGGGATTTTGGCTTGTTTTTCACGAGACTCATTAAGTTCTAAAGCACTTTTTGCAGCATAATAGCCTTCGGCAATCATAGACATTTCCATCTGTGCACTTTTTACCGTGTAGCCCTTCCCTATCATATTACCGAACATTCTGTTACGGCTAAAGACAGAATAACCCGTCACCAATAAATCTCCTAAATAAGCAGAGCCATTAATGTCCCTCTTCATCTTATGAGCACGTTTTACATAACGTTTAATCTCACGTATAGCATTACTCATTAACAACGCTTGAAAGTTATCTCCGTAGCCTAAACCGTGTGCAATACCAGCCGCGATGGCATAAATATTTTTGAGCGTAGCAGCATACTCAATCCCAATAATGTCATCACTAGTGGTACATTTTATATAATCACTAGATAGGTTTTTTGCCACCAGCCTTGCATTTTCTTTATCTGCACAAGCTATTGTGAGATATGACAAGCGCTCAAGCGCCACCTCCTCTGCGTGACAAGGGCCAGCAATAACGCCTATATTTTCAAAAGGTATGTTATATACATTGTGAAAGTGATCACCCACCAGCTTACCACTCTCTGGCATTATACCTTTTATAGCAGAAATAATGAGTTTATTTTCTAAAGAAGCCGTGAGCTTTGCTAGCTCACCGCCTATAAAAGCAGATGGCACTGCAAAGATGACTACATCTGCATAAGCAACAATCTCGTTTATGTCATTACTTAACTTAAGTTGTTCTGGCTTAAACTCTACAGAGCTAAGGTAACTTGGGTTATGCTCTTCGCGTTTGATGTGCTCAAGTGCGTAGTTACTGCGCATATACCAACCTACAGTCTCTAGGTTTTCACATAGCATTTTTACAATAGCGGTCGCCCAGCTTCCTCCTCCTATAACTCCAAATGTGGGTTTACTCATCATCTGTATTTTATGTCTTAACTGTGCTAGTTACTTTTTCATCACGTTGCCTACCTTTTCTGGTAGTACCTCATAGCCCATATTATATAATGTGAACCCAAAGATATCTGCATACTGCTCAATAGTTTTTGCTACTGGGGTACCAGCCCCGTGACCAGCGTCTGTCTCAATACGTATAAGTACTGGGGCATCTCCTGCTTGCTTTTCTTGAAGCTCTGCAGCAAACTTAAATGAGTGAGCAGGTACTACACGATCATCGTGATCTCCCGTAGTAACCATTGTTGCTGGGTATGACGTTCCCGCTTTTACATTATGTACTGGAGAATACCCTTTAAGGTATTCAAACATTTCTTTACTATCCTCTGCTGTACCATAATCATATGCCCATCCTGCACCTGCTGTAAAGGTGTGGTAACGTAACATATCCATTACACCTACTGCTGGTAATGCTACTTGCATAAGATCTGGACGTTGTGTCATTGTTGCTCCTACAAGTAAACCTCCGTTAGAACCACCGCGTATTGCTAAGTACTTTTTTGAGGTGTATTTATTATCAATAAGATACTCTGCGGCTGCAATAAAATCATCAAAAACATTTTGCTTTTGCATCTTAGTTCCTGCATCGTGCCATTTTTTACCATACTCACCACCACCTCTTAAGTTAGGCACTGCATACACACCACCTTGCTCCATCCACACAGCATTTGCAATGCTAAAGCTAGGTGTAAGACTTACATTAAAACCTCCGTAAGCATATAAAATAGTAGGGTTCTTGCCATTGAGCTCAGTTCCCTTTTTATATGTGATAATCATAGGCACCGTCGTACCATCTTTTGAATTATAAAACACCTGCTTGCTCTCGTAAGCCTCTGGATCAAAATCTATAGCTGGCTTGATAAATAATTCTGAGGTACCAGAGGCAATGTCGTATTTATAAATGCTCCCTGGCGTTTTATAGTTTGAAAAACTGTAGTACAGTTCTTTTTCATCCTTCTCAGCACCAAAACCTCCTACGCTTCCTACGCCTGGTAACTCTACGTCTCTCACTAGCTTGCCGTTGTAGTCATACTGTTTCACCTTTGAAACTGCATCTACCATATAACGTGCAAAAAATGATTCTCCTCCAGTACTTGGGCTCAACACATTTTCTGTTTCTGGTATAAAATCTACCCAGTTTTCTGGTGTAGGATTAGACGCATCTACCGTTACAACACGCATATTAGGCGCATCAAGATTAGTTGCTATAAAAAGCTTGCTCCCTACGTTTTCCAGCACGTAGCTATCAGAATCTTCGTGACCAAGTATGGTTACAAAGTCACTATCTGGCTTGGTAAGGTCTTTTATAAATAACTTTCCTCCAGAAGTAGAGCTACGAGCGCTCACAAGCAGGTAACGGTTATCTTTTGTAACATTACCTCCTACATAACGATGCTTCTCTGCCGCTGTTCCTCCAAAAATGAGCTTATCTGTAGACTGTGCTGTACCCAATTTATGATAGTATAATTTATGCTGATCTGTCTTTGCCGATAGTTCGCTGCCCTTAGGCTTATCGTAACTAGAGTAATAAAAACCTTCATTTTTGTACCAAGACATTCCTGAGAATTTTACATCTACTAGGGTATCTTCTACAATTTCTTTTTTCTCTGTATCCATTACCAGAATCTTGCGCCAGTCACTTCCTCCCTCAGAAATAGCATAAGCAAGTATAGATCCATCCTCAGAGAAGCTTGCTCCTCCTAAGGAGATAGTACCATCTTCTGCAAAAGTGTTTGGATCTAAAAATACCGTAGCTGTACTCGGGTCTTCACCTGTTTTGTAGCGGTAAATAACGTATTGATTTTGGAGCCCGTCGTTTTTATAGAAGTACGTATAATCGCCTTCTTTAAATGGCGAACCTACTTTCTCATAGTTCCATAAAGTAGCGAGTCTATCTTTAAGCTCTGCTCTAAAAGGAATATTCTTGAGGTAGTCTTGCGTAGTGTTGTTTTCACGCTTTACCCAGTCCATTGTTTCCTCACTGCGATCGTCTTCTAGCCAGCGATAAGGATCTTGCACTTCTGTACCAAAATAGGTATCTACCGTATCTACTTTTTTTGTTTCAGTATAAGTTACAGCCATCGATGTTGATTGTTTTTCGGCGTCTTGATTACAGCTTATTATTGCGGTTGTAGCCAGTGCAAATAGAACTAGTTTTTTCATAACGTGTGGGTGTTTGAATGGAGATTCAAGATACGAGTTATTACGCTTTCGCGAAAGCATAAAAAAACCCACTCAAATAAGTGGGTATAAATGTGTTATGGTGCGCACAACCTACACTAAATCTTTGTAATAAGACCAGTTGCGATAAATGAAGTAACCATTGAGGATTGCAACTAGTAATGCTGGCACAATATTAGGCGGATCAAGCACTGCGTGAAAGAGCACAATATTTACCGAAATAGGTATGAGCGCTAGTAATGCCGCAGGAAATGCTTTTTTAGTAATAAATAGTACTCCGATAATCGCTTCAAGCCCTCCCACAAGTGGCCACATATAACCACTATCTGTAAATGCCTGAAAAAGATTTGCTGCGCCTGCGTTATCACCAAATTCAAAATCTGGCATAAACCAGAAAAATTTGTTCAGACCAAAGGCAAGTAACATAAGTCCTAGGCCTATTCTTATAATTGTGTGTGCTAATTTCATTATGGTTGGTTTTATTGTTCCTAACCTTAGACGAAGTGATCAGCACTTAATTACAACACCTACTCTTTACCGTCAAGTAACTCTTGAAATTTGATCTTATACCTAGAGAGATGCAAACCATCTATAAGACCGTGATGTACGTACAAGGCAACAGGCATTGTATAAACTCCTGGTTCTTTTTGAGTAATCTGGCCGTAAGAAATTTTCGGAACACTGTCTTTTGCTTTAAAGAGTCTTGAATGTGTGATTGCTGTAAAATCCATCCAAGGTATGGCAGAGCAATGCATCACATCATCTGTATTAATAGGCGGAAAAAGCTCATCTGACTCCTTCACACGCTCGACCTCACGCTCCACAGATTTTGTAAAAACCGTGATATCTGTATCGTACGGAATGTAGCTAAACCCAAAGGTCTCATTGTCTCTCATAAGCGTAGCGCTAGCGCTTATAGTATCTAGCAAGACCACATCTCCATTAGGCCTAATGCGGTATCTAAAGTTTTCTATAGCCATAGCTGCCTCAAGAGATTTATGCAGGTAGTACACAAAAAGTGAGATACCCTGCTCTTTTGCTCGTTGCTTTGCAAGTGTCATATCTACTTGCCAAGTGATCCCGAAGTAAGGCTCTTCAAATTGTGAGAAAAACTCAAAATGCTTCTTACGTTTCCAGGTGGTGATATCTATTTTTTTCAATGCTTGAGGTATTTATCACAAATATAAAAAGTCCCTCGCGATGAGGGACTTTTTATACACTAAGATATGTCAAAGCTGGATTTACACTAGTCCGTTTGCTACTAGGTACTCACCTATTTGCACTGCATTAGTTGCTGCTCCCTTACGAAGGTTGTCAGACACAATCCACATATTTACCGTATTCTCTTGTGAGTAATCACGACGTATGCGACCTACAAAAACATCATTTTTACCCTCTGCATAAATAGGCATAGGGTACGTATTTGTATCTGGGTTGTCTTGTACAGTTACTCCAGAAGTCTCATTAAGGAGTTTGCGTATATCTTTTTCTTCATAGGCTTTACCTAACTCTACATTTACAGACTCACTATGCCCACCTACAACAGGTATACGTACTGCTGTAGCTGTAACAGCTATAGAGCGATCATCTAGTATTTTTTGAGTTTCGTTTACGAGTTTAAGTTCTTCCTTTGTGTATCCATTTTCTTCAAAAACATCACAAGCTGGTATGGCGTTGCGGTGTATAGGATATGGGTATGCCATCTCACCTTTTTTACCCGCATATTCGTTTTCTAGTTGCTCTACTGCTTTTACTCCCGTACCCGTAATAGATTGATAAGTAGATATGACTAATCTCTTAATACCGTACTCTCTATGCAAAGGAGACATTGCTAGCACCATCTGTATGGTAGAGCAATTAGGGTTTGCAATAATCTTATCTTCCTTAGTTAGTGAGGTTGCGTTTATTTCTGGTACTACAAGTTTCTTTGTAGGGTCCATTCTCCAGGCAGAGCTGTTATCTATTACTGTTGTACCTACCTCTGCAAACTGAGGTGCAAACTCCTTAGAAGTGTTTCCTCCAGCAGAGAAGATCGCTATTTGCGGCTTTGCTGCAATGGCATCTTCCATAGAGTGAATCGTGTACTCCTTGTCTTTATAAGTAACCTTTTTACCTACAGAGCGCTCTGAGGCTACAGGTATCAACTCTGTAATTTGGAAATCACGTTCTGCAAGAACTTTTAACATCACTTGGCCTACCATCCCGGTGGCTCCTACTACCGCTACTTTCATAGTATCGTTTTAAAGAGGTTGTTTTAAAAAATGAGCTTCGCTTTCGCGAAAACTTTATAGAGCGCCAAAGTTAGCACGCATTAACGATTTATAAGCCGTTGAAACCTTAAAAGTTAGTTACATATATAACAATCTGTTAAACTTTGTTCATAATCTATAAGAAAACCACCTTGCTAGATAAACAAGGTGGTTTAAGTTAGAATATAATAGTGTAGCGGTTGCTACGAGTAATTACTTCTTAAGAGCGTCTCTGATCTCTTTTAATAAATCAATCTCAGATGGTCCTGGATCTGCTGGAGCTTCTTCTACAACTGGTTTCTTACTTTTGTTGTAAGCTTTAACCATCATAAATAATACAAATCCTACAATGATTAAGTTTATGATTGCGTTGATCCACTTACCATACATAATTGCATTTTCTGGTGAAGTTACCGTTCCATCTGCTGCTACAACTGCCGCATCAAGTACCACTTTCATATCTGCAAAGTCAATACCACCTGCAAAGTGACCAATAATAGGCATCATAATATCTCCTACAAATCCGTTAATCACAAGCGCTATAGCTCCTGCTAAGATAACTGCGACAGCAAATTCAACAACGTTACCCGTCATTATAAAATTCTTAAATTCTTTTAACATGTTAGTCAGTTTTTAAGGTTAATTTTCAGGCAAGGTAAGCAAAAAAATGAAAGCTTAAAGAAACGTTAATTTTTTTGATGTTAAAAATACTATTCTCGAAGAATGACACGTTTTACTCGCTGACCGACCATAGTAAGTAATTCGTAAGAGATAGACTGCACTTCTTGAGCTAAAGCATCTGCCCCTGATTGTGTTCCAAAAATCTCTACATCATCTCCCTCCTCACAGGTAATGTTTGTAACGTTTACCATAATCATATCCATACAGACGTTCCCAACAAAAGGAGCTTTCTCTCCCGCAATTGTTACGTAACCTACGCCATTACCGTAGGCTCTAGAAATACCATCTGCGTGACCTATAGGTATTGTTGCGGTTACCATCTTCTCTTTTGCAATAAGGGCCCTGTTATAACCTACACTATCACCTAGGTTAATAGTATGTTTTTGTGAGATTACAGACTTAAGACGAGCAACTGGTTTTAAGTTTGCTGTCTCTTCTGGTGTATTACCATATCCGTACAATCCTATACCTGTGCGCACACAATCATAGTGAGCACTGGGATAATTAATAATCCCTGAAGTATTGGTCATATGCATAAATGGTGCATAACCTAATTGGTTCTTTATTTCATTTGCTATTTCATCAAACTGGGCAATTTGATGCAAAGTAAAATCGCGCTCGTCAAGATCTTCACTAGCCGCTAGGTGTGAAAATAAGGATTTCACCTTTAAGTCCTCGGATTTAAGTACCTGTTCGATAATCCCAGAGACATCTCCTGCTGTAAACCCTAGCCTATTAAGGCCTGTATTAAACTTAAGGTGAATGGGATATGCGGTTTGCTTTTTTGCTTTCGCGAAAGCGGAAAACATTTCTAGCATTCTCCTGCTATAAATATTAGGCTCTAAACAGCGCTCTAGCAGTGTTTCAAAATTATCTGGTTGTGGGTGCAGTACTAAAATAGGGGTTGTAATACCCGCATCTCTCAGCGCGACACCCTCTGCCACGTATGCCACCGCAAAGTAGTCTACATTGAGCTTTTCTAACTCTTGAGCAACCACTTGTGCATCGCTACCATATGCAAATGCCTTTACTACGGCCATCATTCTTACATTTGGCGCGACTTTGCTACGCATATACGTATAGTTATGCTTTAAAGCATTAAGATCTATTTCTAACCGTGTTATAGCCATCTAGCCAGGGTCTTGAGGAGTCTCTTTTTGAGTAGGAGTTATCTCTTCTGGTTGATCTACATCCATCTTACGAAGACGATCACGCAGCATTGCTTTAAAATATGCCGCTCTAGATAGGGGTTCATACTCTTCTGTCTCGCCTAGCATTACAATATCTTGGCCTTGTGCTTTTCTATAACTGTATTGCGCTAGATTACCTGTGCGAGTACAAACGGCGTGTACTTTAGTCACATACTCTGCTGTTGCCATAAGGTTAGGCATAGGTCCAAAGGGGTTTCCTTTAAAATCCATATCAAGTCCAGCAACGATTACTCTTATACCTCGGTTTGCAAGATCATTACACACCTTTACAATCTCATCGTCAAAAAACTGTGCTTCATCTATACCTACCACATCACAATCATCTGCAAGAATAGGAATATTTGCTGCTGCTGGTACAGGTGTAGATCGTATCTCATTTGAGTCGTGAGAGACTACCATTTCTTCATCATAGCGCACGTCTACCGCAGGTTTAAAGATTTCTACTTTTTGTTTTGCAAACTGCGCGCGCTTGAGCCTACGGATGAGTTCTTCTGTTTTACCAGAGAACATCGACCCACAAATGACTTCTATCCAGCCAAATTGCTCTTTATGATTTACTGTATTTTCGAGAAACATTTTGTACTTTTCTACACCAAAACGAATTTAATTTCGTTTTATCAATCCCAATGATTAGGAGTAGGTAAATGTATCAAAATTACGTCGAAACCGACCCCACATATCTCAAAGTTATGAAGAAATCCATCAAGGCAGACCTTGTAAGCCTAGCACACAAAATATTACAACTACGTGATACAGCAGATTATACTAAGCTAGCGGCTACCTCTAGAGAACTACACGAAAAATTAACCGTACTGGCCTATGCAGAAAAGCTAGAAAAAACAGGTGTACCCACAATAGGTCTCAAAGATGTAGAAGATAATCTTGAGGCAGTAACTTCTATCGAGACCGTAAAGCAAGACCTATTTTCTGAACCTACAGAAAGTGAGCAGGCAAAAACTCCAGCTCAAATACTAGCCGAGAATGAAGCACGCTATGAGGAGGCAAAAGGAACAACAGATCACCACAGACCTGATGGTACAGAGTACAATGATGAAGATCCAGTACACGAGCCTGTTATAGAAAAAATAAAAGATATGTGGCCAGAAATGGCACCAGAAGCGGCAGATATTGACAAGGTGATAGACTCTATCATCCCGCAAGAACCTGCTGTAGGTAAAAATGATAGCTTTACCATAGGCTCTGAGTATGGTCAAACACCCATATTTGAACCAAAAGAAACAACTACCGAGACTCCTAAGGAAGAAGAAAAACCAAAAAATCTTAATGATCGCTTAAAGACAGGACTTAAAATAGGGCTCAATGATAAACTCTCTTTTATAAAACACCTCTTTGCCGGAAGCACCTCAGACTACAACCGCGTGTTAAGCCAGCTAGAAACATTTGCTTCTGCTAGCGAGGCTAGAAACTTTATTACACAGATGGTAAAGCCAGACTACAATAACTGGGAAGGTAAAGAAATACAAGAGGAGCGATTTATGGAGGTTATAGAAGCGCGTTTTAATTAAATCGCTATGAAAACACAACGCATCATTTACTGGATTGCTACCATAGGTATTTGTGCTATTATGCTTTACTCTGCGCAAATGTATTTTAGAAATACCGCAATGGTAGAGGGTTTTTTTGAATCTTTAAACTACCCCACGTATATTGTTATACCACTAGCCATACTTAAGATAGCAGGTGTAATTATGGTGCTATGGCGAGGTATTCCCTGGCTTACAGAATGGGCATATGCTGGTATTTTTCTTGATGTTGTACTCGCTGCAGCCGCACACTATAATGCAGACCAAGATATTACCCTCACACTTGTTGCAACGGTTCTCGTACTTACCTCTTACTTTTTCGGTAAAGAGGTACGACCTATGTATCGCTAGTTTTACAGCTACAAACTCTCATTAATCACTAACTTTGCGGTATGTCAAAACTTTATCTCGTACCCACACCTATAGGTAATCTAGAGGATATGACCTTCCGTGCCATACGCATACTTAAGGAGGTAGATCTTATTCTTGCAGAAGACACACGCACTAGCGGTAAACTCCTCAAGTATTATGAGATAGGTACCCAGATGATGAGCCATCATATGCATAACGAGCATAAAACGGTAGATGCTATCGTAAAGCGCATTGCTGCTGGTGAGACCGTGGCTTGTATAAGTGACGCTGGCACACCTGCCATCTCAGATCCAGGTTTTTTACTTACGCGTGCTTGTGTAGAGGCTGGTATAGAAGTAGACTGTTTACCAGGTGCAACGGCATTTGTACCTGCACTTGTAAATAGTGGCTTCCCTAATGATAAGTTTGTTTTTGAAGGTTTTCTCCCGGTAAAAAAAGGTCGCCAGACTCGGTTTCTTGCACTTCAAGAAGAAACACGCACGATGATTATTTATGAGTCGCCTCACAAGTTAGTAAAGACCTTAGGCCACTTTGTAGCATATTTTGGAGAAGACAGACCTGTCTCTGTATCTAGAGAGATTACAAAACTACACGAAGAAACCGTGAGAGGGACCGCAGCAGAGGTGCTAGCACATTATACAAACAAACCTCCTAAGGGTGAGATTGTCATCATAGTAGGTGGTAAAAGCAAGTAGTTAAATGGTTCTTTTTACGCTTTCGCGAAAGCGTAACCTTAAAAATTATAAGTCGCCGCAAGTATTAAATTTCTTCCCGCAGCAGCTATTCCAGAAGAATACGTACGGTAACGCTGGTCTGTAATATTCTCAAGATTTGCCGTAAAAGACCAGCTGTCTGAAAGTACATATCTACTAGCAATACTCAAGTCATACCAGCTAGGTGAGAAGGGGTTACCATCTCCGTCTAGTGCATAAAGGTGTGAGTTACTTTGCTGGCTAGGAGCAAGCTCATCAAAATCAAACTTACCGCTATATGCTACAGACGCGTCAAGCGTCCATTTATCTTTTGCCCAGATTAAATGCCCATTTCCAAAGAGTGGTGCCACGTGTCTAAAAGGCACATAACTCCCATCTTCTTCTTGCTCTACACCACTCGTGTAATTAAACTGGCTTGTGAACTTTAAATGCTTTGTGAGGTTAGCATTTGCCCCTATCTCTACACCATACACCTCTGCCTTAGATGCGTTTTGAATAGCTTGCACATTACTAGTCTCACCTTGATACTCTATTTCTGTAACACCATTAAGATTAAAATCGCGGCGCACTAGCGCGTTCTCCAGCAGTGTATAATAACCGTTTACATCAAACTGTAGTACGTTAGAAAAATTAAGACTCACTCCCAGCTCTCCATTATAGGCATATTCAGATTTAAGATCAGGGTTAGGCACAACAACAGAGCCTGGCTCGCTATCAAAAATTTTACCTACGTCATCTATATTAGGTGCTCTAAAAGCTGTACCTACATTTGCCTTAACACTTACTTTTTTTGACACCTCGTGAGTCACGCCAAAACTTCCAGTGAGATTACCCGTACTCAAGTCTGCGTTTTGAAAAGGAAATGCAAAAAACTCATTATTATCAGAAAAGTCGGCTGCTAGTAAGATATGATTATAACGTAATCCCGTTTGTATATGTGTCTTATCAGAAAGCTCTATTTGCGCACTAGCATAAGCTGCCAGCGATTGCCAGGTAGAGCCATCTGGATATCTAGACGCTGTGTTTGCAATGTCACCCGTAGTTATGTCTGTTACTTGACCATCTGAGTGTACTTTGTTATGTATATACTCAAGTCCATAAAATATTTTGTTTCTCTTAGTCTCAAGCTTCTTAACAAAATCTAGCCCTACAGATATTGCATCTACACTCTCATCTGTCTCAAAGAAGTCTGTCGCGTTAAAATCCCGGTCGTTTCTACTTTCTTTAGAATTCTGGTAAGTAAATGTACCTATCACTCTATCGTAGTACTGACCATTACCTTCTTTATTAACTTGGAGGTTAGTCATAAACCACTTTTGTGGGCCATAAAACCACTCTGCCGATCTAAATTCGCCATCACGTTTTCTCGTTAATCTATCATAACGATCATAATCTGAGGTGGCTGCATAAATCACCCCAAGGTTAAAATCCCACTTTTCATTAGGCGTATATCTCACTTTTTGCATTAGATTAAGTGAGTTAAAAGCAGAGCCTACTTGTACCAGTGGGTCATCATTTGTGACAGCTACATCTACCCCATCTATAGTCTGGACATATTCAGAACGTAGGTAATCATCTGGGCCGTGCTCCCCTTGTCGCAGGTTATCATAATCTGAGTAACTAGCACTTGTGAGGAAAGACCACTGCCTCTTACCCAGTGTGATATCAAAGTGACCAGTCTTCTCATTATTGGCCGTATTTACTCTAGCTACAACTGTACCTGTAACCGTAAGGCTGTCTGAAAATGATAGTTTGGGCTGTTTTGTATAAAAATTCATTACTCCACCTACAGCATCACTACCATAAATTACAGAACCTGGCCCTAGTAATACTTCTGTGCGGTTTATAATAAAAGGATCAATAGATATCACGTTTTGCACGTTTCCTCCTCTAAATATTGCCGTATTAAATCTCACTCCGTCTAATGTGATAAGTAGTCTATTTGTAGAGAACCCTCGTATGAGTGGACTACCACCACCCTGCTGACTTTTTTGAACAAAAACAGACCCACTTGTCTCTAGTAAATCTGCCGCTGTTTGCGGGTTTGCTCTTATAATATCCTTTGAGGTGAGACCTACTATTTTCTGAGGTACATTCTTTCGGCTTTGTGCAAATTTGCTAGCAGAGAGCACAATTTCTGTAAGCTGGTTATCCTTTTGTTTGAGAAAAATTCGGTTTGAAAATGCTGCTATTTGTGCTTTTGTATACTGAGCGTCCTTATGTGCGACTTCTTGAAAATAAAGGGTTTCCGCTTTCGCGAAAGCGGTCACATCTGCCTTACCATCAAAATCTGTGAGTGCACTTTTACTCTTGTCATTATTAAAGATAGCAACCCCTATTATAGGCTCACGCGTGTCTACATCTAGTATTGTAATGACCTGCGAGTAAGAAGTAAAAGACAGCAGCAGAAATAGGGATAAAAGTATGCGCATTTAGCTAAAAATTGAGTTAAGCACTGCTAGTGAGCGAGGTTTCTTAAAACCTTGCAAATGTAACTCATAATACTGTAACAGTATATTGAGAAAGGAGGTGCGTTGTTTTTGGTTTAGTTTGATTTGTGTAAGTACATCAAAATTTATGCCTAAGAACCTTTTTAACAACTCAATTTCTTCTCCAGATCGACTATACAAGGTGCGCTCTGAAGACTCAAAATAACCATCTAGCAAATTAAAATATAGGTGATGTGCCTCACTATCATCTGGATAGAAGCCTAGATAACCGCTTAACTTCACTAAAAATAGTAGATGAAAATTTGCAATATCACTATGTAAATCTAGCCATAAGCTTGAGGCAACCAGAAACTCAAATAGTGGAGCATTTTCTTCTTCCTCCTGCACAGAAGATCGCAGCATATCTGATATAAAAAAAACGATAGCACTCTTTGCTACCTGCGTGTGCAGGCTGGTATAATGAGTTATGACTTTTGCTTCTCTTATACTCTCGAGGGTACCCTTGTCTTTATGGTTTGCCTCTATCTCAAGATGGGTGAGCGGCTGAAACATTGCTACACGTAGCTTTCCTTTTTTGGATTTAAGGATATTTCTGAGCAGGTACGACTTGACACCACTGCTTTTTGTAAAAGCCTTTACAATAAGGTCTGCCTCACCATACTTAAGCGCAGAGAAAACAATAGCTTCTGTTTTTACTAGCATTATCGTATGATCATCACTTTTTCTATGGTAGTCTCTTGCATTTCTTCTGGAGGGCCGGTAATGAGTAATAAGTATACCCCAGAAGCCACCTTATGACGGCCAAAGGCTGTTGTATCCCACTCTATGCTACCACCTGTAGTATTTTCTTCATAAACGAGGTTACCTACTAGGTCTGTAATTTTTACATTAGTACGAGCGGTAAGTCCTTCTATACGCACGTTACCATTAAAGCCTGGTCTCACAGGGTTAGGATATATAAGTACATTTTCCAGATTATCTGCAGGAGCGGTAGAAGTACCATCAAAAGATACCATACCTCTTACGGTACCAAAGTAAACACTACCCGTCTCTGGGTCTATCGCAACAGATTGTACCGTGTTAGACGGCAGTGGTGAGTTATCTGTAGTGAAGTGAAAAATGGTTTCTTGACCATTAGGACTCACGTAAAACACACCAGAGTCTGCAGTGGCAAGCCACTTATTATTTGCTCCATCTACAATGATATCTGTTATCACTTGGTCATTAAGCAATTCTTGAGCTAGACCATCCTCTAAAAATATAATTGCATTTGCGCTTATCTGTGAGTTTTCAAAAATTTGTGATGGGCCAAATAGTACTCTAAGACCTAATCGTGTTCCAATCCATAAAGCACCGTTTCTATCTATTGCTAGCGAGCGTATATCATCTATAGGTAGATTTGCCGCTCCATCTTCTCCCGCAAGTCTTGCAAACTCATTATTAGCGGGATTATAAGCAATCACACCTCTGGTATCTGTACCAAAAAACACAACGCCATCAAGACCTATTGCAAGGGCATCAAGATTTGCATCACTTCCGGCTAGAATCTCCTCTGTGTTAAAAGAAGAAAATTGTCCTGCTGGACTTACCTTATGCAAGCCTAGGGGTGATCTTGCATTAGTCACCCAGAAATTACCCTCAGCATCATACGCTCCTCCGTTTACACGTACATCATCTGTAGTGGTTGCTACCGGAGATAGCGTACTATTATTTTCATCATATAAAATACTTGGTGTTGCATCTAGCACCTCAACTAGCCCTCCATTAAAAGAACTTGCAAACAGCTGTGTAGGGTCTAAGGAGTTTACAGCAACGTGCACAAAATTTGTCGCCCCAAAAAGATCTCCAGGATTTATAGAACTCCACCCTTCACCTTCTGTAAATTTGCTTATTCCCTGTGTTTTGAGAGGAAAAGGATTGTACGAAACATCAAAATCTCCAAAAACGGACCAAACATTTCCTGCACTAGCAGCCACATCAAAATGTTCATTTTCAAGCGGACCATTAGGCAATAATCGTATAACATCAGATATATTAGAACTAGAGAAACGAGCCACCCCAGAACCTAGCGTACCCACAAAGATTTCTCCTTGCAATGTTAAGGTAGTGGTGTATCTTGTTGTAAAACCTTCTATCGCACCATAGGTTTGTGCTAGATTTTGATTTTCATCATAGAGCAAGACGGTAGCGTTATATGTTACAGATAAGAAATCTTCATTAGGCCTAATGTCTATTACCGTCTCTGGGTATGATTCAAAAATGCTATAATCTACCCCATCTTGAGAGATAAGAATCTGGTTGTCTTCTTGTAAGTAAAGGTCATTATTAAAACTTACAATCTCCTGGTAAGATCCAGTACGTATAGTCTCCCAGTTATTAAAATCTATAATATTATCATTTGCAACAAGCGCTCTACGCACACCCCCGTCTATAGATGCGGCATAGATGTATGGCTCTTGTATGGCTACACTACCTATATCTAGTAAGCCACCACCATTGCCTATAAAATAAGAATCGTCAAACTCTAACTGACTAAGCTCAAATAAGGAAATACCAAAACTAGAGGATATATAAACAAAGCCATTATACTCTTCAAAATGATTAATGCGCTTACGGTCTGGTGGGATAGCAGGTTTATTAAAAATATCTACCACAGTAAGAACATCTGTGCTATTACCCACTACAACATCTATAACACCATTTTCATACCCTATAAAGAGTGTGTCAAAACCTTCACTATAATAAATAGCAGATATTACATTACCAGAAAGACCATTTACGGTGGTTCTAGTTTCTATAGACTCATCAAGTGTGTTATATATAAAAACTGCATTTTCTGAAGCCACGTATACTCTATCATTACCAGAGGTCATATCAGACACTCGGTTATAAGAGTAATGTGCTGTCCAGTTTTCTGAAAAGTCTTGCGACATCACTGTAAATGATGTGAGAAGAATCAATAAGAAAAAACGCGTCTTCACTTCTGGCAACTGTTTATTTGTATAAAACGACCAAATGTACAATTATTGCTTTGAGCACAGAAATGGAGCGAGGTAATGTCCTTAGTTATTATGGATAGCATTGCGCTTTCGCGAAAGCGTGACAACACCCAAAAAAAAAATCAGACAGCCTGAGCTGTCTGATTGTAATACTATATTATGTGTGTGACTTATTATACTACTCCTTGAGCTAGCATAGCATCTGCCACTTTTACAAATCCGGCAACGTTTGCTCCTTTTACGTAGTCTACATAACCGTCTTCATCTTTTCCATACTCTACACACGCTTCGTGTATGTCTAGCATAATCTTGTGAAGTTTTTGATCTACCTCTTCTGCAGTCCAGTTAAAACGTAAACTGTTTTGAGACATTTCAAGTCCAGAAGTTGCAACACCTCCTGCGTTTGATGCTTTTCCAGGTGAGAAAAGAATTTTTGCATTATGGAAAACTTCTATAGCTTCTGGCGTACAAGGCATATTTGCACCTTCGGCAACGCATATACATCCGTTATCTACTAGTGTTTTTGCCTCATCTCCATTAAGTTCATTTTGTGTAGCACAAGGAAGTGCAACATCTACCTTAGTAGACCAAGGTCTTTGTCCCTCGTGGTACTCTGCGCTTGTGTATGTATCTACATACTCGCTTATACGACCACGTTTTACATTTTTAAGATCCATAATAAACGCAAGCTTATCTGCATCTATACCATCTTTATCATAAATGTAACCTCCAGAGTCTGACATAGTCACTACTTTACCACCTAGTTGTGTTACTTTCTCTGTAGCATACTGGGCAACGTTTCCAGATCCAGAAACTGCTACTGCTTTACCTTCAAAAGTTTCACCTTTAGTCTTAAGCATACTTTGTGCAAAGTATACATCACCATAACCTGTCGCTTCTGGACGCATTAAAGAACCGCCGTACGTAAGACCTTTACCTGTAAGTACTCCAGTAAACTCGTTACGAAGTCTCTTGTACTGCCCAAACATATAGCCTATCTCACGACCGCCTACTCCTATATCTCCAGCAGGTACGTCTGTGTTAGGACCTATGTGACGAGCTAGCTCGCTCATAAAGCTCTGGCAAAAACGCATTACCTCTGCATCAGACTTCCCTTTTGGGTTAAAGTCAGATCCTCCTTTACCACCACCCATAGGTAATGTAGTAAGACTGTTTTTAAACACTTGCTCAAACCCTAAAAACTTAAGGATACTCAAGTTTACAGAAGGGTGAAAACGAAGTCCTCCTTTATATGGCCCTATAGCACTGTTAAACTCTACACGGTATCCTCTATTTACTTGAATCTCTCCAGAGTCATCTGTCCAAGGCACTCTAAACATAATAGTGCGCTCTGGCTCAACCATTCGCTCTAAGAGTTTCTTACCCTGGTATTTTGGATTTTTTTCTATAAAAGGAATTACAGTTTCTGCCACCTCGTGGACTGCCTGCATAAATTCTGGTTCATTTGGGTTGCTCTGAGCAACATAATCGACAAATTTTTTAATGCTGTCTGACATAAAAGGTATCTATTATGACAATGCTTTAAACATTGTTCTGTTAGAGCTACAAATATACATTATCCTTGATTTTTAGCGTGTTTTTTTTAGAATATCATAATTAAATATGTAATTGTAAGATTAAACTTACTTAAAATATCATTTTAACTCAAAAAACTCGATGTTTGACATATTTTTATATATTTGCTCACCTAATTACCTACTTATGAGAGCCAAGTACCTACTACTGGCATTATTATTAATGATGATCACACAGCAGGGCTTAAATGCTCAGTTTGGGTTTTCACACGAACTTGGCGTTATAGCCGGTCCAGTTGCGTTTCAATCTGATTATGGAGAGCGTAGTAATGTTGAGACCAACCTTGGTAATGTAGGCTTTGGTGTGGGGATAGTGCACTACCTAAACTTTGCCTATCAAGCAGACTGTAACTGTTACTCAAAGTACACCTACTTTAATGATCACTTTAAGGTACGAAACGAAATAGATTTCCATATAACAAACTTAGAAAACTTTGGCCCAGAGGCGAGTGATAATGATTTTGGGGGTATGCGACTTCGTGCACATACAGGTAGAACTCAAGTACTAGAGATAGGTTCACAGCTAGAATACTTCCCTATGAGCATACGTGACTTCTCTGCTGGAGCCTATAAGTTTGCTCCATATGTAAGTGTAGGAGCTCACTTTGTTTCCTTTAATCCTAGTGCTACAACTTCACTACGCGAGGATGGTAATATCTTTGGACAAGTACTCAATCCTTTTACAACAGACCCTACAGATACGGGACCTGCTATTATAGAAGGATTTAATGTAGGTGAAGGGCAAATGGGCACAGGTATAGATACCCGTGTGGGGGATACTTGGGCAATCACTTGGAGTGTAGGTACTCGTTACAAATTAGGTATCTTAAGTGATCTTAATATAGATTTGAGATGGCACTACTACACATCAAACTGGGTAGATGGACTTAATCCAGACCCAAGACCTGTAAACAGAGTAAACGACTGGATATTCTGGATGAATGTAGGGTATATTTATTACCTAGATTAAAATACTAATATGGTGTAGCGTTACGCCTTCGCGAAAGCGGAATACTACCCAAGAGCCTGCTTAAGATCTTTTATTAAATCATCTACATCTTCTATCCCAACACTTAGTCGTATTAATGAATCTGTTAAGCCTATTTTGAGTCTATCTTCCTTGGGTATTGCAGCGTGCGTCATTGTGGCTGGGTGACCGGCTAGACTCTCAACCCCTCCAAGACTTTCGGCGAGCGTAAATATTTTTAAATTTTTTATAACCTTAAGTGCATCTTCTGTACTATCTCCATAGGAGGAAAATGATAACATCCCTCCAAAATCCTTCATTTGTCTGGCAGCAATATGATGGCTAGGGTGGTCTTCAAAACCTGGCCAGTACACATTTTCTACTTTAGGGTGATTTTTGAGATAATGGGCAATTGCACACCCGTTTTGGCAATGCCTTTCCATACGCACGTGCAAGGTTTTTATACCCCGCAGCGCGAGAAAAGCGTCTTGAGGACCGCATATAGCTCCAGAAGCATTTTGAATAAAATAAAGCTTTTCTGCTAGCGTCTTTTCATTTACAATGAGCGCTCCCATTACTAGATCACTGTGGCCTCCTATATATTTTGTAGCGCTATGCATCACAATATGCGCCCCCAGATCCAGAGGAGTCTGAAGATATGGAGTTGCAAACGTATTATCTACAGCAAGGAGTATGTTATTTTGATTTGCAAGTTTGGCGACGGCTTGTATATCAAAAATGTTCATCATCGGGTTTGTGGGAGACTCCATCCAGATCATCTTTGTATTTTTTGTGATACGAGTTTTGATATTTTGAATATCACTCATATTTACAAAATGGAAGGTAATACCGTAACCTTCGTAAACCTTAGTAAATAAGCGAAAAGAACCACCATAAATATCATTTGTAGTGATAACCTCGTCACCAGGTTTAAGTAGCTTCATTACCGCATCTATCGCAGCCATACCTGAAGCAAATGCCATACCAAATGCTCCATTTTCTATACTTGCGAGAGATTGCTCAAGTGCGTGACGTGTAGGGTTTGCAGATCTACTATAGGCATATCCTTTATGATCTCCCGGTGACTGTTGAGCATAAGTAGATGTCTGATAAATGGGTTTCATCACAGATCCATAAGCTGCATCTGGCTGCTGGTTACCGTGTATGGTTTTAGTATTAAATTTCATAGAGAGATTTTTATATAACAAAGCTACTTAACTCAAGTAGGAAGATAAAGTGCAGTGCAAAACAAATAATTAAGGAATAACTAACTATTTAACATACTAACGTTTGTTATTAAACATTTTGTAAGATTTTATTCACAATACCCTCCAATTTAATGACCATTTAACGAAAAAAAACAAATTAACCTATGTTAAAAAACCTGTGTTAGCACAAATAACTTATATTTAACACTTTGATAACCTTAAACAATATTAGTATGAAAAAAATTACTCTTGCATTTTTAATGCTTTTTACCAGTTTAATTGCAATCGGTCAGTGTGATTACACACTAGAACTTAATGACAGTTTTGGTGACGGTTGGAATGGAAACTCCATTGATGTTATCGTAAATGGCACAATCATTTTAGACGATGCTACACTAGATGCTGGAAGTCAAGGCTTTGAGACTTTTAGTGTTACAGATGGTGATGCTATTACATTTACTGTAGACGACTCTGGTTCTTTTGATGGAGAAGTTTCTTATCGTATACTTAATAATGTAGACCAAGAAGTAGGAACTGGTAATCTCGTAGATGTACCAACAGAAATTACTGCAAACTGTATAGACTGTACTCCAGGTGCCGCAATGGTTGAAGTTTTTGGAGATTGTGATAACGGTGAATTTAGCGTTGTTGTAAATATTACTGATTTTGGAGACGCAACAGAATTTGTTGTAACAACAAACTATAATAGTCTATCAGAAACAATTACAGATACCGGTGCAACTTTGCTTGGGCCCTTTAATGTAAGTGAGACTGCAATAGAGGTTACTCTTACACCACAAGATGCTGATTGTGTTCTTACATATGAAAGAGAAATCCCTTGCCCACCTTCTAACGACGAATGTTCTGGAGCAAGAGGATTAGGTGATGGGCAAACTACACTACAAAATATCTCAAACGCGACACCAGATACAACGGGATGTGGAGATACTGGCGGAGCTGCAGTATGGTATTTTGTTAATGATGGAGGAACAGCCACTGAAGTGACCGTTTCTACCGCTGGATCAGACTTTGATACTATCATTGCATCTATCACTGGTGATTGTGATAACCAAGTTTGCGGTGAGGTGAATGATGATGCAAACGGAACATTACAAAGTGAACTTACATTTACAACTCCAGGAACTGGGGAGAATGTTTATATAGTAGTTCTAGGTTTTGGTGGTGCTACTGGAAACCTTCAAATTAGTGCTACTGGAGATGGTCTATTATCTACTGGAGAATCTAACCAACTAGATGGATTTACAATGTTTCCTAATCCAGCCCAAGAAGTTCTTAACGTAAGTAATACATCTATTATTGAAAACGTAAAAGTGTTTAACTTACTTGGTCAAAAAGTTTTAGATCAAAACCTTCAATCAACACAAAATCAAATAAATGTTTCAGAATTAACGCCTGGCGCTTACTTAATACAAGTAACTGCAGAAGGTCAAACAGGAACTTACAAGTTTATCAAGCAATAAGCTTTATAAGCTAACTTTTTTTAAAAGGCTACTCATATATATGAGTAGCCTTTTTTTATTGGAGCCTTAACCCTACTTTTATCTAATGAAAAAACATCTGGCTCCCCTGCTGCTTATTATTATTTACATCACCACTGTAAGTTGTGAGAAAGAAATTGTTTATGAAACAAACAGCACTCACTACACAACTAGTGATATAAACATATGCGCCACGCAGCACTGTCCAGATATAGATATTGAGATTATTACCTTCACTTCACCTGAGACGGTAAAAGACTTTGCAAATAAGTGGATTCTTGACAAGACAACTTCCACTTTGTATAATGCTTCTAATGTGCCAGACCTTAGCATAACAGATGCAATAGACCTATACATTAATGAATCTCAAATTTCATATCCCGAAACTACTGAGCTCTCTGATGCTCACGAAATTCAAATAGAAACAGCGCTCTCATATGGGACTAATAATTTACTCTCCATTGTGCACTATACCTATCAATTTTCTGGCGGTGCTAGTGGGTATGATACAGCTAGCTATCTCAACCTAAATCCACAAAATGGAGAGCTTTTATCAAAAGAAGCACTATTTACAGAAGATTTTTACGCTTTCGCGAAAGCGTACTTCACAAAAGAATACCCCCAGCAGGAGCATTTATTTAATGTACTCACATTTAATGAAAACCTACAAGAAGTAGGATTTACCGAAGACGGCGTAATTCTTAATTATGCAGAGGTAGATGCATTATATACGGAGAATATGGTGGTTACTATACCTTGGAACGAAACGGAAAGTTATCTTACTTTTTAAGAAGTTTTGACAACTGTATAACGCACCCTAAGTGTAAGCCCTCGTGATAATTATTAAATTCCAGAGCTTCTCCGACGTTAGTAAGTGTACCGCCCGTAGTAGATAGTGTGTATTCTTTAAAGTCTTTAAAAAGTCCAGCTTCATAATCTTCTTGTAACTCTGCTAGTGTTGTAAACAAGAGTGTATGCATTTGTGCCACCTCTTCTTGAGTAACTAGCCCTTCTGGCTTTGTACCTTTTCTATAGCGATCTATAAATGCCATATCAAGCCTAGGTTTAAGCCCAGACAGCCCGTATGTAAGAAGTTGCTGTGTGGCGATGCTATGACCTATATTCCATATAATATTATTATTAAAACCCTCTGGAATTGTGTTAAGCTCCTCTGTAGTATGATTTTTAATGAAGCGTTCTAAAAGTTGTCTACTTTTAAGACAGATATCAAAGGTATAGGTCATAATGTCTAATTTTTGTCTAAAAATAATTCATTTTAGATGAGTTAGATGGTAATTTTGTAAAGTAATTTAATAAGCCACCATATTTTGAAAAAAATCATACACTTAGCTACTTGCAACACTTGCCAGCGTATTATTTCTGAAATAAACCCGTCTAGTGACGTTGTATTACAAGACATTAAAACCGACCCTCTTACAGAAGAGCAAGTTGTGGCTATGAAAGAAATGAGCGGTAGTTATGAGTCGCTTTTTAGTAAACGAGCACAACTCTACCGTAAACGTAGTCTTAACGAGCAATCTCTCTCTGAAGAAGATTTTAAAAATCTTATACTTGAACATTATACTTTTTTAAAGCGCCCGGTTATGATTGTAGATAATCAAATTTTTGTAGGTAATAGCAAGAAGGTGGTTGCTGCTGCTGTTGAGGTATTTTCAAAAGTATAAAAATCTATGAGTAAGCGTCATCTCGCATTTCTTGCTGCCTTTGGCGCTAGTTTTATATATGGTGTAAACCATACGCTGGCAAAAGATCTTATGCCCACATACATTGAAGCATATGGGTTTATTATGCTTAGAGTGTTAGGCGCAGCGATACTATTCTGGATTACAAGCTTGTTTTTACCCTCAGAAAAGATTGACCGTAAAGACTGGTGGCGCATTATACTTTGTGCTCTTTTTGGGATGACTATTAATATGCTTATGTTTTTTAAGGGTTTACAGCTATCTACTCCTATAAACAGTAGTGTGGTCATCACCCTATCTCCAGTTATCCTTCTTATTCTATCGGCTTTATTTTTAAAAGAAAAAATCACTTGGCTCAAAGGGTCTGGTATTGCTATAGGCCTAGTAGGAGCACTTATTCTTATATTATTTGGAGCAAAAACTCAAGCTAATGCGCCCAATATACCTCTAGGTAACACGCTATTTATAATAAATGCCATTGCCTACTCCGTCTATCTGATTTTAGTAAAACCACTCACGGCCAAATATGCCTCGGTCACACTTATGAAATGGTTTTTCTTAATCGCAGTATTTACAAACGCACCCATTGCCTTACCTCAATTTCTCGAAGTACAGTGGTTTACTTTGCCACCTTCTGTTATAGGTGTAATGCTGTTTGTAGTAATAGGCACCACATACTTAACGTACCTATTTAATGTATTTGCCCTGCGACAGCTCAAACCTTCTACGA
Source organism: Dokdonia donghaensis DSW-1 (assembly GCF_001653755.1). Classification (GTDB taxonomy): domain Bacteria; phylum Bacteroidota; class Bacteroidia; order Flavobacteriales; family Flavobacteriaceae; genus Dokdonia; species Dokdonia donghaensis. The sequence continues at coordinate 860,081 of NZ_CP015125.1, read as the reverse complement.
TAGGAGCCTTTATCTATATACAACCACTCATAGCAACGCTTGTAGCTATTATACTAGGAGCAGACACCCTCACTACTATAAGAGTAGTAGCAGCTACGCTTATTTTCTTAGGTGTATATTTAAGTACAAAACGAAAAAAAGCAAGTGTCTAATTATACGTGCACATCATATTCAAGTATAAATGATATAGATGATCGTGTATTTATAACACTAGACAGTCAGGACACTTTCTATTTTTCAAAACCATTCTTACGAGCGTTTGAAAAGGCAAACCCGCTTATTACATACACCTACCTTCTATTTTCTCTCAATGACAAACCCGTAGCTCTTGCCATAACCCAGGCAATAGATATCTCATTAGGTATGGCTTCAGAGAAAGTGCCACTCACCCAGCAACTAGCACGCAGTATACAATGCTACCTAAGCGGAAAGAAAACACATACACTAGTGTGTGGAAATATCTTTCTGAGCGGTGCATATGGTCTTTATGTAAAAACCGGTATAGATAAAAGAAGTGTGTATGATACGCTTTCGCGAAAGCTAAAAAAGCTCTCTACACCAAAAAAACCAAGCCTCTTTTTCCTAAAGGACTTTAATGCTACCGAAGATGCATCTGCTAGCATCGCAGAAAAAGAAGACTTTCAATCTTTTACGGTAGAACCAAATATGAGGCTACGTTTAAGGTGGAAAGACTTTGACAGTTATAAAAATGCCTTAAAATCTAAGTATAGAGTAAAGGTTAATAGAGCAGATACATTGAGTAAAAACCTAACTGTACAATCGCTATCTGCATCAGAAATAAGAAGCAATAAAGACAGTTTACAGCTGCTATATAATAATGTAACTAGCAAAGCTGTTTTTAACACCCTAACTATTACAATAGAGACCTATGCATTGCTAAAAGATGCTTTTAAAGACCGTATCATTTTTAAAACCTATAGTAGAGATGGGATGCTTGTGGGATTTTCGACCGCTTTTATTGTAGATGATGTGCTTGATGCACATTTTATAGGACTCAACTACGAGTTTAATAAAACAGATGCCGTCTACCAAAGAATGCTTAACGATTATATAAGACAAGGCCTCTCATTAGGGGTGAAAGAAATCAACTTAGGCAGAACAGCATCTGAAATTAAAAGTACTCTAGGTGCAACGCCAGAACAGCTTAGATGTTATATAAAACACCGCCGTACAGTTGCAAATATGTTATTTAAACCTTTTGTGCGTCAGATTAAAATGACAGAATACAAACAACATACTCCATTTAAAAACTAGTAACTAGTTTAAAAAACAAACTATTACATATAGTTGTCTGTCTTATAAATTTCCCTCAAGATAATAAATTATGTTAAAAATTTAACATTCAATATGAGTTTTAGCCTGTGTTTTCTTGTTCATTTTACTAATATGGTCGCTATATTTACAAGAACAACCTAACAATCAATATATTATGAAAACACAAGAAATCGCAAATAACTTAGTAAAGTGGTGCAATAATGGCGAGTATGATAGATGTTATAAAGAGCTTTATAGCCCAAATATTGTGAGTTTAGAACCATCGTGGGCAGAACACTCAAGATCTGAAGGTATGGAAGCCGTAGGAAAAAAAGGAGAATGGTGGGAAAACACTTTTGATGTACATAGCACTACTGTAAGTGAGCCTACAGTGGCAGAAAACTGGTTTTCTGTTAGATTTGATATGGATACTACTCATAAGCCTAGCGGGCAACGCAGTAAATCTTCAGAAATAGCAGTATATCAAGTAAAGGATGGAAAAATTGTTCAAGAGCAATTCTTTTATGATATGCCTGGACAATAGCAGTATAATTATAGGAGCAGCATCATACTGCTCCTATAATTTTTTTTATTACTCTCTATCTCTAGGCGCCTGCCCGTGAGATCTCATATCTTCTTTTGTTAAGACTTTATAGTCTGATGTTTTTGGGGCATTTTCGAGCATAGGCATTAATGCTTCTGGAAGGCCAGTAGTTTTACGTGTGGTAAGATCTATCCAAGCTCCTTGCATACTTCCGCGAGCAAGGTTTCTTCCTTTATAATCATAAAAGTTATGTACAAACTTAAAGAACATACCATCCTCACTAGCTCCTCCTAACTCAAAGGTCACAGTGATAGGTCTACCTTGAAAAGCTTCTTTAAAAAAGAATATTTGCTCGTGAAAAATCACTGGCCCTATATTATGTTGCACCATCTCCTTCTGGCTTAAACCATTCTCTATCATAAAGCCCATACGAGTATGAGACATAAAGTTTACGTAAGCAGAGTTTGCTAGGTGGCGATTTGCATCTATATCACTCCATCGTATATCAAATTCTTTTGTGTACATATATAAATTGTTCTAATTAAATCAAGTTTGTGACAATACCGTCTAGTCGTAAAATTACAATAATCGCTTCTTTGAGGTACAGTAGTTTTCGATAAAAATATCTTAATAAGCTTTTACAGGATGACTATATATAGGTATTAGCCTCTCATAATTATGTAATTTTGTCTTAGTAGTATGTTGTACTACAAAATGTTAAATATATAAAGCTACATACCCTAAATGCCCATAGTTTCATCAAATTTTCGCGCAAGCGGACTATTTAAAGATGCTCATTTTTCTACCATTTACTCTGCAAAAATTAGGCGCGTAAAAGGGGTTAAACAGTCTAGAGAGCGTTTTGAACTTCCCGATGGTGACTTCATAGATATAGACTGGACAAATGCTCGAGTTTCAAGAAAAAATCAAAAGGTGGCTGTTCTCTTTCACGGCTTAGAAGGTGATGCACAGCGTCCTTATATGCTAGGCACAGCAAAGTTATTAAGCACAAATGGCTATGATGTTGCCGCTGTAAATTTACGGGGCTGTAGCGGCGTGCAAAATAGACTCTACCGGTCTTACCACAGTGGAGAAACGGGTGACATTGCATTTATTGTAGAAACACTTGTTAAGCGTAAATATGAAAAAATAGGGCTCTACGGTGTGAGCTTAGGAGGTAATGCTGTTTTAAAATACCTAGGAGAGCATACTAATATCCCTACAGAAGTTAAAGTAGCCTCCTGCATAGGTGTACCCGCAGATTTACGTATGTCTCTTGAGCAATTATCAAAAAAAGAAAATGTCATTTATCGCACTTCCTTTTTAGTACACTTACGTGCAAAGTATAGAAAAAAAATGTCTCGCTTTCCTGAGAAAATGAGTAGGCAGTCATATAAGAAGATTAATAGTTTACAATCTTTTGACGATATATACACCGCGCCCGCTCACGGGTTTGAAGATGCACTAGATTATTATGCAAAAGCAAGTAGCGCTCAGTTTATAAAAAATATTAAAGTCCCTACTCTTATCCTTAATGCAAAAAATGATAGTTTTTTACACGGTGACTGCTACCCTATAGAACAAGCAAAACAGTCTGACATCTTACATTTAGAAATGCCAGATCACGGAGGGCACGTGGGCTTTTATATGAAAGGAGAGTATTACTACAATGAGTTACGCACCTTTGACTTTTTTAAAAATTATATTGAGTAAAAAGCTGTTGTTGATTATCTTTAGAAACTTAAACTAAACTGAACTACTATGAAATTTAAAGGAATTATAGCTGCTCTTGCACTTGCAGGACTTATGATAAGCTGCGGCGGCGAAGAGAAAAAAGCCGAAAAAGAAACCGTAAAGATAGGCTCAAAAAAGACAACCAAAAAAGATGATGGAAAATCTGTAAATCTTGCACTTGCAGGAAATGACCAGATGAAATATGACAAGAGCGAACTTAAAGTTAAAGCTGGTCAAGAAGTGACTCTTACACTACGTCATACAGGAAAAATTGACAAAAAAATAATGGGTCACAACTTTGTACTACTTAAGCCAGGAACGTCTATTCCAGAATTTTCGGCAGCAGCGGCAGCAACTGGAGAAGCTGGTGACTGGATTGCAAATGAAGATCAAATCATTGCTCATACTAAGATGATAGGTGGTGGGCAGTCTACTACTGTAACCTTTACCGCACCAGAGGCTGGAACATATGATTTTATATGTAGCTTTCCAGGTCACTCAGGACTTATGAAAGGAAAATTTATTGTAGAGTAATCTACATTATTTTAAAATTAAAAGCTCTGTAAACGCATTGTTTACAGGGCTTTTAATTTTTCTACATCAGCTCTTCTAAAACTCTGGTCGCTTGCGATTTGCCTTTTTTTCTGACTGTTCCTTTTTGGCTTTAAGGCGTTTTAGCTTGGCAAGTTTAGAAGGCCGCTTTTTCTTTCTCACTTTAGGTACTTGTATGGCAACCTCTAGCAAAGAGAAAAAGCGCTTTATGACATCCTCTTTATTTTTATGCTGGCTACGTGATGCTTGTGAAGCAAGCTGCAGCACCCCTTCCTTAGTGAGTCTGTGAGCGAGCTTATCAGTAAGGCGTACTATTTCTTCTTCTGTAAATGCAAGGGTTTCTGGTAACGACCAGCTCAACTCTATTCTAGAACTTGTTTTATTTGCGTGCTGTCCACCCGGGCCACTGCTTTTTGAAGCCTTAAATGATAATTCTTGTAAGAGCTGTTCTCTATGCACTGTTTTTATTTCTTCGGCAGCGCTCGCTGCAGTAAATGACCTCTGCCCAGTTTTTCTCCCACTTTTTACGCCAGGCAAATGGACGTTTACAAACGGGACAATCTTTTGTGGGGAGGTCTCTCTTTTTCACGTAAGTGTATTTATTTATATCGTTCTTCTAGATTATCGAGCATTATTTTTGTGATGGCATCTAGGTCAAATTTATGCTCCCAGCCCCAGTCTTTGCGCGCAATACTGTCATCTATAGACTCCGGCCAAGAGTCTGCAATGGCCTGTCTAAAGTCTGGCTCATAGCTTATCTCAAAGTTAGGTATTACCTTTTGTATACTTGCTGCAACATCTTCTGGAGCATAACTTACTCCGGCTAGATTATATGATGAGCGTACTTTTATATTCTTTTTTGGCGCATCCATAATACCTATGGTTGCCCTTATGGCATCATCCATATACATCATAGGTAATATTGTTCCTTTATTGAGGAAGCTACGGTACTGACCGTGTTTTAAAGCTCTATGATAGATGTCTACAGCATAGTCTGTCGTACCACCTCCTGGCTCTGTTGTATAACTTATAAGGCCTGGGTAACGTATACTACGTACATCTACGTCATATTTATTATGATAATACTCACACCAGCGCTCTCCTGTTTGTTTTGAAATCCCGTATACGGTAGATGGCTCCATAACGGTAAGTTGTGGTGTATCTTGTGCAGGTGTAGTTTCTCCAAAAACAGCTATACTAGACGGCCAGAACACTTTTTTTATTTTTTTGTCTTTTGCTAGGTTAAGCACGTTAAAGAGAGAAGTCATATTAAGATGCCACGCCTTTGCAGGAAAACGCTCTGCAATAGCGCTAAGCATTGCTGCCATTAAATAGACTGTATCTACTTTATATCTAAAAATAACATCTTCTACTGCTGCAAGGTCTGTAGCATCTAGTAGTTCAAAATGCCCCTCACCCATTATGTCTTCATTACCCTCGCGTATATCGCTGGCAACTACCTTATCTGCACCAAATCTGTTTCTTAATGTAAGTGTAAGCTCAGTCCCTATCTGGCCGCAAGCTCCTATAATGAGTATTCTAGATTTCATATGTGTGTGTTTTGAAGTACGCTTTCGCGAAAGCGTAAACAAACTTAGTCATAATTATTGCTCGCATATACGCATTTGCCCTACTTTTGTTATGTCCTTAGTATTTAAGTTATGAGATTTTTATCTGTTGTATTATTATTTCTTTTTGTTCTCGCTATAAGTGCTTGTGACGAAAAACAAACTCCTCAAGAGGTTACCACCACAGATAAAATAGATGCAAGAGATACTTTATCTATTGCAAAACCTACAAATCTAAAGCCTAAAATAGGACTCACACCACAAGCAAGAGAAGGTGTGGCAAACTGGCCATTATATAGAGATCTATCTGTAGTGATAGATAGTTTACAGATACCTACACTTGGCGTTTTAAAAAATAAGATTCAAAAATTTGACAACCTATATGAAGCAAAGGCAGAAGCAGAAGAGGCAGAGGTACAAGTGACTCCTAAAGAAACATTGTCTAACGCAATACAAGCAAGACTCATTACCATCGAGACAAAGGTAAAAGTGCTTAAAAATGAAGCTTTTTTAAACAACCCAAACTCAGAAACACTGTCTAAGCAAATAGGAGATTTACATAATGCCTACCAGGATCTCAATTTACAACTCAATGAGGCGTTCAACACAAACTTTAGAGATTTACTAGAAGAAATAAAACTTGAGAATGAAGAGCCTGATGGTGATGGGGAAGAAAAAGAAATTCTTGAAGATTAATAAATACAGTAAATTATGAAATTTATAGCTACCCTTTTTGTCCTTATAAGCATTACTACAACTACACTTGCACAAGATAATGACTCTATTGAGACATCTATCACAACAGCCTTAGATGCGTGGCATCAAGCAGCATCTAACGCAGATTTTGATGCTTATTTTGGTTTGATGACAGATACTGCCATTTTTGTAGGAACAGATGCAACAGAAATTTGGGATGTGAAGGCTTTTAAAAATTATTCAAAACCTCATTTTGACAAAGGTCGTGCTTGGTCATTTAAAGCCATAGATAGAAATGTGTACGTAGAGGGATTAAACCCAAGTATTGCTTGGTTTGATGAACATTTAGAAACACAAATGGGGATTTGTAGAGGCTCTGGGGTTCTAAAAAAAGTAAACGGCAACTGGCAGGTTCACCACTATGTACTATCTATTGCAGTACCTAACGAAAATGTGTCTGAACTTACTAAAATCAAAAGTGAATGGGACAGTCTTTACATAAAGAAGATGCGCAAAAAAGACTAATCAAACCACCCGTTTATTGTTAAAACCGCAGTGTTTTAATCCTTTTGCTGATATTTTTTAAGTTTTTTGGCTGTTTTATAAGTGAATAATTGTGTAGAATAAAATTCCTGTATTATATTTATTGCCTAATAAAACTACAATGAAAAAACTACTACTACTAGGCTTCTGCCTAGTCACGGGAGTATCTGTTGCTCAAATAGGTACATCTGCCCCGTGGATGGAAATTTTTAACAATCCTAACCGAACCACAGAACCCACTTTTCAAGAAATTGTAAATGCTTTTGAACTGTATTGGCAAGACAAAGATGAGACCGTAAAAGGAAGCGGTTACAAACCATTTAAAAGATGGGAATCCTTTCACCAAAATTATCTTAATGATGATGGTACCGTAATGACTCAAAAGCAACTTTGGGACGTATGGCAAGAACTAAATAGCTCTTCACGTGCGGCACAAACAGATGAGAGCGACTGGGTAAACATAGGCCCTCTTACTCATACTAATACAGGCTCTTGGTCTGCAGGTCAAGGTCGTGTAAATGCGATAGCTGTAGACCCAACAAACCCTGCTGTTATTTATATAGGTGCTCCAGCTGGAGGTATCTGGAAGTCTACAGACACAGGTGCCACGTGGACACCTCTTACAGATCAATTACCACAAATAGGAGTGTCTGGTATCGCTATTGATCCTACCGATAGTAATATCATATACATTGCCACTGGTGATGATGATGCTGGTGACTCTACAAGTATAGGCGTGATGAAATCTACAGATGGTGGTGTTACTTGGAACACCACAGGTCTTAATGAAAGTAATTCACCTTTAACAATGAATGAGATTTACTTTGACCCTGCAGACAATAAAACACTATGGCTTGCAACTAGCGATGGTGTTTATAAAACGACAGATAGTGGTCTAACTTGGGAAAACAAAATCACAGGCGACTTTGATGACTTAAAAGTAAAACCAGGAAGCTCTGATGTGCTGTATGCAGCTACTTCAAATAGAGTTTATAGATCTCTAGATGCTGGAGAAACTTGGACAAACATATCTGCTGGAGTCATTACTGGTGCAGCAAGACTCGTACTAGATGTAACCCCAGCAAATCCAGAAGTACTCTATGTATTTAGATCTGATTCAAGTTTTGGTTCTGGATCAATATTTAAATCTACAAATAGTGCAGATAGCTTTATAGAAACTTTTACTGGAGATCAAGATATTTTCCAGAGTACGCAAGCCTGGTTTGATATGGCGTTTGCCGTTTCAGACACAAATGAAGACGAAATTTACACAGGAATACTAAATGTATGGAAATCTACTAATGGTGGCGCAAACTTCACACAACTTAACGACTGGAGTTCCCCAAATCAAGCAGCATATACCCACGCAGATATTCATAACCTACGATTTATAAACGGAACTCTTTATTGCGGTAGTGATGGTGGTATTTACACATCTACAGATGGTGGCGCTAGTTTCACAAGCATTACAGATGGTCTAGCGATAGGACAATTTTATAGAATAGATGTAGCCGCTACAGATGCTTCTCTTATTTCTGGAGGATTACAAGATAACGGTGGCTATGCTCGCCTTAACGAGCAATGGCAAAACTATTATGGAGCAGATGGAATGGAGAATGTATTTGATCCAAATGACCCAAACAGAGTTTACGGATTTATACAAGGTGGCGGTGGCCCTTATTTTTCAAATAATGGAGGAGCATCACTCGCAGGAGCTTTTAACGCTCCAGAAAATGGTAACTGGATAACACCTCTAGCCTTTGCAAAAGATAGTAGACTATATGCGGGATATACTAGTCTTTATGAATTAGATTTTTGTTCTAATACTTGGGTACAACGTTCATCATCATTTGGGACTCGTATTGACCATCTTGAAACAGACCCAAATAATGCAGAGATAATGTATGTCGCAGTTGATAATCAACTATACAAAAGTTCTGACAGTGGCGAGAATTTTGATTTCGTGACTAATTTTTCAAATAATATATCTTCACTTGAAGTGAAATATGGAGACAGCTCGACTATATATATAGTAACTGCTGGAACTTCAGGTAGAGTATATCAAGGCACAATTACAGGAGTAGATATTGTTGCAACTGAAATTACGGGGTCATTACCAGAAGTGCCAAAACTTGTAATTAAACACCAAAATTTGCACTCTCAAAATCCACTTTACTTAGGTACAGCGCTAGGAGTATGGAGGTATGATGATGTTACAAACGACTGGGAGACCTTTGATAATGGATTACCTAATACTGCTGTACGTGACTTAGATATTAATGAGTCTAATGGTATTCTTACGGCAGCTACCTACGGTCGTGGTATCTGGCAAACTAATATAGATTCAGAGCCCATAGCCCTAGATATCGCTACTACTTCATTAGCACCTATAGGTAATCAAGCCCTCTCTTGTGAAGAAATCCCTACAGAACTTACTTTTATAAATAGTGGTACAGATGTAGTTACAACTGCTACCATAAATTATCAAGCTGGTGGTATTTCAAATTCAATAGATTGGTCGGGATCACTTGCATCACAAGAGTCTACTACAATTGAGTTGCCAGTGCTAGGACTCTCTACAGGGACATATGAGCTTGTGGCAGAAGTTATATTAAATGGTGATCAAGTAGTAGATAATAATGACTCAAGAACCATTCTAGCCGTAAACGCAGTAGGAGAAGGAGATCTTATTAATGACTTTGAAACAGATGAAGATGCACTTCTTGTACTTACTGAAAATAGTAATGCAAGTAATTGTGACTCTAGTAACACAACCTGGCAAAGAGGGATCCCTTCGGGCCCAGCTCTTAATCAAGCAGCATCTGGTCAGAATGTATATGCGACTAACTTAGGTGGTGATCACGGTGATAATATCAAAGAATTTTTAACTACTAAATGTTATGACATATCTGCACTAGAAGTACCTCAAATTTCATTTCAGATGGCTTTTGAGCTAGAAAATGATTGGGATATTATGTATATGGAGTATACTACAGATAATGGCGTTACTTGGAATATATTAGGAACAGCAAATGACCCTAACTGGTATAACAGTGATACCTTACCAGGTAACAACTGCTTTAACTGCCCAGGAGCACAGTGGACGGGTGACAACGACACATCGCTTAACGAGTATAGCTATGACCTTACTGCCTTTGCTTCAGAAACAAGTATGATTTTTAGATTTGTTTTCCACTCAGATCAGAACACGGTGAGAGAAGGTGTATTATTAGACGATTTACAAATAGGTCTTGAGCCACTTGCTATAGATGAGGTTTCTATTTCAGGTCTTAGCATTCACCCAAACCCCTCAAATGGCGTCTTTAACATCAACTGGTCACAAGGAACTCCGCTTACTATAGAAGTTTATGACATCTTAGGTAAGGTAGTTGTAAAACCTATTACAACCACTGCGGGAGAGACAAACTATCCCTTAGATATGAGTTCATTTGCTACCGGCTTATATTTACTTAAACTCAATACAGGTACAAAGCAAATAACCAAAAAGCTGATACGTAACTAACTAATCAAGCCCTCTTTTAAGAGGGCTTTTTGTTTTATTAACTTTGTAACAATCCAAAATTAATAACGTCTTATTCAGATATAATTTCAAACACTCATAACACTATGAAACTTTATAAATCGGTTGCAATTGTAGCCTCTTGCGCGCTTACTCTGGTAAGTTGTAAAACAGAAGGTCCAAAAGACGAAGCCAAAACAGAAGAAATTCCAGGTATCGTACTTGAAAATATGGATACTTCTGTAACTCCTAATCAAGACTTTTACAACTACGTAAATGGCTCTTGGATGAAAAACACAGAGATACCCGATGATCGTACAAGCTGGGGAGGCTTTTCTGTACTACGTAAATCTACAGATGCAGATGTTCTTGCTATACTTGATGAAGCAGAAAAAAGCGGGAAGTACACTGCTGGCACAGACCAAGCAAAAGCACTAGCAATCTTTAATACAAAGTTAGATACGCTTGCGCGAAATGAAGCCGGATTAAAACCATTACAACCAGCACTAGATGATATAGCTGCTGTCACAAACCTCACAGAGTTACAAACCGTACTTGCTACAAACCCTGCAGTATCTTCTCCATTTTTAAGTATAGGTGCTGGAGCAGATCTTAATGATAGCTCAATGAATACAGTTTATCTAGGCGCAAATGGTTTAGGTCTTCCAGACCGTGACTATTACATCTTAGAAGACAGTAAGTCTAAAGAAATACGTGTAGAATACAAAAAGCACATTGCAAGAATGTTACAAAAACTAGGTGACTCTGAAGTAGATGCCACAGCAGCTGCAGAAAAAATTCTTGAGATGGAAACTGCACTTGCTATACCTAGACTAGATAAAGTAGAAAGCCGTGATGCTCGTAACTTCAATAATCGACGTTCTGTAGAAGAGGCAGATGCAATGCTTACATCTGTAGATCTTAAAAAGATGATTAAAGACTTAGGCATCAAAAAAGAATTTGACACCCTCACGGTAACACAGCTTAAGTATACTGCAGCCTTAGACAAATTTTTAAATAACACATCTATTGAAGATATACAAACACTCGTACGCTGGGATACTTTTAATAGTGCTGCCGGTAGACTAAGTACTGATGTTGAAACAGCAAACTGGGAGTTTTATAGTAAATACCTAAGCGGTGCAAAAAAGCAACGCCCAGCAGATGAGCGTGCGCTTGCAACTGTAAACGGCACTGTAGGAGAAGCTTTAGGACAACTATATGTAGATGCAAAGTTTCCTCCAGAGGCAAAAGCAAAGGCAGAAACAATGATTGCAAACGTGATTGATGCTTATAAAAACCGTATCCAGAATTTAGACTGGATGGGAGAAGAGACTAAAGAAAAAGCAATCGAAAAGCTTGATAAATTTACAGTTAAGATTGCATATCCAGACAAGTGGGAAGATTACTCTACAATGGAAGTATCTGCAGATAAGACCTATTTTGAAAATATGACAGCTGTAGGTAAATGGGGTCAACTTAAAAATTATGAAGATATAGGTGAACCTGTAGATAAATCTAAGTGGGGAATGTCACCACAAACGGTCAATGCATACTTCAACCCGCTTAACAATGAGATTGTTTTCCCTGCAGCAATATTACAGCCACCATTTTACAACTACACGGCAGACGAGGCTGTAAATTATGGAGGAATAGGTGCCGTAATAGGTCACGAGATTTCACACGCCTTTGATGATAGTGGAGCACGTTTTGATGCAGATGGAAACCTAAAAAACTGGTGGACAGAGTCAGACCTTGAGGCTTTCACAAAACGTGGTAATGCTCTTGCAGAACAATACAGCAATGTAGAAGTACTAGACAGCGTTTTTGTAAACGGTAAGTTTACATTAGGTGAAAATATAGGTGATCTAGGAGGCGTACTGGGGGCTTATGACGGCCTTCAGAAATACTATGCAGAAAATGGACGTCCAGAAAACATAGACGGCTTTACGCCAGAACAACGTTTCTTTATGTCTTGGGCAACCGTATGGAGAACTAAGAGCCGTGATGAAGCTTTAAGAACACAAATCAAGACAGACCCACACTCTCCAGGGATGGTGCGTGCTGTACAACCTTTGCTCAATGTAGATGCTTTTTATGAAGCATTTGATATAAAAGAAGGAGATGCAAATTACCTAGCTCCAGAAGATAGGGTGCGTATTTGGTAATACAAACGCTTTTTAAACTTAAAAAACCGTCTCAAATAGGGACGGTTTTTTTTTTATGCTTTCGCGAAAGCGTACTTAAACTATTTTATGGTTATAGCAATCTATAAATCAACCTGAAACTCGTAATTCAAAACGGGTTTTACAACTACACTATTTACCTCTTTAAATGTGGCTGTATCCTCGTCTATGTACTCTGGAGGCTCAAGACCTAGTTCTTGTGCTTGCTGTGTATAATATTCCTTTTTTGACGGGTGGCTAGGTGCAACGGCATTTATAATATGACCGAAGGCGTCCTGCTTTATAATAGCCATTAAAATGCCTATACAATCATCTCTATGAATCATATTTACGGGAGCCTTACCATTAGTAAGCCCCTTACGACCAGCGAGAAACTTAACAGGATTTCTGTTCCCTCCAAAAAGCCCTCCAAACCGTACAACTGTAGTCTTAAAAGCACTGTTGTTAAAGAAAATTTGCTCTACATCGTGTAATTGCTTGCCAGCGTTAGTCTCAGGTCTAGGCGCAATTTTTTCTGTAACTACACCCTGTGAGTCATCATATACTGAGGTACTGCTTACTAGGATGACTTTTTCTATTTGTGATTTTTCTACTTGATGTAAAAAGTGAGCCATTTTAAGTGCATAGTTTGCTCCAGTATTTCTACGCAGCCCCGGAGGAATCATTATCATAAGCACATCGGTATCCACCAGTAAGGTGTCTACAAGTCCAGACACACCAGCCTCTGCTATAACAACAGGATAAGCTGTAATGCCACTTTTTGTAAGTGCTTTTGCCTTCTCTGTATCTGTGACACTACCTTTTACTTGATATCCAAAAAGTTTGAGATGAGATGCAAGCGGTTGTCCTAACCACCCTAGTCCTGCTATTGTTATTCTTTTATTCATAGGCTTTCCCTGCATATAGGGATTATATAAAAAGGCAATTATTATTCTTGTAATTGCAATGTGTCGTTTTGAGAAGTAGCAAAGGCTAGTTCATCTACGTTTATGACGCGTTCTTGTATAATTGCATCGTTTACTATAAAGGGTTTTGGCATCATTGTCTTTGGTCTTGTTGAGACAGTAAATTTAGGATGCTCGAGTAAGTCAAAAGAGTATTCTCTAAAACTTATTTTTGGATCTGCTCCTGCGGGTATTGTAAAGCTAAATTCTAGCTCTTCACCTTCACCCATATAATAACTTAATAGCGCATTTGTCCTACGTTTTTTATATAAGGTCTCTGTGCTATCTGGCTTGTACTCCTTCTTGTTATAAGATAGCATTTTAAATGGTGTGTCCTTATCTGCGAAGAGGCGTATTCTATTAATACGTCGCTGTGGTCTTATGCTCAACGTTACCTCTCTATTTCCATCTACAACCTCATCCTTTTCTTTGATAATGATAGTTTCTTCAAGGTCTATAACTGAGGTTTCCTTTGCATAGCTAAAGGAAGTATTATACTTGCTTCCAGAAGCATTTGTGATATACTCACTGGCAGCTTTGGGGTTAGACCCTAGATATCCCTCTACCCAATTATCTATATAATCATCATAGGTGACCCAGTAAGCATTACTATCACTATCATTTTGATAATATAATAAGCTATTAGGCTTTTGTCGTTCCTGTGTATAATCAGACTTTGCGTGTGCTACTCCTAAAAATACAAACGTAAGTATTAAACCTATATAACCTAAAAAGCGCTTACTCTTGTAATAGCCAATTACGGGTAATGATAAACCAAATACTAGCACTGTAAAAAGTATAGAAATCCAGTATGCAGATGGTCCTAAACCTACAGGAAAGAATTGTACTAAAGGTGAAAAAACAAATATCCCTGGCGCTACTAAAAGCAGCATTAAAATAACGCTTAGTTTCTTTTGCTTGATCATTATAAAAAAGGCTACAAGGCCAAATAATAATGGAATAATAAAGTAGCCAGCCCCTTTGAGATATATAGCGACCAGTATATTTATAATAACCCACAAAGCAAGTGGGGCTACATAAGTACTTACTGTATGTTCTAGTTTACATAAACGACTATATACGCCGAAGCTAAACGCTAGTGACATCATCACAAAAGCAATCGTATACCAGTGACCATTATAAATAAATACTGGCAACATATCATTATACTGAGGGTATAATGATGGCATTAACCACACAAATATTTGTAGAAGTAGTAAAGCACATCCTAGGGAAATAAAAAGTGCTAAAAAACCTCGCCCTACAGGACCTCCCCTTAACTTTTTATCTCTAAAACCTTTAATTAATAAAAGTATGAACACTACCAAGGCAATAATAGCCATAGGTAATACCCAAGCAAACGGATATGAAACAAAGGTAAATAGTGGTGTATCAAAGTAAACTCGATCTTGAGTAGACTTTATAGTAGATAAATCTACTTGAGCAAAATGCTTTATAAGCGGCAGCAAGTACTGTCCTTGATGCTCAAGTGTGCGCGGGTCAAGGTTATTTACATTATCATTTACCGTATGATAATTATAATGACTGTCTATAAAAGCAAAGAAAAAACCTGGTATATCACCATCTTCACGGAGCACTGTAGAGTCTGTATCATTAGGTAGCATTTTATATATACTATACATTAATGATGTAGCCACGGGGTACTCAAGTCCAGCCTTCTCAAACTCTTTAATGAGATTTTCATTACCCCCATTAGTCTCCACAATCATATTAGAAGGTCCAGAAGAGCCTCTAGCTTCAAAGTTTAAGGCAATACCCACATCTTTTGCCCAAGGGTGTTCTTTTACAAATAACGTAGCACCGTCTAGACCTAACTCTTCAGAGTCTGTAAATAGCACGATAATATCATTTTCTGGCTCAACTCCAGCTGCTAGATAGGCTCTTAAACTTTCTAACACAGTCACCACTCCAGACCCCGCATCGCTCGCCCCGTGAGACTTACTATGTGGAGCACTATCATAATGCGACATTAATAATACTGCCTTACCCGTGCCGGTTCCTTTATAACGTGCCACTATATTTTTTGGCTTTACTAAGGTACTTGATCCCCACCAAGAGTCTAGTACATATCCCTCTTGCACAGAAGTCTCAAGACCTAGTTTCTTAAGCTCATCTATAATATACCCACGCACTTCTGCGTGTGCAGGTGACCCTACATAGTGAGGTTTTTGAGAGATTACTTTGAGTTGGCTCATTGCACGTTCTGTAGAGAACTCAGTGAGTGGTACATCTCCAGAAGATGCCGTCTCTGGTAAAAGCGATTTAAAGCTTAACCACACAAGAAAGAGGAGTACAAATAATGAGAAGAAATGTTTAAGGCGTTTCATTTGCTATTGGTTTGGTGCTTGTAAAATACAAATTTATAGGTTTGGAGTACGCTTTCGCGAAAGCGTAACACAACTTATTAAATATAAATGACTAACTTTAAGACAACAAAATCAGATAGTTATGGCAATTAAAAGTTTTATGGGTAAACGTGCAAAAGAAGTAAAAAGCACTGCAACAGATATAAAAGTAAGCGATTATATGAGCCGAAAACTCATCACCTTCTCTCCAGATCAATCTGTTCTTGAGGTAATGAATAGTCTTATAAAGCATAAAATATCTGGTGGTCCCGTGGTAAATGAACAAAATGAACTACTAGGGATAATTTCTGAGGGCGACTGTATGAAGCAAATCTCAGAGAGTAGATATTATAATATGCCTATGGATAATATGAAAGTGAGCAATCATATGGTGTCTAATGTAGATACTATAGATGGTAATATGAATGTTTTTGATGCGGCAAATAAATTTTTGGAATCAAAACATAGACGCTTCCCTATTGTAGAAAATGGTAAACTAGTAGGCCAGATAAGCCAGAAAGATGTCCTTAAAGCGGCTCTAGAGCTTAATGGTCAGACTTGGAAATAGATTACATTGATTTTTCAAACCAAGCTAGCTCTATATTTTCTGGCTCGTAGATAAAATTATCTTTGCGCTCTAGTCCTATTTTTTCAAGCACACGGCAAGAGGCGCCGTTGCCCAGCTCTGCCATACCGCACAGTTTTTTGCCAGTGAAGTTTTCAAAAAAGTAATCTCTAGCGGCTATAGATGACTCTGTTGCATAACCCTTACCCCAGTATTGTGGCATAAAGCGATAACCTATATCATAAAAATCTGTATGACCGTTCATCTCGTTTTCAAAATTCATTTTTAAGCCGGTCCACCCTATCCAGTCACCTGTAGATTTTTCGATAGCTGCCCAGCGGCCTATGCCATAAGTTTCATACTGCATACGTATGTAATCTACATATGCCCTTGCTTTACCCATACAACTTATAGGTTTATTACCTAGATATTTATGTACCAAGGGATCACTGTCCAAGCGATACATATCTCCTGTATCCTCTATGACAATCTCCCTAAGGATTAGGTTTTTAGTTTCGGCGTAGATTTTCATATTAATTCTTTCTTTTTACGAGTGCGTAAAAGTCACCATCTAGCGGTAAATATCCTTGGTCATATATAAAGTAGTATATAGTACCTGCTTTAGTCGTGTAAATGCTTGTAAAATAATTAAAGTCAAAACCCGCTGCATTTAGTTTTGCCTTAGTAGTTTTTGTTTTTTCTTCTGGGTTGAGTTTTTCTAATATACGGTAGTTTTTGCGCAACCGGTTATTTATGTTGCGCATCATATTTTTTGAGTCCTTGTTTTGACTATTATTATGAGAGTTGCGACAAGATGAGCTACAGTACTTCTTATCTGCCCTACCTATAATTTTATCTCCACATTCTGGACACGCTCTATCCATACTAGTTGTTCTTATAAATTTTTATATCTATCTCTCCAGCAGCATTCATATGTGCACGGTACATCCCTGCTGTATTAAACTCCATTGCAACATTACCATCTCTATCTATAGATACAATTCCTCCCGTACCGCCTAGGTCTATAAGTTTTTTCTGGATCACCTCTTCTGCTGCTTCTTGTAATGTAACTTCCTTATACTCCATAATAGCAGCAATATCGTGTGCTACCATACCACGCATAAAGAACTCTCCCCATCCAGTACTACTTACCGCACAACTTGCATTATTTGCATATGTACCTGCTCCTATAATAGGTGCATCTCCTATGCGGTTATACTTTTTATTAGTCATTCCTCCTGTAGAGGTACCTGCTGCGAGATTACCATACTTATCTAGTGCTGCACAACCTACAGTACCGTATTTACTATCCTTTATAAAAGGATCCATAAACGTGACCTTTTTATCTAGATCGTGATCGAGTTGCGTTTTTTCTTTATCTATTATTTTTTGAAGCGATTTATACCTTCTCTCTGTATAAAAATAAGAAGGATCTACTATCTCAAGTCCTTGCTCTGCTGCAAACTGCTCTGCTCCTTTTGCACTAAGCATCACGTGCTCAGATTTATTCATTACAGCTACTGCCAGGTCTATAGGGTTTTTTACTGTAGTTACACCAGATATGGCACCAGCATTAAGGGTCTCACCATCCATCACACTTGCATCTAGCTCATTTGTACCATCGTGTGTAAATACAGCACCCTTTCCAGCGTTAAAAAGAGGGCTATCCTCCATAATATTGATAGCTGCCGTCACCGCCTCCATACTCGTGCCTCCATCAGAGAGCACCTTATGTCCCGCTCTTGTAGCCTCATCAAGTTTTGCTCGATATGCCCTCTCAAGAGAGTCGGTCATATTTTTTTTAAGAATGGTACCTGCTCCTCCGTGTATAACAAGACCAAACTTTTGATCTGCAGGCATAGATGATGTATTAATCTTATCCTCTTTTTCCTTAACAGGCATATCGCAAGAACATACAATTAAAGACAACATAACAAGGGTAACTAACTTTTTCATAGGCTTTTACTAAAATATATAGGTCTAATATAAGGAGAAAGAAGCATTTGAACGGCTCAAAAGTGATGAATACAGGCACTTCCTACTTGTATATTTTAAAAAAACTACATTTTTTGTGTATTTCATCGATTAAATACACAGAGTGTACGATTAAGTGCAAATTATTTTTATCTTGCAGTCATAACTCATAACCCCAAATTATGAAACTGATTAACCAAAGTCTCTGCTTTTTTGCAGCAATGCTACTTATCTGCTCTTGCAGTACCGATCCAATTAACGAGTCAGAAGACCTGACTTCTAATCTTGAAGCTCCAGTTGATGTTGAAAACGACATCGAATTAGCCCAGGAGGTTCTTGCAGTATTAAATGCTCATAGGGCAACTTTAGGTCTTAATGAACTTCAGTGGCACAACTATTCTGAAGATCTTGCTGTAGGTCACTCTAATTATATGGTGGTACAAAGTCAGCCTAGTCACGATAACTTCTATGAGCGCTCAGCAATGTTACAACAAAGCGGTGCTCACATAGTAAGCGAAAACGTAGCATACGGTTATATGGACGCAGAGTCTGTAGTACAGGGATGGTTAGGGAGTCCAGCACATAAAGAAGCACTAGAAGGTGATTACACACATACAGGTATAGGTATCGTAAAGAATGAGATGGGTATCCCATATTACACACAACTATTCTTTAGATAACATAAAAAACCCCAAATCTTTTGATTATCATCCCCACCTGCTATAGTAGGTGGGGATGTTTTTTTTACGCTTTCGCGAAAGCGTACTACTTTTTGTACTTTTATAGTAACTAAATAAGACACATATGGCCATAGCACCTCCCTTTAATTTAAATAAATGGATAGAAGAAAACAGGGACCTTCTTAAACCACCCGTAGGCAATAAAAACCTTTACAAAGACGCCGGTGACTATATCGTTATGATTGTAGGTGGACCAAATGCCAGAAAAGACTATCACTATAACGAGACCGAAGAACTCTTTTTTCAACTAGAAGGACACATTGAGGTGCACGTACAAGACGAAGGTGTAAAGCGCACGATGAAATTAGGTCCGGGTGATATGTACTTGCACCCAGCTGGGGTACCACACTCACCAGTACGTCACGACAACTCAATAGGACTCGTAGTAGAACGTAAAAGACTAGACCTAGAAGGAACAGACGGTCTTTTATGGTACTGTGACAATTGTAATAACAAACTACACGAGGTATATTTTAAACTTCACGATGTAGAAAAAGACTTCCAGTCACATTTTAAGGACTTCTATAATAGTGAGGAGCTTAGAACGTGCGACAACTGCGGTACGGTGATGGAAGTAGATGAACGTTTTACAGCAGATTGATAAAAAAACAGAATAATTTTTAGGGTGTATTTAATAATACGCCCTTTTTTATGGAAACCTTTGAATTATTCTTAGATTTGACTCACATAGACATCTCACATATATTTGAGAAGTATAAATAGATATTAACCCTTGAGTAAGGCAGCTTTACCGGTTTTCTTATCTCAGTTATTCATAAAAAAACGATGAGCACAGTAGCAAAAGATTTTGGAATGGACGAAGCGATGAAAATCCTCGGACTTTCTGCCATAAATGAAGGAACCTCAACGGGTCAAAAAAACTTTGGTAACGGTGAGATTATTGAATCACACTCACCAGTAGATGGTCAACTTATAGGTAAAGTAAAAACCACTACAAAAGAAGATTATGAGACGGTAATGAGCGCAGCTACAGCCGCGTTTAAAGATTTTAGAACAATGCCCGCTCCTGCTCGTGGAGAACTTGTACGCCAGTTTGGTAACAAGCTACGTGAGGTAAAAGAGCCGCTAGGAAAGCTCGTTTCTTACGAGATGGGTAAATCATATCAAGAAGGTCTAGGTGAAGTACAAGAGATGATAGACATCTGTGACTTTGCGGTGGGGCTATCACGCCAGTTACACGGTCTTACAATGCACTCAGAAAGACCAGGCCACAGAATGTATGAGCAATACCATCCACTAGGTGTGGTAGGTATTATATCTGCCTTTAACTTTCCTGTAGCAGTATGGGCTTGGAACACGGCTCTTGCTTGGGTATGTGGTGATGTATGTGTGTGGAAACCATCAGAAAAAACACCGCTTTGTGGTGTTGCTTGTCAAAACATTATCGCAGAGGTGCTCAAGGCAAATGATATGCCAGAAGGTATCTCTTGTCTTATAAATGGAGATTACAAAGTAGGAGAAATGATGACTACAGATAAGCGTGTACCACTAGTATCTGCTACTGGATCTACACGTATGGGTAAGATTGTATCTGCTACTGTAGGAGAGCGTCTAGGTACATCGCTTCTGGAACTGGGTGGTAACAATGCTATAATCGTTACGCCAGATGCAGATATTAAGATGACCGTTATAGGTGCCGTTTTTGGAGCGGTAGGTACTGCAGGACAAAGATGTACATCTACACGTCGTCTTATTATACACGAGAGTGTGTATGATACGGTAAAAGATGCTATTGTAAAAGCATATGGTCAATTACGCATAGGTAACCCACTAGATGAAAACAACCACGTAGGGCCACTTATAGATACAGATGCTGTTGCAAATTATAATAACGCCCTAGAGCGTGTGGTAGCAGAAGGTGGTAACATCATTGTAGAAGGTGGTGTTCTTACTGGTGAAGGTTATGAGAGCGGTTGCTATGTAAAACCAGCAATAGCCGAAGCTAGTAATCAGTTTGAGATTGTACAGCACGAGACATTTGCTCCTGTTTTATACTTATTAAAATATACTGGAGACGTTATAGACGCACTAGAGTTACAAAATGGTGTAGCACAAGGTCTATCGTCTGCAATTATGACTAATAACTTACGTGAGGCAGAGCGTTTCTTGAGCGCGGCAGGATCAGACTGTGGTATTGCAAATGTAAATATAGGTACCTCTGGCGCAGAGATAGGTGGAGCCTTTGGAGGTGAGAAAGATACAGGTGGAGGACGCGAGTCTGGATCTGATGCTTGGAAAGTATATATGAGAAGACAAACTAACACAATAAACTATACCACAGAGCTTCCGCTGGCGCAGGGTATCAAGTTTGATTTATAGACTAAACACTATTAATAGTACTAAAAACCGTTTCTTACATAGAAGCGGTTTTTTTATGCTTTCGCGAAAGCGTCACCCCGCACAAATAAGTTATCTTTCTAGCACATTAAGAACGAGATTATTTTTTGAAGCCTGCACCACACATCTTACCTTCCATTGTTTTTGCACAGTTTTGTGGTACGTCGTTATGGTTTTCTGGTAATGCGGTGATGCCTGGGCTTATAAGTGATTTTTATCTTAATCAAAATGCTGTAGCACATCTTACAACTGCTGTACAACTAGGGTTTATAGTAGGCACGCTTCTATTTGCCATTTTTGCCATTGCAGACAGATTCTCTCCTTCTAGAGTATTTCTAGTTTGTGCGACCACTGGCGCTTTGTTTAACCTTGCTATGATTTGGCAGGGTAACACGCTCTCTACACTGCTCTTATTACGATTTCTCACCGGTTTTTTTCTAGCCGGAATATATCCTGTAGGGATGAAAATAGCAGCAGATTATTTTGATAAAGGACTAGGTCGCTCGCTAGGCTATCTGGTAGGTGCTCTTGTGCTAGGCACCGCTTTTCCTCACCTGCTGGGTGATGTGCTATCTAGCATCTCTTGGCAAACCGTGATGATTATTACCTCTTGTACCGCAGTATTTGGCGGGGTTTTATTACAATTACTAGTGCCAGACGGACCGTACAGAAAGGCTGGAAGCGCCTTAAGCTTTAAACAGCTAAAAGATATATTTAAAGATCCTAATTTTAATAAGGCCGCACTAGGATATATAGGTCATATGTGGGAATTATACAGCTTCTGGACGCTGGTTCCTGCCATTCTAATAATCTATCTAAAACAACATCCAGAAACGAGCTTATCTGTAAGCTTGTATTCATTTATTATTATAGGTGCCGGCTCCATTGCTTGTGTAGCTGGTGGATATCTATCACAAAAAATAGGAGTTCAAAAAATGGCAAAACTCTTTTTACTCTTGTCTAGTATGTGCTGCCTTATAGCGCCGTTGTTATTAAGCACAGCATATTACCCAGTTGTCATTGTGTTTCTCGTTTTTTGGGGTATGGTCGTCATTGCAGACTCACCACTTTTTTCTACACTAGTAGCCCAGCGAGCAGCTCCATCTGTAAAAGGTACCGCTTTAACAATGGTAAATTGTATAGGGTTTGCGATTACCATCATAAGTATACAGACACTTGTATTATTACAGACCTTTATACCACTTATGTATGTCTTACCACTTCTCGCTATAGGTCCCATTTTTGGACTTCTAGCTATGAGAAGTAGATAATTATTTCTTTTTACGCTTTCGCGAAAGCGTAATCTCATCCCACTACAATTTTATTAAGATACGGGCTTGCCACTTGCTGGCTATGACGTTATCTTTTTGTAAACATTTGAAAATCAGCAAAACACACTAAACAATGTGTTTTACAAGGATTGAACTACCAAAAATGCTCGATAAACCCATTAAAATCGTCGAGGAAATACATAAAGTTCTAACAATCAATGTGTAAAATGCTGTTATGTTAAAATTTTAACTAACTTTAAGACAAACGAACCATTTAAACCTAACCAATATGAGTAAGAAATCAGGATACCTACTTGGTATGCTACTTACGATTGTCATTTGTATGATTCTGGCTTGGATTTTTTGTTGTGGAGCCGGAGCAAGCGCTGCTTCTACTACAGATAAGCAAGAAACAACAGTAGATGATCAAAACGCAGTAGCTGCTCCCGCGGCTGCCACCTCAATGGGCTTCAATCTGAGAGGTACAGACGGAAACTTTGCTTTTACAAGCAATGATAATTTTAACTTCAAAAATTCAGACTTTGCTATTCTTACACCTGTAGCTACAGATGTAAACAGTGGTATTGCAAAGCTTAAGGGCTATTTTGATGCAGAAGGTAATGCAAACCAACGTGTTAATGTTACTGGATATTATGACAGCGACGAGGTAAATAACTCTGCTTACGAAAACCTAGGTCTTGCACGTGCCACTGCTGTAAAAAATTACTTTGTAGATCAAGGTATCTCTTCAAGTCGCATTAACACCTATGGTGAGCTACGCGAAGAATTAGTTCCAGATGGCGACATCTATAAAGGACCTGTTTCATACAATCTCTACGCACAAGCCGCCGAAGATGAGGCCAAAGCGCAAGAAGATCTTGCAAATATGGCCGAAGCTATTAAGGCAGACCCGCTAGTAATTTATTTTGACTACTCAGAGGCCTCTGTAAACCTCAACGCGCAACAGCGTAAAAAACTAGGAGACATCACCCGTTACCTAGATAAGGTAGAAGGATCTAGCATTACGGTAGAAGGACACACAGACAGTCAAGGTAGTATGGCTACAAATGATAGACTGGGACTTGAGCGTGCAGAATTTGGCAAGCAATACCTTCAAAACAATGGGATTGCAGGTGCAAAAATCAAAACTGTTACAAAGGGAGAACGTAGCCCTATTGCAACAAATGATACAGAAGAAGGCCGCGCACAAAACAGACGCGCCGTAATAACTATAAACTAACTCATTAAAAAATATACATATGGATTTTTCAAACATAGCTTGCTGGATCTGGCCACTTATAGCCGGAGTAGTATGCGGAATTTTAGGATACTTACTAGGTAGACTCTTTGGTAGCTCTAAAGAAGAAACAACAACTCACGACACCTATGATTACAAGGCAGATCTTGAGGCGTGTAGAAAGAAAACAGCCTCACTAGAAGCAGACCTAGAGGCGTGTAGAACAAAGCTTAAGGCTACACCTCCACCAGCGGCTCCAGCAGCAGCTAGCACCACCGCAAGTATGGCGAGCTCATTTGCAGCCGGTGCAGCGACAAGCGAGACCGTTATTGCAAATACAAATACGAGTGCACCATCACCGTCTATAGGTATCATAGGCGTACCATTTGATGCAGCAGCGGCAAAAGGTGTGTATGGTAAGAAAAGAATAAAAGAAGACGATCTTACTATTGTAGAAGGAATAGGTCCAAAAATATCTGAGCTCTTCCATAATCACGATATTAAAACGTGGGCAGCACTTGCAAGCACCTCTGTAGAGAAGTGTCAAGAGGTACTTAACTCTGGTGGTAAACGCTTTGAAATACATCGTCCAGGCACCTGGCCTATGCAAGCCGAAATGGCCGCTCTAGGTAAATGGGCAGAGCTTAAAAGATGGCAAGACGAGCACGATTACGGTAAAGCGTAGTCATTATAAACAAAGCTTTTTTTAAAGCGCAAAAAAAGAGCCACTTCAAAGTTGAAGTGGCTCTTTATATTTTACTATGTTAAAATTTAAATTATGGAGATATAGATAAAATCTACTCTACAATAATTTTTGAAGCATACTGCTCACCATTTACCGTCATAGCCTTTATAAGATAGATGCCAGAGGCTAGATTTACATTAAAAAATTTATCATTGACTTCATTATCTCGAAGCATAAGCCTTCCAGAAACGTCAAAGATTTCGATTTTACTTAAAGGTTTGTCTATATCAATAGTAAATCGCCCATTGCTTGGGTTTGGATAAACAGATAGCGCATTACTTTCTACATTAACGACTCCTAGCATTTCTTGGTTTATATAAAGCCTTGAGCTTTCTATATTTTCACTTGATCTCCCCGTGATTGCTATATCCTGTGTTCCGTCACCATTTACGTCTGCAAAATCTAAAGAACCCTCTCTTACTGCTAGTATATTAGAATCTACAAACGGCGCATAAACCCCTAGACCATCATTAAGGTAAAAACTATAAATAATTGCATCATCTTCGTCAACTCCAGATATAAAGATATCTAGATCTTGATCGTTATCAATATCTTCAAAAACAACGTTTCCTCTACCTACATTTATAAATGATTGAGTAGAGGCAGTATATTCACCCATCCCATTATTTATATATAAGGTAGTAGATGGCTCCTGTAAGCCGTTTACTAATGATAAACCAGATATGATAATATCAAAGTCATTATCACTATCAATGTCTGCTACTGCCACAGAAGAGGATATAGATCCTGTTAGAGAATTTGAAGACTCAATAAAAGTGCCATCCCCGTTATTAAAATATAACTCAGACACTCTATTATTACTATTACCGCCTCCTGTTATGAGTACGTCATTATCTGTATCATTATCTGCATCAAAAATGGCAATATCCCCTAAAAAAACATCTTCAAAAATAGTTGAGACTTCTGTAAATGTGGCGTTTCCTGCATTTAAATAAACATTAGTCTCAGCTTGTGCACCAGTAAAACCTATTAATACAACATCTAAAAGACCATCGTTATTTAAATCTCCTAACTCAACTTTAGAACCTGCGACAGATTCAAATTGTACTTGACTTTGAACAGTAAAAACTCCACTCCCATCATTGAGATATAACTCTGTTCTTCTTGTCATATTTGTATTTCTTCCCGTAACAATTAAATCTAGATCATTGTCATTATCAATATCACCAAAAGATAGGTCGCCAGATGACAGCCCTTCTATATTTGACCCCTGGTCTAAGGAGTAATTTCCTTCTCCATCATTAATATAGAGATTTGCGACGTTTATAAAGTCTACATTTCTACCCATTATGAGTAAGTCTACGTCTGAGTCATTATCAACATCTGCAAATTCTAAGGATGAAATGGTAAAGTTTTCAAAATCTGCCTGTGACACATCTGCTAGCTCATAGACATCTTGTGCAAGTAAATTCATAGCAGTTACAAGCATTAATAGTAAAGTAATTCGTTTTTTGATCATTCTATTTAATTATGTGATTAGTATGTTCAAAACTAACAATCTTGTGAGTTGTTTCAAACACTATGTAGTAGCATTATTTTTTTTAAATAACTGCCAAATAATACCTTGGTGGTTTTCTTAAAAGCAAGTGTAGACTGCTATTTTATAATGGAAGGAATACATACTCAAACAACCACCATAAAAAAAGCCCTCAAAACCTAAGGTTTTGAGGGCTTTTACATTTATAAATTATTTGTTACTCTAGTGTGGCATCTAGAGTAATCTCGGCTTTCATAAGCTTAGATAGTGGGCACACTTCTTTTGCTTTAGATGCTATTTTCGCAAACTCTTCAGTTGAGATATTTGGAACCTTCCCTTTTGTGGTGAGGTGAATTTTTGTAATCTCCCCATCTTCAAAAGTTACGTCTGCACTCGTATCTAGAGCATCTGCTACGTAGTCTTCTTCATTGAGTAAAAAACTAAGTTGCATTGTATAACATCCAGAATGTGCTGCTCCTATAAGTTCCTCTGGATTTGTACCCACTCCATCTTCAAATCGAGTCCCAAAGGCATATTGTGCTTTATCTAGCACGGTACTTTCGGTAGAGATTGTTCCTTTTCCTTCTTTTCCGCTTCCTTCCCAGTGTGCGCTTGCGCTTCTTGTAAATTTCATTGTCTTTTTTGTTTAAAGATATGCGTATTCCGCTTTCGCGAAAGCGGTATTAACACCTTATAACATTACGTTTAACAAAGATTTACAACACAAAAATTATCCCGCTCCCTGAGCAAAAACCACAATCACACCTATAATGATAAGTGCAGCAAGTACGGCAAAAAATATTTTCCAGAACGAATACGGTCTTTTACCAGAAAGCGCGCCCGTCTCACCGTTTACAAAAAAGTTATACTCCTTGCCATTGTAACGGTAAGAACTCACATAAACGGGTAATAAGATGTGCTTAAAGGTCTCCTCTGCCAGCTTCATATCTATAGAGGTTACGCGCTGCGTGTCGCCCCCTATATCTCCAGCGGCCCAGCTTGTGGCGATTTGCTTTGCCGTCTCACGTGACTTGGTATGACCATCTTTGAGAGGGATGGTATACTTTTCTGTCACAAAACCAGATAAGAATCCGCTGTTGAAGGGCTGTAGCTTTTTAAGATCCCAGCGTGCAATTTTAGAGGGTACTCTACCGGCACGTTGTTTTGATGCCTTTATGAGCGTGTCATCTACAAAGCCAGACACGTGACCCGAGGCGGGATACCATCTTGTTTTACGCACTTGCCTACTCTTTCTATTACCATCACTATCGCGATAGGTTTGCGTCTCGTAGTAATACTCACCTCGCTGCCCAGTATAGTTTGCAGCAAGCTGTGCATCAAAGGTCCAGTAGGGCAAGTACAGCCCCTTTGTAAACTGAGGGTCTAGTGAGGCTTTCTTAAGTTTATTAGGCGCCCACCAGAGACCGTTTACCCATTTTTTAAAAATTTGAAAAGACTTTTTTTGATCTATCTGAAATGGCAATACAGCTCCTGGTAATATCCAGTCTTCCTTGCGGGCATCTTCAAGTATGAGTGGCATACTGCAATACACGCAGTGTAGGGATTTATAGTTTTCTTCTACGTGCTGGTTTGCTCCACAGTTTTTACAATGTAGCATAGAGATCTCTTCGCTGTTTTTTTGATCACCCATACTTTCCAGGTATGGATACAGCTCTAACTCTTCAAACTTGCTGGTAGCTAGTGAGATCTCTTCTTTATGACCGCAATACTCACAAGTGATGGAAGTAGTACCCGGCTTGTACTTGAGCTCTGCACCGCAATTTATACAGGCCTTTTTGAGTTCGGTTTTATGTATGGGGTTTTCTTCCATATAGGCATAGGGTAATTACGCTTTCGCGAAAGCGCACTTAAGCTATTACATTTAAAATTTTTTTAAACCGGCAGTGGCGGCGGTGTGTTACCTCCTAAAAATGACTTAAGCTCCTCTACCTCTTGCAACGCGGCCCATCCAGTCATACCTTGCTTCCAGATAAGGCTCTCTTTGTTTATTGTACGGTTTGCAAATAGCGCTTTTAGTTGTTCAAAAGAGACGGGGCCTTGTTGTGCACCGTTTACAGCATAAAAATATTGTACAGCGGCTGGTATAGGTGGCGGCATCATTCCGCCTTGATTCATTTGTGGTTGTGCTTGTTGTTGTCCTCCCATTTGTGGAGACATCATTCCTCCCATTTGTTGTGCGAGTACAAAGCCCATTCCCATACCCATTCCTGCACCTGCTGTACCGCCTTCATTTGCAGCGGCAGCTTCTATCGCTTTGGCAGTTTTGAACTTAGTAAGCTTATCTAGGTCAAGCTTATCGATACGGCTGTACTCAAAGATTTCTTTCTTGAGGTCTTCTGGCATCGATACATTCTCGATGTAAAACTTCTCAAGTGAGATACCTACAGACATAAACTCAGGGTGCATTACCTCTTTACAAGTTTCTGATAGCTCTGATGTATTTGCCGCATAGAGCTCTATAGGGAGATTTGCTTCTCCTACCGTATCTGTAAATCTTGTAGCAATAAGACTTTTGAGATGCTCGTTGATTTCAAAATTTGTAAAGTTGTTATCTGTCCCTACGATGTCTACAATAAACTTCCCAGCATCTGCAATTTTAAAGGCATAAGTTCCAAAAGCGCGAATCTCAACTAGTCCAAAACGGTCATCGCTTAATGTTATGGGATTTTTAGTTCCCCACTTCTCATCTGTAAATAAGTGTGTATTTACAAAGTAAACTTCTGCTTTAAAGGGAGAGTTAAAACCATATTTCCACCCTTTAAGTGTAGAAAGAATGGGTAAGTTTTGCGTTGTAAGATCATAGGTTCCTGGCGTAAAAACATCTGCAAGTTGTCCCTCGTTTACAAAAACGGCTGTCTGACCTTCACGTACAATGAGTTTTGCGCCATTTTTAATCTCGTTTTGATAACGTTCAAAACGGTGAGCAATCGTGTCATCTGTGTAGTCTAACCATTCTACAATATCTATAAACTCGTTGCTGAGCTTCTCCTTAATCTTGCTAAAAATATCCATAGGTTGTGTTGTTTTAACTATTGGTGGCTTGAAGATACAAAATGTTACA
This sequence comes from Dokdonia donghaensis DSW-1, assembly GCF_001653755.1. GTDB lineage: Bacteria > Bacteroidota > Bacteroidia > Flavobacteriales > Flavobacteriaceae > Dokdonia > Dokdonia donghaensis. Next base: position 830,683 of record NZ_CP015125.1, on the reverse strand, counting down.
AAAAACCGGCTATTGTTCCCTCAAACAATAGCCGGTTTTAAAGTGCCTAAGCAAAGGCTAATTCAAACTTAAGATTTTTTTAGTTTTCTAATTCTGATACTCATAGGAGCTACCATCTGGAAACTCGATAGAAAAAAATGACACGTCAAATTCTTCATCTTGGCATATTTGCTCTAGAAGCCCCCATTCTTCTGTTTGCGATTTCATAATTGTTTTATTTAATGATTACTACAGCACAAATATGCAACGGTAAATCGATTAGTATGTAGCTATAATAGCGCATATTGCTTAGGGTTTTTGCCCCTAATCTAGCGGGTGCATTCATCGCAACTTATGATTAATGAGTATCTATTGTTTTGTGTTAAGCTTTCGCGAAAGCGTAATAGACCCTATAAGATTTGGTATTTTTGAACCGTACATTTTAAAAGAAGTTATATGCTTACTATAGATCCAAAAGATATTCCTGTTTCTCAGTTATTTGGTCACCTTACAGGTGCCGTGGGGCCACGTCCCATAGCATTTGCAAGTACTGTAGATAAGGATGGTAATGTAAATCTGGCTCCTTTTAGTTTTTTTAATGTCTTTGGCGCAAATCCTCCCATACTTGTGTACTCACCCTCTCGTAGTGGGAGAGATAATACCACAAAAAACACGCTAGATAACGTGCTAGAGGTTGCAGAGTGTACGGTAAATATGGTAAACTATGCAATGGTACAGCAAATGTCGCTCGCAAGTACAGCTTATGCAAAGGGCGTAAATGAATTTGTAAAAGCTGGCCTTACAGAGCTTGCCTCAGAAAAGGTAACACCTCCTCGAGTGGCAGAATCTCCAGTGCAGTTTGAGTGTAAAGTAATCGAGGTAAAAGCGCTGGGTGATCAAGGTGGCGCGGGTAACCTCGTAATATGTGAGATTCTTAAAATGCATATAGATAAAATCATTCTTACAGACGCTGGTGCCATAGACCCACTTAAAATAGATCAAGTATCACGTATGGGCGCAAACTGGTATAGCCGTGCAAAAGAAGGGCTTTTTGAAGTGCCTAAACCCGTTTTAAGAACAGGAATAGGCGTAGATCAAATTCCAGAAAACATACGCCTGAGCGATATACTTACTGGTAATGACCTCGGGATGCTGGGTAATGTAGAGCAACTCCCTACCCAGGCACAAATAGACACATTTATAGCAAGTGATGCACATATAAAGGAACTAGTAAAAACAGGCGACGACCTTGTGATACACAAAAAAGCGCAAGAATTATTGGCTCAAAAAAATGTGAATAACGCGTGGAAGATTCTACTCGCAAAACGTTAGAATTTTCATAGATTTACACCCTAATAATTGAACACGATGGAAGTACAAGGAAAAGTAAAAATGATAGGTGAGACTCAAACTTTTGGGAGTAATGGGTTTAGAAAGAGAGAGATTGTTGTCACAACAGAAGAGCAGTATCCACAGCACATAATGGTGGAGTTTGTACAAGATAAAACAGACTTACTTAATAATTATTCTGTAGGTCAAAATGTAAAAATAAGCATTAACCTAAGAGGTCGTGAGTGGGTAAACCCACAGGGAGAAACAAAATATTTTAACTCAATACAAGGGTGGCGCATAGAGAATCTTGCAGCAGCAAATGCTGGTGGAGGACAACCATTACCTCCTATGCCTCCTGCAGACTCTTTTGAACCTGCAACAAATCTTAATAGCGACGACCACGACGATTTACCTTTCTAAATCGATAAAGTACATAATCATAACCATTTAAAGCTCAGCACAATTACATTGTACTGGGCTTTTTTAATTTACCCCTATGAAAATATACGGGGAGTGCTCAAGTTGCCATAAGCATCTATTAATTCATACTGATAATCACACAGCGTTTGAGACTAAGCTCAAAACGTCTGTACGTAAAAACTGTGCTCGTTGTGGAGTTACAAACACCTTTACACTTCACAATATAAAGGTCAAATCTCCAAAACGTGTCTCAAGCGCCATTGTAAAAGTTGCCATTACGGGATGCCTAATGCTTGTTGCAAGCTATCTTTTGCTTGAAAATCTCACAGAAGTAGCACTCGTTGCAATTATTTACACCATCCCTGCGCTTTTATATATTTTATACACTAGAAAGAATTTTGACCGCATACAAGCGTTTAATAGTAATAAGGCATAGTTATCTTTGCCCTACCTATTAAATTAGATTGTGCTACCACTACCAGATCACCATATGTTTTCTAATGAACCTTGGTTTCCAGACCACCATCTGGCAGACGAAGAGGGGCTCCTTATGGTAGGTGGTGATCTTACCCCAGACTGGTTATTACTTGCCTATAGATCTGGTATTTTTCCTTGGTATAATGAGGGACAACCCATCTTGTGGTGGACACCAGACCCTAGAATGGTAGTGGCTCCTCAAGATGTACACGTATCAAAATCTATGCGCAGACTACTGCGAGATAACCCTTTTACAGTTACTTATAATCAAAATTTTCTAGAAGTTATACTCGCCTGTAAACGCATTAAAAGAGATGGACAGCAAGGCACTTGGATTACAAATGACGTCGTAGAAGCTTACCTAAGACTTCACCAGCTAGGCTATGCTATCTCTGTAGAAGTATGGTATGAAGACAAGCTAGTAGGAGGCCTTTATGGAATAGACTTGCAAGACAAAGGTGTATTTTGTGGTGAGAGTATGTTTGCCACCGTGAGTAATGCTAGCAAGGTGGGATTTATAACGCTTTCGCGAAAGCTTACTAAAAACAATTACAAGCTCATAGACTGCCAGATGTACACAGACCACCTCGCAAGCCTAGGCGCCGCCGAAATACCTAGAGAAACCTTTTTAGAATATCTAAAGTAGTAGCTTTATTGCTCCTGTACCATTTCATACCTAAAACAGTTTACCTCGTGATCATTTACCATCCCTATGGCCTGCATAAAGGCATAGATAATGGTACTTCCCACAAACTTGAAGCCTCGCTTTTTTAGATCTTTAGATATTTTATCACTTAGAGGTGTATTTGCAGGGCATTCCTTATAGTCATTCCAACGATTTTGTATGGGTGTGTTATCTACATAATCCCATAGGTATTTTGAAAAACTCCCGTATTCCTCTTGGATCTCCATAAACAACCTTGCATTTGTAACCGTACCACGTACTTTAAGCTTGTTTCTTATAATACCAGCATCTTGCAAGAGCGATTGTATTTTATCTTCCTTATAAGCGGCAATGCGCTTGTAATCAAAATTATCAAAGGCAACTCTAAAGTTTTCTCTCTTTTTTAAAATTGTAATCCAGCTCAATCCCGCTTGAAAAGTCTCAAGAACCAAAAACTCAAAGAGTAGATCGTCATCTCTGAGTGGAGTCCCCCACTCGTTATCGTGGTAAGCCTCATATAAGTCATCACCCACACACCAGCCACATCTATGTTTTTCCATACGGTTACAATTTGTTTTTCTAAGCCGAAAGATAGTAAGTTTGTAGTAAAGCCTACGACCTAATGGCTATGGAAACTATGCAAAAAACAACAGCACAATTAATACAAGAAAGTCTAACTAAGGCAATCTCATATCAAGATTATAGAGTACTTACAGAAACTCACGCCCTAGAAGGCACAAATACAGGTCCAGAAGTCACAGAGGCATTGCACAACTATACAATGCTCAATCACAAACGTATGAAGCGACTAGATAAGACTATAAAATTGTCTGAAGACGCTCAAAACGTAATAAAGCAATATCACAATAAAACAACGTGGCTTGTACTTACAGAAAGCTGGTGTGGTGACGCAGCACAAACAATGCCCGTAATGCAAAAGTTTGCAGACCTCAACCCTAACATTGATTTTAAGGTCATTCTAAGGGATGAAAATCTCGAGCTTATGGATCGTTTTTTATACAATGGGGGTCGTTCTATCCCAAGACTTATTGCCTTTGATAATGAAACTCAAGAAGTACTTGGAGACTGGGGACCACGTCCATCTCAAGCTACAAAAATGGTAAATGATTATAAAGACGCTCACGGTAAACTCACACCAGAATTTAAACAAGATTTACAAGTGTGGTATAATAAAGACAAAGGACAAAACACTGTAGAAGATTTACTTCATCTATTAAAGTAGATGAATCTTATCCTTGAAAATCAAAAGTCACACTGCCTAGCTGTGTAGCTTTTGTTCCTTTATCAAAGTACGCTCTGTTTAAATATTTCATAGCTTGGTCTATAAGGCATCCATTTGCGCTTGTAGAAGCATTTTTATTAAACGTTTTTTTTACAATAACTCCCTTATCATTTACAGTAATATTTATGACTACCTTCCCAAAAGCGTCACAAGTATACACGGGATTAGGTAGTGCAATAGCCGTACGACCTACTAAGTTATATGAAACGGTACTCTGCCTGTAGGCACTCTTTTTCTTAATAGCTCTAGCAGCTTCTCTTGCAGCTATGGCTGCTTGTACTTCTTTCTTCTTTTCTTCTAGAGCAGCTTCTCTAGCCTCTTGCAGCGCGCTCAGTTGATTATTTGTGCGCTCATTGAGATTTTCAACACTACTTTGCTGGCGCTGTGCAATGGCCTTTCTTATCTCGTCCTCTTCTTGCAGGGCTTTAGATAATTCACTTGAGTTGTATGCTTGATTAGACAGACGAGTTCTTTGCTGTACAGGTGCTTTGGTTTCTTCTTCCGGTTCTTCTAGATTTTGAGTAATAACGGGTATTTCTATAAACTCCTCTGCTATCTCACCCTGATATGGTTTTACTCCCAAAAAGAAAAATACAAGCACTAAAAAACTCGCTCCAAAAACGGTAATGAGTAGTGCCTTATCTGATGGGGATAATTTCATAAGTATTTAAAAGTTACAAAAAAAAAGCCATAAGTTATGGCTCGTAGGTAGCACCTCTAGATATCGGCAGGATTGCTTTGCGTAATCTCTCTTATAAAGTCATCTAGAAGGTGTGCATTATCTACGCTGTAGTCGCCTATTTTGGTTCTTCTAAGCGCCGTAAGATGGGCACCACTTTTGAGCCCTTCTCCAAAATCAAACGCTAGTGATCGTATATACGTGCCCTTGCTGCAGCTTACTTTAAAGTCTACTTCGGGCATTTCAATGCGTGTGATTTCGAAAGATGAGATGTGTATCTCTCGCTTCGGGATTTCTACTTCCTCACCTGCTCTTGCAAACTCATACAGACGTTTCCCTTCTTTCTTTAGTGCAGAAAATACGGGTGGACGTTGCATTATTTTTCCTTGGTACGCTTTCGCGAAAGCGTAAATATCCTCCTCAGTGATATGCTCGGTAGGATATTCTTTATCTATGGCTGTCTCTAGGTCATAACTAGGCGTGGTGCCACCTAGAGTGATGGTGCCAGTATATTCCTTCTCCTGACCCATAAACTCGTGTAGACGCTTTGTAAACTTACCTGTACAGATAATCATAAGACCAGTAGCGAGCGGGTCTAGTGTGCCTGCGTGCCCTACTTTGATCTTTTTTATATTTCGGTTCTTACGTATAAGCCAGCGCACTTTGTTTACTAGCTGGAAAGAGGTCCACTCAAGAGGCTTGTCAAAAATAAGCACTTGGCCATCTCTAAAATCTTGATCTGTAAGGCTCGTTATCTTAGACATAGACTTAGTTATAAAGTGAGAAACCTATCGCAATAACTCCTACAATGAGGCAGTATATAGCAAACCAAGAAAGCTTACTTTTCTTCACAAGTTTTATCATCCAGGTGCAGGCTATAAGTCCTGCAACAAAGGCAGATATAAAACCTATTACTAGTACAGAGACATTACCCGTTTGAGTCGTAATTGCACCGTCCATAAGGTCTTTTGCGATTTTTCCAAAAATAAGTGGAATTACCATTAAAAATGAAAATCGTGCTGCCTTACTCTTATCATTACCCAGTAATACAGAGGTAGATATTGTCGCTCCACTACGTGAGATACCAGGTATCATAGCAACTGCTTGAGAAACGCCTATTATAAATGCATTTGAAAAAGTTACATTCTTTTGAGTGTCTTTTGCTCTATCTGCAAAGTATAGTAGTACCGCTGTCACAAGCAGCATACAGCCTACAAGCATAATATTTCCTCCAAAAAGTGCTTCTAGTTGCTCCTCAAAAAAGAGCCCTACAATAACTGCAGGTATCATTGACAAAACGATTTTTGCCGAAAATTGTGTTTCTTCATTCCACTTGAATGAAAACAATCCGCTTAAAATTTCTATGATATCTTTTCTAAAAACTACAATGGTAGAAAGTGCTGTTGCAAAATGTACCACTACGGTAAACATAAGGCTCTCTTCTGGTACAGAAGTATCTCCCAGTATGGCTTTACCTAGCTCGAGGTGCCCACTAGATGAAACAGGTAAAAACTCTGTGAGTCCTTGAATGACACCAAGGATAAATGCGTCAAGATTATTCATAGGGCAAAGATAAAACTGTAGTTACAAGCGGCAAGTGTTACTTACCTTTATTAGGATTTAATAAGATGGCATATACTTCTATACCAAAACCTATGAGTATTACTGCTGGGGCAAGACGTATGCGTCTCCAAGAGTAGATCTCTGGGTTAAACACATTAGGATCATCACTACCTCCTCCAGACATAAGTATAAAACCTAAGGCTATAACTCCAAGGCCTATAAGCATCCACGTAAAATTTTTCTTCCCAAATATAAATTCGGTAGTCTGTTTTGATACTTCTTTACGTTTTTGTTCTCCCATAATACATCTAGTAATTCGGCTAGTAGTATAGCTCGTCTGTGCGCAAATTTAAGAAACGTTGTGTTGCCAGAAAGGTACTAAACCAAGTAATGAGTATTCCCATTAAAAACACACCTCCAAATAATGCTCCTAGTACGAGCGGGTCATCTAGTAATGTGAGTTGCGGGAATGCTTTATTTGCATAATACAGCACTCCTGCCATACCTGCTATAGCGATAAGCGCACCTATAATCCCAAGGCGCACACTCTTCCATACAAAGGGACGTCTTATAAAACGTTTTGTCGCGCCCACCATTTGCATTGTCTTTATTGTAAAACGCTTTGCGTACACAGATAGTCGTATAGAGCTATTGATAAGCAGTACTGCGATAAACGTAAATATGCCAGAGATAATAAGTATCCACAGGCTTATTTTTTTGATATTATCATTAAGCAATGATATGAGAGGTTTATCATAAGTTACTTCTTCTACAAAGTCTTTTGATGCGATCTCATTTGCTATTTCTTCTACCTTCTCTGCAGATACATAATCTGCATTGAGGTATAAGTCTATGCTATTTTGAAGCGGGTTCTCGCCAAGGTAATCTACAAAGTTTTCTCCCAGGGCTTCACTATGAGATGCCGCAGCCTCTTCTTTTGAAACAAATTTTATAGATTTTGTGTACGCTGCTAGAGAAAGTGTTTTCTCTAGCTGTTTCATCTCCACGTCTTTTGCAGCATCTTTAAAGTAAACACCTACAGCAATGGTCTCCTTAAAATAATCTGCTACCTTTTTCGTGTTAAGCACGAGTAGTCCCAATATACCTAATAGAAATAGTACCAAAGCGATGCTAATCACCACCGAAAAATAGGAAGTAATTAATCGTCTTTTCTGGTATTTTTCAAAAGATGAACTCATTTGCTAGGGTTTTGAGTAAAAGTAGTAAATCCTACACACTCCGTTATCAAACGAAGAGATCCTGATTGTATTATTATTAAAAATACAGATTTACAAAAACCTATCACTCTCCACATACGCATCTATCACACGCTGCTCACCCTCTTTTCCTTCTATACTATTACCGTGTTCCATTCCTAAGACTCCTTTGAAACCACGACTGTGTATATATTTAAATACATTTTTGTAGTTAATCTCTCCAGAAGTAGGCTCATTACGACCAGGGTTATCTCCTATCTGGAAGTAAGCAATCTCGTCCCAACATTGTTCTATGTTTGGAATTAAATTTCCTTCTTGAATTTGCTGATGGTAGATGTCAAAAAGAATCTTGCACGACGGACTGTTTACAGCTTTACAGATTTGATATGCTTGTGGTGACTTAGATAAAAATAGTCCTGGGTGGTTTCTAAAATTGAGTGGCTCCAGCACCATCACAATGCCGTGCGGTTCTAGTAAGGCGCTTGCTTGTCTAAGGCTCTCTACTACGTTTGCGGTCTGAAAATCAATATTCTGACGCAAGTCTACGTGACCAGGTACCACAGTCATCCATTTTGCATTTACACGTTTTGCTACCTCAATAGAGCTCTTAATATCTGCCAGAAACTCGTCCCGCCATTCTTGATTTCCGCTCGCTAGGTTTGGCTTTGTCCAGTGTATTTTATGAGCCACAAAAACGCCCATAGTAAGACCACGCCTACGCATCACCTCTGCCATTGCTTCTTGTTCGGCAATGGGGCGGCTGCGCATCTCATTATCTTCAAAGGCGGTAAAGCCTTGATCTGCCATAAAGTTGAGCTGATTGATAACATTTTCGCCAGCGAGCTCTTTAAACATTCCTATGTGCGGGGCATAATTGAGATTAAAAGTGTGTGGTTCTGTGTCCGCTTTCGCGAAAGCGGAATCTCTCACAACATTATTCATCGCGTGTATACCTGCGATCCCTAAACCTAAAAAGGAACCCGTGAGAGCTCCTTTTTGTATAAATTTTCTTCTTTCCATATAATTACAGTGAGTATGCTTTTCCTCCTGTTGCTTCCTCTACTGGTAAGCAACCTATTTGTTGTCCCGGAATAGGCTCATAAGCAAGTACGTTTTCTCCTATCTCTTCAGACTGTTTCCAACCCCAGATAGTCATACCTCTTACGTTTTGCAGTAAACTAAAAGCGCCAGCATCTGGATCTACCTTTACCGTCTTGTCTCTCTGGTATGCTTGGTAATACTCTCCTAGACTTTTATTAAATACTTCTTCTTGTTCTTTTGAAGCATTTAGATATTTGGCTAGAAGCTTGTCGTAATCTTCGGCCTCTGCATCATCAAAAGTTTTACCTGTTGCATCTTGCAATCTATTTGCAAGTGCATCAAAACCAGCTTTAATATGCGTTTGATCTTCTAGAGGTATCACCTCATTCCAGTACATATCTATAAACTTATGCGCACCTACATCTACAGCTCCTGGTATTGCCTCATCTGATGGGATAATAAGATCTACAATATGACGAAGCGCTTTACCTTGTGAGTTATTAATAAACACAGGTTCAAACACTGGCCCGTCTGCTTTACAGCTTTGTAGTAGGCTTAATAATGTAGGTGTTGCAACGAGTGCCACTCCACCTAATCCTAAGTTCTTTATTAATTGTCTTCTTTTCATCTTATGCTTCTTTTTTAATTTGAGCGGCAGCGTGATTTGCAGCACGTGCACTAAAAGCCATATAGGTAAGTGATGGGTTTACACAACTTGCAGAGGTCATAAATGCTCCATCTGTCACATATACATTAGGTACTGCGTGTAGCTGGTTATTACCATTACATACAGATGTTTTTGGATCACGTCCCATACGTGCTGTACCCATCTCGTGTATACCGTTACCTGGAGCACTTGGGTCATCCATAGTCTGGATATCTTTAAAGCCGGCATTTTTAAGCATATCTTTTGCACTTGCAATCATATCCTTACGCATTTCCCACTCGTTTTCTTTCCACTCTGCGTCAAAGTTTACCTTAGGCAGTCCCCATTTATCAAGATCATTATAATCTAGGGTCATTTTATTCTCGTGGTAAGGAAGACACTCTCCAAAGCCCATAAGACCTATAGTCCATCCTCCTGGTTTTTGAATCTCTTCTTTAAGCTTTGCGCCATATCCTGCTTCGGCAATTTGTGGTTGGTAATCACCACGACCTGCACCACCTTGATAACCGTATCCACGCTTAAAGGTTTTTTGATCTGTTACTCCGCCTATGTTTCTAAAACGAGGAATGTAAATCCCGTTAGGACGGCGTCCTTTATAATATTTATCTAGATCTCCATCCCATTTTGCAGTTGCTCCTGCTTTAAAGTGGTGATCCATTAAGTTATGTCCAAGCTCTCCAGAGTCATTACCCATACCGTTAGGGAAGCGCTCACTCTTAGATTGCATAAGTATGCTTGTAGATCCTATGGCAGATGCACAAAGGAAAACAACTTTAGATTTAAACTCTAATTTTTCATTTGTCTCTTGATCTACCACTTTTACCCCAGTAGCTTTACCTGTAGCATCATCATACATTACTTCTGTTACGATAGAAAACGGACGTAACGTCATATTTCCTGTACGCTCTGCAGCTGGTAGCGTAGATGAGTTACTTGAGAAGTACCCTCCAAAAGGACATCCTCTCACACAGCGATTTCTAAACTGGCAAGCAGAACGACCATCATAGGTCTTTGCTCCTGTAATATGTGCAACACGCCCTATAGTAAGAAGACGACCATCTTTATAATTTTCGGCCATATTCTTTTTAAGAACCTCTTCTACACAGTTAAGCTCCATAGGTGGTGAAAACTTTCCGTCTGGTAGTACCTCTAGACCTAACTTTTCTCCAGATACAGAGATATACTCCTCTACCTTATCATACCAAGGTGAGATATCTTTATAACGTACAGGCCAGTCTACAGCAATGCCTTCTTTTTTATTTGCTTCAAAATCTATATCAGACAGTCTATAACTCTGTCTACCCCACATAATAGAACGACCGCCTACGTGATACCCACGTATCCAGTCAAAGCGTTTTGTCTCATTATAAGGATGATCAATATCATCTACAAAAAAGTGACGACTATCTGCCTTATGAACATATCCCGTACGGGCTTGTTTTTCATATCTAGCCTCCACTTCACGTGAGTTATTACCTTTAAATTTATTGTCCCAAGGGTCATTGTGCATTGTAGGGTAGTCATCTATATGCTTTACCATACGACCGCGCTCTAATACGAGCGTTTTCATACCGTTTTCACATAGTTCTTTTGCTGCCCATCCACCAGAGATTCCTGAGCCTACGACAATTGCGTCGTACATTTCGTTTTCGTTAGCTGTATTCACCATAAAATGTATTAATGAAAATTTATTGGGATATAGGTTACCAAATATATAAATTTTAAGTTGTTTTTTGTGAATATCTAAAAAAGACTACCTTAGTCAAACCCTATATTTAACAGTAAATGACAGGCGAAAACGTTATAGTTCTAGTCTTATTTAAAATTCATCTTATGAAAAATTATTTGTTAGGCGCTCTTTTATGCGCTTTTGTACTTATTTCTTGTAAAGAGGAGGTAAAAAAAGAGGAGAATTCCGCTTTCGCGAAAGCGGAAAAAGAAGTTTCTAAAGAAAATATGCCCTCTTACAAACATTCCCTCGCTCAATGGTCTCTTCACAAACCGTTTCAAGAGGGTACTATGGACCCGATGGAATTCCCACAAATTGCCAAAGACCTTGGTTTTACAGGAGTAGAATATGTGACACAACTATATCCATCTGTTGCTGAAGTAGGGACAGACTATAAAGAACGTGTAATGAAACTTGCAAAAGACCTTAATGCTAAGGCAACTGCTGCAGGAATAGACAACGTTCTTATTATGGTGGATCACGCTGGTGAACTAGCAGATCCAGATCCTAAAAAACTAGAAGAAGCTATTGCAAATCACAAAATATGGATGGATGCAGCAAAACTTATGGGAGCACACTCGGTAAGGGCAAATCTCTTTGGAGAGCTAGACCCTGTAAAATGGCACGCACTATCTGTAGCTTCTCTTAAAGAGCTAGGGGCTTACGGTAAAGAAGTAGGTGTAAACGTAATTATAGAAAACCACGGAGGCTGGTCTAGCGATGGAGAAAAACTTGTTGCTGTGATGAAAGAGGTTAATATGGAAACGGTAGGTGTCTTACCTGATTTTGGAAACTTTTGTGTAAAACGTGAAGGAGGAGAACGCTGGAGTGCTCCTTGTGTTTTAGAATATGATACCTATAAAGGAATAGAAGAAATGATGCCATATGCAAAGGGAGTGTCTGCAAAGTCATATAACTTTGATGAAAATGGTAATGAGACAAAATTAGACTATCAACGATTAATGCAAATCGTTGCCGATAGTGGTTTTGAAGGATATGTGGGTACAGAGTATGAAGGACCACTAGAAGATCCAAAAGAAGGTATCGCTCTTACTAAAGCACTAGTTCAAAAATCAATAGACAAACTTAAATAAGCACTATGAAATCAACGACTAAGTTTCAATTATCCTTTATGATGTTTCTCGAGTTTTTTATCTGGGGAGGCTGGTTTGTAACCTTAGGTACATTTATGGGTAATAACCTAAGCGCCGAAGGAGGAGAAATTGCAGCAGCATTTTCTACACAATCTTGGGGAGCTATTATAGCTCCATTTATTATAGGTCTTATTGCAGATCGATTTTTTAATGCAGAGCGCATTCTGGGAGTGTTGCATATTATAGGTGCCGTACTTATGTATTTAATGTCACAAGCAACAGACTCAGCTGTGTTTTATCCATATGTTTTGGGGTATATGATTGCTTATATGCCTACACTGGCGCTAGTAAACTCAGTTGCGTTTAACCAGATGAAAGATCCATCAAAGGACTTTCCATTCATTCGTGTATGGGGAACCATCGGTTGGATTGTGGCAGGACTACTAATAAGTTTTGCTTTTGGATGGGACTCTCAAGAGTCTATCGCTGCAGGTTTACTTAAAAACACTTTTGTAATGACTGCTATTGCTTCTGCAGTACTAGGAGTTTTTAGTTTTACACTTCCTAAAACACCACCAAGCGCAAAAGGAGAGAAAGTTGCAATTAAAGATATTTTAGGTCTTGAAGCTTTAGATTTACTTAAGGATAGAAACTTCTTAGTGTTTTTCCTTTCTTCGGTACTTATTTGTATTCCACTTGCTTTTTATTATCAAAATTTAAGTCCGTTCCTAACGGAATCTGGTGTAGAAAAGTCTACAGCCCTTGCTTCTATAGGTCAAGTATCTGAGGTAGTCTTTATGTTATTACTTCCTTTCTTCTTTAAGAAATTTGGGTTTAAGAAAACGATCCTTGTAGGGATGCTCGCTTGGACATTGCGCTACCTACTGTTTGCTTATGGTAATACTGGAGACCTTTTCTTTATGATTATTACAGGTATTGTTTTACACGGTATTTGCTATGACTTTTTCTTTGTGTCTGGACAGATTTATACGGACAGTAAAGCTGGACCAAAAATTAAAAGTGCCGCTCAAGGACTTATCACACTTGCTACTTACGGTGTAGGGATGCTGGTAGGTTTTTATGTAGCAGGAAAAATAACAGATGCAAATATTGTAGGTGAAGGTCACGACTGGAACTCAGTATGGGTATTCCCAGCAATTTTTGCAGCAGCAGTATTTGTGATTTTTGCACTGTTATTTAAGAGTGAAAAAATAGAATATACGGAGTAGATCTTATCATTTACTATTTCATTAAAAAAAAAAACACAACACAATGAGCAATAAAATAAGATGGGGCGTCTTAGGTGGCGGCGGTGATAGTTTAATAGGTGTGTTACACCGCGTGGCGGCAAGTATGTTTGACGCATACCAGCTAGTAGGTGGTTCTTTTAACCCAGATATTGAGGTAAGCAAAGACTTTGCTACGCAAATAGGCATCCCGACAGATCGTATTTATAAAGATCTTACAGAGCTTGTACAAAAGGAAACAGCACTCCCAGCAGACCAGCGTATGCAAGTGGTATCTATACTTACACCTAACTTCTTACACTTCCCGATGGCAAAGCAGCTGCTAGAAGCTGGCTTTAACGTGATTTGTGAGAAGCCTATGACAATGACGCACGCAGAGGCGCTAGAGCTTGAAGCTATTCAAAAGAAGAATGGTAACGTCTTTGGACTTACGCATACCTACACAGGCTACCCTATGGTTCGCCAAATGAGGGAAATGATAGCAAATGGAGAACTAGGCGAGATACAAAAAGTAGACGCTCAGTATTACCAAGGCTGGATTAATAACCTCATACACGACAAGGAGCAACGCAATAGCACCTGGCGTTTAATGCCTGAAAAATCTGGAATTTCTTGCTGTCTTGGTGATATAGGCGTTCACGCCTACCAGATGCTAGAATTTGTGACTGGCAAAAAAATTAAATCTGTACTTGCAGACCTCAACCATCTGTATGAAGATAATGAGATGGATATAGACGGCACCGTGTTACTACGCCTAGATGAATACACAAAAGGTGTACTACGATCAAGCCAAATAGCAACTGGAGAAGAGAACAACTTTACCGTAGCTATTTATGGTACAAAAGCAGGCCTTAAGTGGGAGCAAGAAAACCCTAACTATCTTTATTTACTAGAAGATGGTCAACCTATGCGCGTGCTCAAACCTGGCCACGCTTATAACAGTGCGCTATCGCTAGACGGCACAAAACTACCTCCGGGACACCCAGAAGGAATTTTTGACGCGATGGGTAACATCTATAAAGGTGTTGCAAAGGTAATACGTGGAGAAGACTACAATTCGGGCGAGTTTCCGGGTATGACAGATGGTGTACGAGGAATGAATTTTATAGAGAAAGCCGTGCAATCTCATCGTGATGGGAATGTGTGGGTAAACTTATAAGCTTGTCCACTTCCGCGAAGGCGGAAGTCTCAAAATAGAATGTTTTTACTTAAAGATGAGTACGCTTTCGCGAAAGCGTAAAAAACAACAACTGAAAAGATTCTCGCCTTGGCGGGAATGAAAAAAATATATCCAATGAAAACAATAAAAGGACCCGCAGTATTTCTCGCCCAGTTTATGGATGACAAAGCACCATTTAATTCGCTAGACGGATTGTGCAAATGGGCAGCAGACCTTGGGTATAAAGGAATACAAATCCCAACTTGGGAAAACCGATTAATTGACCTCACCACAGCTGGAGAGAGTAAAACTTACTGTGATGAGCTTAGGGGTAAAGTAAATGACTATGGGCTTGAGATTACAGAGCTCTCTACACACCTACAAGGGCAACTAGTTGCAGTACATCCTGCATACGATTTGATGTTTGACAACTTTGCTCCAGACGATTGTAAAAACAACCCAAAGAAGCGTACTGAGTGGGCTCGTAAGCAAGTAATAAGCGCTGCACACGCAAGTAAACATCTTGGTCTTGATGTGAGTGCCACGTTTAGTGGTTCGCTGCTTTGGCATACAATGCACCCTTGGCCACAACGTCCTGCAGGACTTGTTGAGATGGGGTTTGAGGAGCTTGCAAAACGTTGGTTACCTATACTCAATACTTATGATGAGTGTGGTGTAGACGTGGCTTATGAGATTCACCCTGGTGAAGATTTACACGATGGTGTGACTTTTGAGCGTTTTCTAGAAGCTACAGGTAATCACAAGCGTTGTAATATTTTATATGACCCAAGTCACTTTGTATTACAGCAACTCGATTATATCGCATATATAGACCACTATCACGAGTTTATAAAGGCCTTTCACGTAAAAGATTCTGAGTTTAAACCAGATGGGAAGCGTGGTACCTTTGGCGGTTATAGTGACTGGCAAGATCGCGCTGGGCGTTACCGCTCTCCGGGAGATGGACAGATAGACTTTAAAACCATTTTTACAAAACTCACAGAATACGGTTGTGACGTTTGGGCAGTGATGGAGTGGGAATGTTGTGTAAAAAGTCCTGAGCAAGGAGCTAGAGAAGGCGCACCTTTTATCGCTTCACATATTATTGAGGCAACACAAAAACGCTTTGATGATTTTGCTGGAGAAGATATCGACAAGGAGCAGTTAAAGAAGATATTGGGACTTTAAAACACAATTATGAAAAGAACATTCTATATCGCAGCAGTGGCTTTAATGGCATTTGCTTGTAAAAACGAAACTAAAACCACGGTTGTAGACATTAGGAGTGGAGAAGGTAATACCTTCTCTATAGGCGGCAAAAAAATTGCCGAGCCTAGTGATAAAGTTGTTCTTTTTGACGGCTCTAACCTCAACGCTTGGAAAGGTTATGGTACAGACGGTATGCACGACAACTGGACCATAGAAGATGGAGCAATGGCATTTACACCTGGGGAAGAAGGTGGTAAAAACATCATTACAAAAAACACCTATAAAAACTTTGAACTCAATCTAGAGTGGAAAGTTTCTGAAGGTGGTAACAGTGGCATCTTTTGGGGTGTAAAAGAATCGCCAGAATTTAAAGAAGCTTATGAAACTGGCCCAGAGATACAAGTTCTAGATGACGAGCGTCATCCAGATGCAAAGGTGGCAAATGGAACGCACAAAGCAGGATCACTTTATGATATGATAAAACCTGCAAACGGTATGATCAATCCCGCGGGTGAGTGGAATAAAGTAACGCTTTATATCAATCACGATAGCAACCTAGGTAAAGTAAGCCTTAACGGTAAAGAAGCATACTCCTTCCCCGTAAACGGTGAAGAGTGGGATGCTATGGTTGCAAAGACTAAGTTTGCAGACTGGAAAGGCTTTGGTAAATATCAAGAAGGTCACATAGGTCTCCAAGATCACGGAGATAAAGTATGGTACCGCAACATTACAATAAAAGAATTATAGATTATGAAATTATACCATTTAGGAATTATCGCAACAGCACTAACCATTACATCGTGTGGCTCAGGAAATGTGGGTGACGAACCTACAAAACCAGAACAAACAGAAGTATGGGGTCCAAAACCTGCAAAGGTTGCCATAAACGGGCAGACCGGTATCCCTAGTGATGCTGTAGTATTGTTTGACGGCACAAACCTCAACGCTTGGAAAAGTAAAAACGACGGCGGCGCTCCTAAGTGGACGATTAATCAAGACGGCAGTATGACCGTAAAGGATAAAACGGGAGATATTGTGACCAAAGAAGACTTCGGGAGTGTGCAATTACACCTAGAATGGCGCAGTGACCCAAACAATACTCAGACTAACCAAAACAGAAGTAATAGTGGTGTGTTTTTTCAAGGCTTATACGAAGTACAAATCTTAAATAACAATGACAATGACACCTATGTAAACGGTATGGTAGGCTCTATTTATAAGCAAAAAGCTCCAGACGTTATGGCTGCAAAACCTACTGGAGAGTGGAACAGCTATGACATTGTCTTCCACGCGCCAGCGTTTAATGCTGCAGGTAAAAAGACAAAAGCTGCTACAATCACCGTATTTTTAAATGGTGTACTCATACAAGATCACTATGAGATACAAGGTAGTACAGAGTATATAGGTTACCCAAAAAACAATGCTCACGGTGACGGTCCTATAATATTACAAGATCACGGAGATATGAGTGGTGTAGGGTATAGAAATATTTGGTTACGTAAATTAGATTAATGAACTTCCCTGCACTCCTTACAACATTTGCCCCAGCACTCATAAGTCTGGCATTATTTATAAATACACGTTACTTTCCGCCATCGCTGGGTAATCCTTTCTTGTCAAAAGCTCCAGAATGGTGGATGAGAGATCAAGCCACTTGGGATAAAGCATACTCCTTTCTTGCTCAAAAGTATGGGATAGGCACCATTGCACTTTTTGCAATTTGTAGTTGTCTTCTCTTTTTAGAAAGCCCTTATGCTGCATACGGCGGTTATATAGCATTAGTAGCATATGTTGTGCTGGCTAACTACCAGGTGCGCTCTTATATGCAAGAAAAAGTAAAATAGGATGTGATTACGCTTTCGCGAAAGCGTAAAAAACCACAGGCATTCTTAATTTTTCATTACTTACTGAACCATTATCTTTGCGCTATGATAAAATCAATGACTGGTTTTGGGAAGAGTGTCGTACAGCTTCCCGGAAAAAAGATTACTATCGAGATCAAATCGCTTAACAGCAAAAACCTTGATCTCAATGCACGTATCCCTTCTACCTATCGTGAGAAAGAACTCGCACTACGCAATATGGTGGCAAAAGCTCTAGAACGTGGTAAGATAGATGTAGGTCTCTACATAGAAAGCACTGGCGAAAACACCAATACAGCGATTAATGAATCTGTTGTAAACACGTATATGAAACAGCTGTCAAACGCTGTTGCTGGTGAGCCTAGCGAGATAGAGCTACTTAAAATGGCTGTAAGGCTTCCAGATGCTCTCAAAACTGAGCGTGAAGAACTGGATGAAAATGAGTACAAAGCCATTGTAACTAATCTAGAAGGTGCGCTTAAGGAGATAAACGCTTACAGACTAGATGAGGGTAACTCTCTCAAGACTGAGTTTGAACTGCGCATTAAAAATCTACAGCGTTTACTAGATGAAGTTATCACTCTTGATAAAGATCGTCTTGCAGATGTAAAAGTGCGTCTAGAAAAGGCCGTTGCAGATCTCAAGGTTAATCTTGACGAAAATAGGTTTGAGCAAGAGCTTATTTATTACCTAGAGAAATACGACATCACAGAAGAAAAGGTACGTCTTAAAAATCACCTAGATTACTTTACAGAAGCGCTAGAATCTGATAACTCTAACGGTAAAAAGCTAGGCTTTATAGGTCAAGAAATAGGTCGTGAGATTAATACCATAGGCTCAAAATCTAATTATGCACCTATGCAACAGCTAGTGGTGCAAATGAAGGATGAGCTAGAAAAAATAAAAGAGCAAGTATTAAACGTACTCTAATGGGAAAACAACCTGACGCACAAGAACTAAATCACACGGGGAAACTCATTGTTTTTTCGGCGCCTTCTGGTAGTGGAAAAACAACAATTGTAAGACATCTCCTGGGTCAACCAGAGCTCAATCTCGAGTTTAGTATCTCTGCGACTAGTAGAGAACCTCGCGGGACTGAAGTACACGGCACAGATTATTACTTTATCTCTCTTAAGGAGTTTAAAAATCATATCAAAGCAGACGACTTTCTAGAATGGGAAGAGGTCTATCGTGACAACTTTTACGGCACACTTTGGAAGGAAGTACAACGTATCTGGGCGATGGGTAAGCACGTTATATTTGATATAGACGTAGTAGGCGGTTTACGCATAAAGAAAAAATTTCCAGATAAGACGCTTGCCGTTTTTGTAAAACCACCTAGTGTAGACGAGCTCAAAATACGTCTTAAAAAACGTAGTACAGAAAGTGAAGATAAAATCAATATGCGCGTTGCAAAAGCTTCTGTAGAGCTTGCTACGGCACCACAATTTGATCATATTATTCTTAATGATAATCTAGAAAAGGCACTTAAGGAGGCTGTAGCACTCGTCACTGATTTTGTAAAATAATAGGGCAATGACATTACAAGATTTTAAAACTAAACTTACTAGCACACCCACCGAGATTGAGTTTACAGATACAATGTCTGTTATAGAAGCGCTATATACTTTTACGCCTAGCTCTTTTAAGAATGGTGACATTCATAATGACGCAGGTGAGAACAATGGCTCTTGTAAGCTGTTTGCATTTGCACAAGAGCAAGGACTAAGTAAAAGTGACACGCTACAGTGTTTTGGCGAATATTACAGAGAAGATGTGCTACAAAACCCAGAGGGTACAGATCACCAAAATATTAGAAATTTTATCAAATACGGTTGGGACGGAATTGCCTTTGACACAAACCCGCTCCAAAAGAAATAACTCAAAACTTACTATCCCTTGAAAATAGGTCTATACTTTGGAACTTTTAACCCTATACACATAGGGCATCTTGCTATTGCAAATCATATGGCAGAGTATAGTGATCTAGATAAAATCTGGATGGTTATCACGCCTCACAACCCTTTTAAGAAGAAGAGTAGTCTTCTTAACAATCACCATCGTTACCAGATGGTAATGGAGGCTGTAGAGCATTATGACAAAATCGAGCCAAGTAATATTGAGTTTGACTTACCACAGCCTAACTATACGGTATACACGCTAGCTCATCTAGAAGAAAAGTATCCTCAGCACGAGTTTTGTTTAATAATGGGTGAGGATAACCTTAAAAGCCTTCATAAGTGGAAAAACTATGAAGTTATTTTGGAGCGTCACGACATCTATGTATATCCTAGAATCTCTGAAGGTACGGTTGAAACACAGTTTGATAATCACCCAAAGATTCACCAAGTAGACGCTCCTATAATGGAGATTTCATCTACAATGATACGTAAGGCGATTAAGCAGGATAAAAACATACGACCACTACTTCCTCCAGAAGTTTACACCTTCATAGACGAGATGAGTTTTTATAGATAATCCTTATGCTTAAAAGAGATCTCACCGACCAAAATGCAAAAGAAGCCACTTACTACGGGCTTATGATGGTTGTGTCTTTTCTAGTATATTTTATATTAAACAGAGTTATTAAATCAAGTAATGACTTACCTGATTTTTTAACAGGTTTTGCCACGGCAATATTTATTGTTTCCAGTGTCTTTACAATTATAAAATACGTCAAGGCTCGAAAAGAACCTCATAATACTCACCTGGGCAAAGCAAAACTCTTTGCAGGGCTCGCCGTCGTATTCTGGGTGTTAGTTTTAATGAATATGAGTAAAGAGCTTCTGAACGTTTTTGGTTCACTAAACTAGATGAATTTATTACATAAAAAAAGAACAAACATTCCAGACTATCGCCCTTCATATTTGTTCTTTTAATTAGTCTATAATCGCGCTTGAGCGCTTTCTTTTATTTCTCTAAGTGAGGAATACGTAATACTTGACCTGGATAAATTAAATCTACATCTTTAAGCATAGGTTTATTTGCTTCAAAGATTTGTGGGTACTTCATTGGGTCTCCGTACATCGCTTTTGAGATCTTACTTAAAGAATCTCCTTTTTCTACGGTGTAGAAACGAGCTTCTGGCTCTGGGTTCTCTACAGTAAGTCTATCGTCTACCGTTGCAATTCCTGTAGAGTTTCCTACTACAAGGATTACCTTTTCTTTAGTAGCTTGATCGTGTGCACTACCTGCAACAACAGCAACATCACCATCTATAGATATATCTAGATCATCTACATCTAGACCAAGGTCACTAATAGTTTCTGCCATATTGCTTGCAGCCTTTGCATTTTCCATTGCAATCTTTTCTTCTGCAACTGCTGCTGCTTCTGCCGCCTCTTCTTCTTCTGTTTTCCCTATTCCGAATACTTTTGCTCCGGCATTTTTAATAAATGAAAATAATCCCATAATTATAATTTTTAGTTAGTGTTTTTATTGTGTAGTCAATTTACAAAAAAGTAGGTGTTTATACAGTATTGTTAAGAGGAGTTTGGCAATAATAATCTTCTAGTACATTAGTCTTAATTTTTATGCATTATATCTATACTAAAGAGGTTATGTTATGACATAAATTAAACTAGAAATACATTGAAATAATTGTTGTTTATTAACTCAGTTCTTGTTGCCTACGTTTTTTACTCAAAGTACGATGCCTTCTCGAATTTTGGTTCAATTATTATTTTTCCTTTCTTGTTAATGTAACCGTATAAGCCATTTATCTTAACATAAGCAAGTCCGTTTCTGAATTCTCCAGCACTTTCAAATTTGGGTTCAATTGCTATCTCTCCGTTTTTCTTAACATAACCCCAAAGTCCATTTAGTTTGAATTTAGCTAAACCTTGAGTAAAATGCCATAAATCGTTAAAAGTGGGTTTTAAAATCATTTCTCCAATGTCGTTATAGAATCCCCATTTACCATTCCGTTTCACAATTGACCTTTTTTCTTGGCAATACCCAATAGAACTATAAAGTGGGGGAATTATAGTATCTCCCTTTTTATTTATACTTCCTCGTCCTGTATTGGTTTTAAAATGTTTTGGATATGAATTATGTGTAGCCCATAATTTTTGATTAGTCACAACATTTTTATAATATCTATATATTCTACCTTTTTTGTCAATTAACATTAAACTTGGGTCTTCAAAAGTATGAATTAACGCTACTTCCGATTGAAAAGGATAACAAGTTTCGTATTTGAGAGGTATTATAACCTTTCCACGTTTATTTATATATCCGCAACTATCGTTTACTGTAACATCAGAAAGTCCATTTGAGAAACCCAAAAAAACATCATCAAATTTGAATTGTATTTTTATTTTACCCCTAGAGTTAATAAAACCATATTTATTATCTTTTTTAACTGCTGCCAATCTTTCGTAAAAGGGACTAGCATCATCATAAATCATTGATATGATAATTTCCCCTTTCTTATTTATGAAACCATATTTTTTGTCTTTTTGAACCATAAAGAGATTAGTGCTGCGACTCTTTATTATGTAATCATATGCTGGGGAAACAATGACTTCTCCAGTTCTATTAATGAGTCCATATTTTCCGTCATTTTGTATTACCGCAGTTTGACCTGACTTACAGCTCAAAACAATAACTAAGATTATTAAAAAGGAAAGTTTTTTCATAGTTGACTTCAATTGTGAATTATAAAATTCAGATGTTTAAGTTCATTTATCAACCTTGAATTAGTGAACTAAGTTTTTGGCTTAGCTATGTTGCTCAAAATGGTAATTAACAGGTCACTACATAAAGCGTGGGGCATACTTCGGCAAGCTCAGTACAAGCCTTGCGAAAGAGCCTCTTTTCTTGTTTTTTAAATGATAATTAAATATACAAATAATTGAGAAGGATCACGCTTTCGCAAAAGCGTAAAAAAATTGCGTAAAAGCTTGCACTGAGCGTCGTTTAAGCAGATTTATTTATTAACTCAGTTCTTGTTAAGAGGAGTTTGGCAATAATAATCTTCTAGTACATTAGTCTTCATTTTTATGCATTATATCTATAGAAATAATGCTTTCTTAAAACAGAAAACCCTTACGCTAAGTAACACTTAGGTAAGGGTTTTCCAACTAAATAACCAACCAAAAAATCTTTATGCGTCACACTGTGGTTGTACAGTGCTCCTTTTTATTTTAACGCTTTTGCTTTTTTCGCCTTGAGCGCTTCTATTTCTTTTTTAATTTCTGAAGTCTTCTTACGTAACTTAGGTAAGGTTTTAGACTTCCCATCTTCTGAGGTTCTAAACTCTATATACCCTCTACCTCTAAACTGGTAGGTAGTACCTGTAGTTACTTGATATAACTCTATGGTCTCGTCATCTATAACGGTAAGGTCAAAGAACTCATTGTCTGGAAAATTATAATCTAGTGTTAAAGTTTTTTGGTAAAAATCACCAGGCACATCATCTACATCATAAATCCCATCATAGTCCCAGTATATATTATTTACTGGTGTACCATTACCATCTTCAGAACTTCTAAAGTTGCCAGAAACCCCTGCTGGTAAAAACTGTAAGTAGTTCTCATTATCAAAAGGATTGATCTCACCTTCTTGACTTGTATATATTTTTTCCCAAGCCTCAAACTCTTGTAAGAAGTAGTGTATGTTATTGTAAAACACTAGGTCATAGTCAAAGGTGTTGCGCTGGTAACCTACCAGTATATATCTCGCTCCTGTAGACGGGTGATATAATTCTATCTCATTACCAGATAACTGGCGTACATCAAAGGTGTAATCTCCGTCTAAATCGTGATAAGCATCTAGCTCAAAACCAAAGGTATCATAGCTACCTACATCTATCCCAAACCCGGCTCCATTGTACCCTAAACCAGAAAGGTTATTATTTGCAAAAATATTTCCTCCTCTAAAAGAGACTGTAAATGCCTTTTGTAAAAATGGTACTACTATATTTCCAGATGAGGCATCTATATCTACATACCATATCTCATAATCTGTTAATACTTGATTAAGTGTAGGTCCATTATTAACCTCTACATATGGATCTACTTCTACAATCGCCTCTGTATAACACGAAGTAAACAAAATGGCGACGAGCGCTACTGCAATAAAATGTTTGATCGTTTTCATACTGTTTGTTTTTGGATTCCCTTAACAGTATTCAAACCACGTGCCAAAAATTCAATTAACTCAAAATCAGCTACTTAAATATATTATGTTACTAGATAATTTCAAAGAGTTTCCCAGGGAGAGGTCTTATCACACCTTTTAATTCCATTTGTAATAAGATGCTTGCAATCTTGTAAGTAGGCAATTTACAATTAAGAGCGATGATGTCCATAAGCTCTTTGCCATTGTCTTTTAAGAAGCGCCATACCAGTTTTTCTTCATCTGTAAGTTCTACAAAAAGTTGTTTTTGGATCACGGGAGCTTGTTCTTGCTCTAGTTTCCAGTCCAGTAAATAAATAAGATCTGCAGCACTCGTCATAAGGTTTGCACGTTGCTGTTTTATGAGATTATTGCATCCCAAGCTTTGCTTATCTTCTGCCCTGCCTGGTACTGCAAACACGTCTCGATTATATCCATTTGCAAAGTCTGCAGTTACAAGAGAACCTCCCTTCTCTGCAGACTCAATAACGATAGTAGCCTCAGACAGCCCAGCAATAATACGGTTGCGCTGTAAGAAGTTAGTATGTACAAAACTGCTCTTACTCCAGAAGTCTGTAACAAAACCGCCATTTGCCTCTACATCGCTCATATACTTAGCGTGCACCTTTGGGTAAATTTGATTAAGCCCGTGAGCCAGTACACCTACATTTTGCAATCCGTGCTCAATACAGGCTTTATGTGTGGTAATATCTACCCCATAAGCAAAACCAGAGATAATAAGCGGATTTAAGGGAGCCAAATCTTTAATGAGCTTTTTTATAAAATGCTCGCCATAGGTTGTAATCTTTCTAGTCCCTACAATGCTTATAATTCTTCTATTATTCCAGTTTATGTTTCCTCTAGAAAATAGCAGCACTGGTCCATCTAGACAGTGTTTGAGACGTTGTGGGTATTGCTCATCTGTAAATGCACAGACGTTTATGTTGTTATCTTGTATGAATTTTAATTCCGCTTTCGCGAAAGCGTGATACTCCTCATTACCAAAAGCTTTAAGTTTATGCTCACCTATGCCATCTATCTTAAGCAGTGTGCTCTTTTTCTGTTCTAAAACCGCCGTAGCCGAACCAAAGTGCTGAAGCAGTTTTTTTATAGAACCATCACCCAGATTTGGGGTGTATTGTAAGGTAAGAAGTGCGAGTAATTCTTTTTCTGTCATTAATGCTTGAAATTGAGGCTACTAAGTAACAACTATTATATCTGTTAATAAAATATATCTCGCCTTGTTGCGTGACTAGACATTTTGACTATTTTTGAGTTATGCAGTTAGACCAATACATAAGTGACCTTTTATACAGATATGAGTGTGTAATATTACCAGGTTTTGGGGCTTTTTTGACTCAAATCCAAAGTGCGCAAATACACGCCACTACGCACGCTTTTTATCCACCTAAAAAGAAATTGTCATTTAATGCGCAACTTACAGACAGTGATGGTTTACTGGCAAACTATATTGCAAAGACAGAGATGATTCCTCATAGTGAGGCGAGTAATCGTATTAAAACCTACGTGCGCTTTCTTTATGACAACCTGCATAAGGGAGAGTCACAAACGCTTACAAACATAGGTACACTATCTTTAGACACAGAGAGTAGATTACAGTTTGAGCCATCATATCACCTCAACTATCTTACAGATTCTTTTGGGCTATCTTCTTTTACCTCGCCAGAGATTATGCGAGAAGTTTATAAAGAAGAAGTTACTGCACTTGAGGAGACAACACCTATTGCTTTTACACCAGAACGTAAGGCAAGTAACTCTTGGCTTAAGTATGCAGCAGCAGCGGTTATCGCCTTTGGCGTTCTTGGAGCGGCTAGCTTTAATTATGTTCAAGATGTAAAAGAGCATAATTATGTGGCACAAGAGCAAGCAAGAGAGCAGCTAGAAGATAAGATACAAGAAGCGACATTTGTTATCCCTAATCCTTTACCAGCTATACAGCTGTCACTTACAAAGCCTGCAGGAAATTATCACATTGTAGCGGGAGCTTTCCGTATGGAAGAAAATGCGCAGAAGCGTGTAGACCAGCTTACAGAAAAAGGATATAAAGCTCGTACCATAGGGACTAACAAGTATGGACTGCATCAAGTAGTATACGGAAGCTTTACACACTCTCAAGAAGCGCTTTCAGAACTTAGAGCAATACGCAAGACAGATAATCAAGATGCTTGGTTACTTGTACAAAGTATCGATTAATACTCTTTATACATTTTACTGTTTCCCTTTTCTACTTTGGTGTACCTTTGCGCCAAAATTGAATATCTATGGATTCACGCACACCAAGCGACTCAAAAACAATACTTACAGATCTTGTACTGCCAAGTGAGACTAACCCACTGGGTAATCTTTTTGGAGGTGAGCTACTTGCTCGTATGGATAGAGCAGCTAGTATTGCTGCAAGACGTCACTCACGGCGTATCGTTGTTACAGCATCTGTAAATCACGTAGCTTTTAATAGAATGATTGCTCTAGGGAGCGTTGTTACTGTAGAAGCAAAGATTTCTAGAGCATTTAAAACATCTATGGAAGTCATTATAGATGTATGGATAGAAGATCGCGAGAGCGGCCTTAAAACGCAAGCAAACGAGGCGATTTACACCTTTGTAGCAGTAGATGAGCAAGGACAGCCTGTACCAGTACCTCAAGTTGTACCAGAATCTGATCTTGAGAAACAGCGCTATGATGCAGCCTTACGCCGTAAACAATTATCACTGGTGCTTGCAGGCAAGATGAAACCTGCAGAAGCAACAGAGCTCAAAGCATTATTTATATAACATAAAAAAGCCTCCGTTATGGAGGCTTTTTTATTTGTATTTATGGGCTATTACCATTTTTCTATTTCTTCTTTAATAGCCTCTTTTGTTTTTCCTGTTTTTTCTTGAATACGGCCTAGAACCTCATCCATCTTTCCATCTGCAAAGGTGTCATCATTATCAAAATGCTTACCATATTTCTGTTTAAAATCTCCTTTTACTTGATTCCACTTTCCTTCTAATTCTGTCGAGTTCATAATCTTTCTTTTTAAGTTCACCACTAAATTACTCACAATGAGATGGCTATTGTAATAAGACTGTATTAAAAAGTGTTATGGTTGTGCTAAAGTTTACAAGCTTAGAAAACACTAAAATTTTATACCTGTTCTTAATCTAATAGGGTGCGATAGCTCGTAGCTTACTGTAGGCGCAGCCTTGTTTTGATAAACAGGTGCCACAAACTGAATACCTGCATCCCACTCTGGTGTAAACTGCACATCTATTCCCATAGTAGGGACAAACTCTGTAAACATAAGCCCGCTGGTGTCAAGTCCTCTCACTACTTGCCCTTGTACACCCAGGTATGCACTTATACCCTTTGTGGCTTGATATCTAAAAATAAGAGGAAACTCGACCACCTCGTCATTACCTACACGTGACCTTGATATCCCACCCTGTAAGCTAGACTTATAACCTAAAGATGTCCCCACAAGTAGCGTGCGTGTTTGATCATAAAATTCTTTATTGGGTTCTCCTGCATTACTAGGTAGCGCACCTATTGCGTTTAGAGAAAAACGAGGTTCTGCCGTGGTTGTGGTGTTTTGAGCACTAATGATTGAAGCGCATAAAATTAAGAGCAAGAGGCTAAGATGTTTCATAGCCCTAAATTTAAAACTTATGTAACTCGCTTGTGTTAAGCTTATTACAAAAAATATAAATAAAATGCCAAATGATATTTAGAAGTGCGCTTTCGCGAAAGCGTAAACCAGCAGCTATCGTCTACTTATCCATTGTGTAGGGTTGAGCTTGGTCTGGTTTTTACTTACCCTAAATTTAAGAATGCTCTTGCCTGTAAATGCATTACGAGAGACTTCACCTAGTGGCTGTTTAAGAGTTACTTTTTGACCCAGTTTTACTTTAATATTTTTAAGATTAAAATAGGTGGTAAGATAATCACCGTGCCTTATGATGATAGCAATGTTTGCTCCCTTTGCGTCTTGTATAGAAGTTACCTCTCCCTCAAAGATGGCTCTTACGGTAGCATTTTCTGTGGTTTCTATATCTACACCACTATTGCTTAAAGTAATCCCTGGTAAGGTAGGGTGCGCAGACTTACCGTAAGGTCTTACCACGCGGCCACGCTCTACTGGCCATATGAGTCTACCTTTATTACTAGAAAATTCTTTTGCAAGTGTAACCTCTGCTGGTGTGAGGGCAAATGTCTTACTGCTTGTAGATTTACCTGCTTTTTTATTACTAGCAGCAATAGCTTCTGCAATGAGCTTATCTATCTGTCTGTCTATGCGATCTGCCTCCTTTTGTTTCTTTTTGATCTGAGCGATATAGGTACTAGACTCTTTACGTATTTCTTTTATGAGTAGGTCCTGGCGTTGCTTTTCTTTATCTAGTTCCTTTTTTGCCGTTCTATTTTCGGCAATGAGGGTTTCTTTGTCTGCTTTTTGCTTGACTAGTTTTTTATTAGTCTCTTGTATAAGTACTGTGCGTTCCT
The DNA here is from genome assembly GCF_001653755.1 of Dokdonia donghaensis DSW-1. Lineage (GTDB taxonomy): Bacteria > Bacteroidota > Bacteroidia > Flavobacteriales > Flavobacteriaceae > Dokdonia > Dokdonia donghaensis. The sequence goes on along the minus strand of NZ_CP015125.1, from coordinate 802,421 downwards.
TGATTTGCTCACCTTGCTTCTTGCGGTAGTTTGCATACTGCTTCATATACTGTACACGCTTGTAAGCTTGCTTAAAATCTTCACTAGAGAGTAAAAACATCACCTTGCTTTGCCCGCTCTTACTTTTATACGACTTGCGTATCATCTCACCATAATCTTCTTTTAATATGGCGAGCTCCTTACGGAGGTTTTCCATCTTTACGAGATTTTCATTAATCTCTCTTGACAATAGGTTGGCTTGACTATTTGTAACTCGTATGAGATCTGAGCGTAGTCTTATCTGGGTGTCCAGATCTTCTACTTGGGTGAGAATAGATATTTCTTTTTTCTTATTTGTTTCGCGTAAGCGTTGCAACTGTCGCATTTCTCTTTTAAGAGCCTCACGACGCTGTTCTAGCTGCTTTTGCTTTGCAGACTGCCCAAAGGCCGCTTGCGTAAAAAAGAGCATCATAAAAACACTCAGGAGAGCTATATATATGCGCCTATCTCTTTGCATCTAGCTTTATTTCTTCATATCCAGAAGGAATACTAAACGGCATACGCACCTCTCCATCTAAATCTATATCACGAAACTCGATTTGTACCTGTGACTGGTTGCGACCATCATCTGCAAGAATATCTAGCGAAAATGGAAAAGTCTTACCTCCTACCTCTTTGTAATTTCCGTATGCAATATCTAAAGTCCCGTTACCATCTGTTTGCTCTATGCGTTGTTCTTGCGTGACAAAATTTTGACTAGCAATCCCAAAGAAGATGAGTGCCTCCTTGAGCTGTTTTTTTGGTGTGACCTCATAACCCGTTTGCGTTTCTTTAAAAGTATACTTTCCCTCTCTTAGGTCATAAACAGTTAGTCCCGTAAGCAATCGCTGTAACTGATAAAAATCTATATCAACTCCTAAGTACTGACTAAGAAATGTAAAGTCTCCATCAAAATATTGATTATTGAGCTTGTCGTAAAATTGTACCTTTTGTGGTGTAATCAAGGCGCGAGCACCAGAAAAACCAATGAGTGACGCGTTTAGCCAGATTTTTTTGTCTTTTTCTATGCGTATCGTTAGTGTTACCGTAGGCTTTGATCCTTTTTTATCTCTGTACTTTATCTTGGTACGTGCATCTAGTGTTTTATAAGTGAGTGCATTGTTGTAATACTCAGTAATAAGTCTTTTTGCAGAGATATCTTCGGAAGTACTAGTACTCGCTGCTTTTTTTACACCACAACTTGCGAGAGCAACTAATAAAATAATGTAAACAAGCTTTCTCATTATTATCCTTGCGCTTTTAATTGTTCTACTTTATTGTAGTATTTACTTGCTGTAGAAGCATTACCGTCCCCTTTATGTGCATCGCCTAGTTGCTGGTAAAAATCTATTTCCATCTTTACATCATCTATCACATAATCTACGCCTAGTTCAAGTTGATCTATGGCTGCTTTAAATTTACCTTGATTATTAAGTGCGACTCCATAAGTAAGGTATAATAGTGGCTGTGATGGATAAAGGTCTAGTGCATTTGCAGCAATCTCTTCGGCATCTTTAAAGCTTCCAGAGTCCAAAAGTAAAAGACTTGTGTTTTTAATAAGCTCAAGATTTTCTGGATCACTCTGTAAAGCTTTCTTTAAATATGGCAGTGCCTTATCCTTACTTCCTTTTTTAATGTAATAAGAAGCTAGTTCTTGATAAATATTAGAATCTCCCACCTGTGTGTCAAAAACTGCAATGGCTTTTTCTAACTGCGATTCATATTGTGGGTTACCGTTTACAAATAACACAAAATCATTAAGCACGCGATGCTTTGCTGCGGCACTCATACGAGTACTTTCCAGTACTTTTTGCATAGAGCTTATGGCCTCATCTATTTTATTATCATTGAGATTAAACTTATACAGAGCTAGGTGTACCTCATCTGCATAAGGGTTTACCTTTTGAAGTTCTAGAGCGGTTTCATACGCTTTTTGCGTATTTCCTTGCTCGCTATAAAGCAATATGAGTTTAAGATACTCTGCTTCACTTTTAGGGTTTGAGGCTATATTTTTCTCTATAGCTTTTACCTGCCTAGATGTATCTCCAGAGAGTAGATACAATCTGTTTTTTAATCTATCACGATATATATCTGTACCTATTTCTTCATCAAGCTCATCTATAAGATCTAGCGCCTCGTTATATCTTTTTGTGCTTGTATAAATACGTGCAAGATCTTCTTTATACTGCACGTCAAAATTAATGAGATTTTTTACTGTAGTCTCAGCAGCATCATAATCTCGCTGCTGGAAGTAGACTTCATATAGTGCTTCTAGTACATCTTCATTATTTGGCTCGAGTTCTAAAAATTTATTAAAATCTAAAGCAGCCTCATCATACTTTTTTAAGAATACGTGATTTTTACCTCGCTCAAAATATAAAATAGGATGACTAGATGGTGACATTGAGATACACTTGTTAAGCTCCATAATGGCACGCTCATAATTCTCAATTCCCTTTTGTTTTAATGCTTCAAAAAAAGATGTCTGAAAATCGTCTGAAACATTACCTAGGTCATCTACATTCTCATCTGCAAAGGGATTTGCTTCTTTTAAGAATTGCCCATACGCACGATCCTTTACTAGTGTAAAAGCGATCGTGAGTATGAGTATGTAGATTCCTTTTTTCATTAAATATGATTATATAAAACTTATTTCATCACCGTGTAATCCCCTAGACTTACACGTGTGTGCTCTCCATTATATTGTACTTTATTACCTATCATCGCTTCTGTCCACTGTGCGTTTTTTATCACACTATCTTGCTGGATTAAGCTGTGGCTTATCGTACTATCTTCAATAGTTGTGCCAGCTCCTATCGCAACGCCTGGACCTATGGTACAATTTTTAAGAACTACGTTTTCACCTATAAAACAAGGCTCAATAATAGTTGAATTTTTATTAACCACAGTGTCGGCTATAAGTTGCTCTTCCTTCTCATCGTGTAAGAACTGTAACATCTTAGAATTAGTATCTATGGCAACTTCTTTATTACCGCAATCCATCCACTCATCTACGGTTCCAGTTTTGAAAATACGACCTTCGGCCATCATTTTCTTTATACCATCGTTAATCTGGTACTCACCTCCATTCATCAAGTTTTCATCAAGAACTTCTTGAAGCTTCTCTTTAAGAACGGCTACATCCTTAAAATAATATATACCTATCACCGCTTGGTCAGACACAAAAGTTTCTGGCTTCTCTACAAGCTCTACAATCTCATCTTTCTCATTAAGTTTTACAACTCCGTAAGCCTCAGGGTTAGGTACTTTCTTAGTCCAGATTACACTATCTGCCTCAGGATCTAGCTCCAGATCTGCGCGTATAAGCGCATCTGCATAAGCTATTACCGCAGGACCACTTAAAGAAGGCTCTGCACTCATAATAGCGTGACCAGTTCCTAATGGCGCTCCCTGGCGATAAATAGATGCCTTTGCTCCAAGACTCTCCGCAAGCTCTTCAAGTTGTGCAATTACAGCATCACCAAAAAATGTAGGGTCTCCTAATACAAAAGCAATCTCGTCTATAGGTTGCTTTAAGATCTTTGCAATATCTCGTACAAGTCTGTGCACAATAGGCGCTCCAGCTACGGGAATTAATGGTTTTGGTATGGTTAAACTATGTGGTCGCAATCTAGAGCCTAGACCGGCCATTGGTACTATTATTTTCATCTGTTGTTAATTATATTTTACTTATGCCATCTTTAGGGCAAATCAATTCTTATTTTCTAAATCTAGGTTATAAATTCTAGTTAACTCCTCTAGTTCAGACTCAAACTTATCCCCATTATATTTAAATGAATGTATACGCCATTCATTACTAGGCTTGTAAAACTCAAAAGTGAACCTTACGGGTTGCCTATCATATCTCACTAAATAGGTATAAATCACATATTTATCCGAAAATTCTTTCTTAGTAATTAAATCTCTACCGTGAAATTTACCTATGTATTCTTCGGTGAGGTCACTCATTTTATTTTTCAAGTTAATTATTGCGTCAGTTTGACTATTTATCCAAGGATTACTTCCATAAATATTATCAATAGCTTGACCAACCCCTTTAGACTGATAGTCACTAAAGAAGTCCTCAATCATTTGCTCAGGCGTAGACTGTGCACTTAGGCTAAATGATATTAGTATTGTAATTAAAATTAAAATTTTCTTCATAGCGTTCTATTTTACCCCAGTACTCCCAAAACCGCCTTCACCACGATCTGTACTTGAGAGTTCTGTCACTTCTTCCCATTGTCCCTGCTCGTGCTTTGCGATCACCATCTGTGCAATGCGCTCGCCATTTTCAATAGTAAACGATTCATTAGAAAGGTTTACTAGTATGACCCCCACTTCTCCTCTATAATCTGCATCTATCGTTCCAGGAGCGTTAAGCACGGTCACACCCTTTTTTGCAGCAAGGCCACTACGTGGTCTTACTTGTGCTTCTACACCTACAGGTAGCTCCATAAATATTCCCGTAGGAACAATAGCTCTTTCTAACGGCCCTATCGTGATAGCCTCTGTGATATTTGCACGCAAATCCATTCCTGCGCTAGCAATAGTTTCATAGTGAGGAAGTGCGTGTGCACTTTTATTTATAACCTTTATTTTCATTTGTTCTTCTTTCTAACTTATTCTCGTACGGAGATACTATTATTTTTAATTACGCTTTCGCGAAAGCGTACTCATCTTCTTTTTAATATACGCAAGAGCAGCTCTCTTTCGCGGAAGCTTATTACACCAATTAATAATACGGTCATTACAGCTCCTACAAGATACAGTCTCAAGCTACCCACGCCAAAGTAATCTCTAAATCCATAAAAATATAGACTAGACAATGAGATACTTAATACGAGGTACAAAAGTATATTTTTTAGATCATAAGGGATTGCTAAATGTTTGCGGCCCATTATATATGATATGACCATCATCAAGGTGTATACTGCACAAGTAGCAATGGCACTGGCTAGATATCCTATTTTTGGGATAAGTAAGACATTTATCACTATGGTAAGTAATGCCCCTGCAACCGAAATATAAGCGCCATATCTTGTCTTATCTGTTACTTTATACCAGACAGACAGCGTTTGGTAAACTCCAAAAAACAGGTATGCAACGAGTATAAGTGGCACAATGTTCATAGCCTCCCAGTAAGCAGGGTCGTCTAGAAGGATTACTTTCACCACATCTACAAGTACTACATACACAAATAGCGCAATGGCACCAAGAACCACAAATGCCTTTGTGATCTGGGCATACATATAATGTGCGTTTTCATTTTTTGCCTCGCTAAAAAAGAAGGGCTCTATCCCTATTCTAAAAGCTGTGGCAAACAGCGTCATCCCTATAGAAAGTTTATAACACGCACCATAAATACCCACTTCACTCTCTGCAATATCTTCTGGTAGTAACTTTTCTAATAAAATCTTATCAAAGGATTCATTTACAGCAAAGGCAAGACCCGCAATAAGTACGGGAGCACCGTAGGCAAGCATTCTTTTAAATAAAATCGTATCAAAAGACCATCTTGTAAAATAGGGCTTTATCACGATAAGTAGTATCAAAAAACTAGGTATACAAAATGCAATAAATGCAAGCTCAATTTTATCTGTGGGTAAATAACTGTTTATACTATCTAACTGCGGTAACCACACAAGAAATACCACAGATAATCCTGTAGAAATAATAACGTTAAGTAACTTTATAAGTGCATAGCGCATACTCTTATTTTGAGCTCGCATATATGCAAAGGGTATTACCGCAAGCGTGTCAAACGCTATGACTAAAATCACCCATCTCCAGTATTGCGCAGGAACATCAGATATACTTGAGAGTGCATCTATCCCAGTAAATGCTATAATAACAAATAAAATGGTAGACCCTAGCAAACCAAGTAAAGAGGTTGATAGTGTTTTTTTAGTATGCCTTTCATCATTAAAAAATCTAAAAAAGGCTGTCTCCATACCATAAGTAAGCAGCACGTTAAAAATCATTATATATGAAAACACAATAGTCATCTCCCCAAAGGCATCTGTATCTGGCAAGTAACCAGTATACAATCGCGTTAATAGAGCCGTGAGAACTCTAGGCAAAACTGTTGCCAGGCCATAAATAAACGTGTGTTTAAAAAGATTTTTAAGAGCGCTCAAAGAGGAAGGAATTTATAGGCTAAAAATACAGAAATTAACCCTAGTATCTAGTAGCCATTTCCTCTTGGTAGTTGTTGTGGATAGGCTTTTGAGTCGCGCTCCTTTATGTTAGACAAGATACAGTACTTCACAATCCCATTATCTTTATAGATAAGCCCTGCTTGATCATTTGTAAGGTTAAATGGAAATGTATCATTTACCACTGGAGGTGTGTTTACAGCTTCTTCATTTGCATTATTAGACATCACAACATCCTGATCTAAGCCTTTATCTGTTCTAAACCGTGCAACATAGCCTGTATTAGATTTCATTACTTTACCTGCGCTTTCGCGAAAGAAGATTTTCTCCATTGTAATTGTTGTAGCTACCTCTGTAGGTATATAAAACTCAATACCCGTACCACCACCCTGCACACCGGCAACATACGTATTATAATGAGCGGCTACAGAAGCAAATGAAGGTGTAGACAAGGTCATTGTTTCTTGATTTTCTATAGATGAGGCAGACTTGCATTGCGTTAATAACAAAGAACTAACTGCTAGGCTCAAAACTGTAAATAGTTTATACATAAGATGGTTGTTTATGAGTAATATACAAATCTCATTCCAAGATACGATAGTAAAAAACAATTAGACTTCGTCTACCAAAAGAAAACCTCGAGATCATAGACACCTCGAGGTTTACACTCAAACCAAAATAATTGTGAAGAAAGAGTTTAAATATACCCTACTTCATTAAAAAATAGGTGAAAACCGATAATCGTTTACTTTTTTATGATGCTCAAAATAAGGAGAAACAAAAAATGCCAGCTGAAACAGCTGGCATTAATAAAGTAATAAAATAGAGGGTTGACCCTATTGCTTGATAAGCTTTATAGACTGTATACCTTGCTCTGTCACTACGTTTGCTATATATATTCCTGTAGTTAATCCTGAAGCATCTATTCTTGTCGTTGTATTTCCAGACTCTAAAGACATAACTTTTTTGCCTAAAACATCATAAACAACAATCTCTTTTGTAGGTGCGTTTGTAGTAAGAACCCATTCGTTTGTAGTTGGATTAGGAAAAGCAGATAGGCCTGTCTCTGTAAGCTCATCTGTACTTAGTGTCTCATTATGTAAATACAAATTATCTATATAGATAGTTCTATTACCTGTATTTGCTCCTGCAAGCGTTAATACAAACTGTCTAAGTGCATCTCTTTGCTGTGTTGCATCTCCGTCTGTAAAGTCAGATAATGGCACATCTAGTGATACCCACTCTCCAAATGTTGTTACCGGATTTGTTAACTGAAAAGACGAAGTTTCACCTGCGTCACCTACGTGATTAGACCATTTTGGATTTGCAATAAGACCCGCCGAATTATCTGTATCTATCCAATAATCCATATGGAAAAATGTAAGTGAAGATAAATCTATAGGTGCTCCCCAGTCTACTAGTAAAAACTCAGAAGATGGTTGATTCATCGTGATTTTTTGGGTGTCGTTTCCTTCTACCTGGATTGTTTCTATATCTTGTGTTCCCACTCCAAAAGCTCCAAATACAGTATTCTCTTGTGTTGTGTAAGCATCGCTAAATAAAGAAAAAACATTTTCTGCATCTCTTTCTGGTGGTGTAGGAGCTGCTACACTTGGAGCTGCAGGCTCTTCTGCTTCTCCTACTACTAGAGAAACATTATCTATAACAACGACTCCTGTCTCTGCACCCATATCAAATAATACTCTACTATTTGGAATTCCTATTCCACCAGCTGTAAGAGTAAGTTCAAAAGTTGTTAAGGTTTCTGTAAGTGTTACTGTTTCAACCGCCGCAGTAAAAGGTGCTTCATTAAGACCTATACCCGCAATAATCGTACGAGTTTCTCCAGCCCCAGTAGATGCGTCAAAGGTGAGTACATATGTTTCTCCCTCAGTAATAGAGAGAATCTGACTTAAATTTACGTCAAACGCGTTTCCCGCTGTCTCTACATTTGCAAAGTTAAAGCTGTTGCCGCCATCCTCTTGTACATTAAAGGCATTCCCCGTCCATTCTACCATTCCTTCTTCAAAATCGCCATTATTAAGCAGGTTCTGGGCTTGTATTGCAAATGCACTACAAAAGATAAAAAGCAGTAAAGTAATTTTTTTCATAATAATTCAATTTAATTAATAATACGAAATTTAAAATTACAAGCTTATTTTGCCAAATCACCAAATTAGACCTATACAAATAACATACATCGTAATATTAACACCGTAAAATTGCGAATTATAGAATTTAAAATTGTTTTTGATGCTTTTTTAGAGGTCAAATCCATAATTAAAGTAACAATCCTTATAAACTTTGTTATTTTAAAAACTTTTCCTAAAACCTTAGCTTTTACTGCTGTTAAGAACCTTAGCTGCCTAGCTTATAACAGAATATATTCGTAATAAGACATAATTATAACTCGTATTGACAAAAACGTATTGTATAGTTAGAAATAAAGCTTATTTAATTCTTACGCAAACGTTATAAACTAATCATTGTTGTGGTTATGTTGTAGTAAATTACACCAATGATGTACTTATATAATCTCACTACGTAGAGGTCTTTACATCTTTATGAAGTAATCATTGAGCTGTATAGATCTGTCTAAATTAATTTTTTTCCTCAAACGATATCTTTTAATTTCAACACTTCTATGAGATATATTAAGTAGTGGAGCAATCTCCTTTGAGCTTAAGTTAAGACGCAAGTACACACAAAGTTTTAAATCATTTGCAGTTAGTTCTGGGTGAATTTCTTTTACTTTTTTAAAGAAGTCTTTATCTGCGTGATTAAATGCTTTCTCAAAAAATGCCCAGTCTTCGTTAGTACTAATATTTTTATCTATATCCTTGATAATCGCTTTAAGTTCTGGGGTAGGTTCAAGTTTACTAAGCTTTTCTTTTATGGACTTAAGCGTTTTACTTTTATTTACCATTGCCAATGTAGAAGTTGCTAGCTCTCTATTTCTAGCACTTATATCATCTCTTAAATTTTGATTTCTGAGCTCTATATTTTCCTTTTCTACAGCTAGAGCCTTTAGATCCATATCCCTTTTTGTTCTTTCTAAAGCTTGATCCTGTTTTCGTTTGTATCTGCGTTTATTATATTGTTGAAACGCTAAGAAAACAAGAATAGCGAGTATAGAATAGAGAATGATTGCCAGATATGATGTATACCAAGGTCTGTCTATCGTAAAATTATAAGTAGCAACATTTTCTGAAACATTATCTCCTACCTTTGCCTTGACTTCAAATGTATATGAGCCTGGAGAAACATTTGCAAATTCTTGTCTATTTGAGGTTGTCCACTCACTCCATTCATCATAAAAGCCCAGCAATCTATATTGATAACTGGTTTGTTTAAATTTATCATATTGAGCCACGTGATAGTTAAAAGAGATATTATTTTCTTTAAAACTAAAATTTGAATCTTCAAAAAGTGACACGACGTGAGGTGTTCCCTCTATTGGATTGTTTTCTATACGGTTAATATAGACGCTATATTTCTCTTTATCATTGTAGGGCGAAAATATTAGATATCCGTGAGAAGTTCCTAATAGAAAATCATTTGATGAAATGGAGGTGATGTTTTCAAAACCTTGTGCGGCGTTACGGTCTCGTTGCGGAATATAAATTTTATTAATAGACAACTCAGTGTCCAAAGGGTCTTTAGAAAAGTAAACGACATCTTCATCTGTAAAAGCCCACATCTTGTTACTTTCATCATTTATAAGTTTACCAGAGACAAACTTATCGTCATAAATGGCACTTATTTTATCTTCCCTACTAAATGTGCTGGTAATATCATTGTACTTATAAATACCATTTTTATTTGCGTAGTAAATCGTATTGTCAAATTTAGAAAGGCTTGAATGTTCTCCTTTATTTACGGATGGATTCAGATTATATGAGCTTACCTGCTTGAATGTACTGTCCATTTCAACTCTATAAACGCCTTTGTATTCGTTATTTACTAAAATAACAGTAGGCGAAATAAACTCAAAATATCGTGAAGATATATCAAAGCCCTTAATTTTATTACGGAGTTGCCATCCATTTTCTGATTTTTCTAAAACATATAATCCATCATAATTACCTTGTAAAAGCAGATTAGGATTGTCAGGTATAGTGCGTATCGTCCAGGTGCCTTGGGGTTTTGCAATTTGTCTTGCTATACCTTTTTCAACAATGTAAGTGCCATTATTATGACCGCAGAAAAGTATGTTTTGTATGACCTTTAAATCCCAAACCTGCTCCTCGGTACCCGGAACAAGTTTAAAGTCTTTACTATCTAGATCTCTATAAAATAAACCTTGATTTGTGCCTAGGTAAAGTGCATTATTATGAATAGCTGATACATACGTTGTACCCAACCTCCCTTGTTCATCATAGTAATTACGTACGGGACTCATTGTGTTTATACAAGCAATTCCATTATCCAGACCTACCCATATATTCTTAGATTGATCTTCATAAATAGCCAGTACAGTATTATTACCAAGGCCCTTATTCTGGGTTACTTGGTAATCTAGTGTGCCATCTTTAGACAATTTTATAAGACCGTTTGCGACGGTTCCTATAACTAGTGATTGATCAGAAAGTTCTATAGAGCGATACAAGGTCATATCTTTAATATATGACGCTGCAGGGTATGCCCAGGCAGTAACCTCTGTAGATGTAATTTTAAAAATCCCATTTTTTTGGGTTACTCCTAACCAATATGATTCTCGCTGGTAGAGCCCTATAAAAGTTTTGTTTTGAAATACATCTCTTGTATCGTAGCTTATGGCTTGACCATTTTCTATTATAAACAATCCCTTTCCTTGCTCTTGAAATAATAAGTTACCATCTATTTCAAATAGTCTGAAAATAGCATTCTTTGTAGCTACAGCGATATAGGTTATGCTATCATCTTTAGGGTTATAAACATAAATGCCGTTAAGTGATTGTAAGAGCACTTTGTTTTTGTAAGATATAATCTTCCAGATTTGCTCCCCTTCTATCATTGAGTGGCTTAAAAGGCTGCTGAGTGATGTGTATTGTAGTATACCATCACGGTCTTTTTTCCAAAATCCAAAATCCATATGAGCCCCAGTATAAACTCTATCTCCTATAGCAGCAACAGATCTCAAAATTGTCTCGTTAGGTGAAGGTCTCAAGCTCCATTGAGCACCGTTGTATTGTAAAAGTCCTTTATTGTTTGCAAAATAGATGATCCCATCATCTCCTTGAGATACTTGCCAGTTCTGGTTATCTGCACCGTAAAGTGACGGCTCAAAATTTTGAATAGGAGGTAACTCTTGTGCTAGAGCACAGTTACATAACAAGCTAGTTATGAAAATAGTAATTAGAAATGTGGTGTTCTTTACAAAATTCAAAGCCTATAATTCTTGAAATTATCTTGAAAAGATACCAATAATAACTCTTTTATCTTGTCATAGTTAGATTTAACCTATAACAAAAATCCCTGACCATTATGGCCAGGGATTTCATATTTCAATTTGTGTTGTATAATTAAATGACTTAATCAGTTATTAATTATTTAAAGCTTCTGCACCACCTACAATCTCAAGTATCTCGTTTGTAATAGCCGCTTGACGTGCTTTGTTATATTGCAACTTCAGTGCATCTCTAAGCTCTGTCGCATTATCTGTTGCTTTGTGCATCGCAGTCATACGTGCACCGTGTTCTGATGCTACAGAGTCTCTTATGCCTTTAAAAAGCTGTGTCTTTAATGCTTTAGGAATTAATCCCTCTACAATCTCTTCTTTAGACGGCTCAAAAATATAATCTGCAGTGGCAGTTGTTTCTTCTTGTACGGTTGCTACGATAGGTAGAAACTGCTCAGGAGTAACAATTTGCGTTGCTGCATTTTTAAACTTGTTGTAAATGATGTCTATACGATCATATTCACCAGCTTCAAAACGAGCCATTAAATCTTCTGCAATAGCTGATACGTTATCAAAAGTAAGATCATCGTAAATATCATTGTTATTTTCAATTACCTTAAAAGTCTTACCAAGTATAGCATCTGCTTTTTTACCTAAGGTTACTAGGTGCACCTCTTTGCCAGCATACTTTGCAGCAACACGTGCATTTACACCTTTAATAATATTTGTATTAAAAGCTCCTGCTAGACCCCTGTTTGATGAAATAGCTACAATAAGTACCTTATTAATCTCACGATCTTCTGCGAGTTTACTTCCAGAATCTCCTTCTAGCGTTGCACTTAAGTTCTGTAAAAGCTCAGTAAGCTTATCAGAATATGGGCGCATTGCTGTAATTGCATCTTGTGCTTTCTTCAACTTTGCAGCAGATACCATTTTCATAGCACTAGTAATCTGCATCGTAGAAGATACTGATGAAATCCTGTTTCTTATTTCCTTTAAGTTTGCCATCTTGTATAAATTCCCGTGTTTACAAGTAAGACTTGCTAGGCACGATTTGTCTTTAATTTTGACAAGTCTCCCGCTTGCGCGGGAGTTGTTGAATTATATTTTTCGCGAAAGCGAAATTCTACTAGTTATAGTTAGCAGATAGGTCTTTTGCTACTGCTACAAGTGTATCTGTAACTTCATCTGTAAGCTTTCCAGACTTAAGTGTATCAAGGATACCTCTGTGCTTTGCGTTTAAGAACTCGATATATTCTGCTTCAAATTCTTTAACTCTGTTTACAGGCACGTCACGTAATAAGTTTTTAGATCCTGCATAAATAATTGCAATTTGATCCTCTACTGTAAATGGCGTGTTTTCTGCTTGCTTAAGTATCTCTACGTTACGCTTTCCTTTTTCAATTACGTTAAGGGTAGCAGCATCTAGATCTGATCCAAACTTTGCAAACGCTTCTAATTCACGGAAAGCAGCTTGATCAAGCTTTAGTGTACCAGATACTTTCTTCATTGACTTAATCTGTGCATTACCTCCTACACGTGATACCGAGATACCTACGTTAATAGCTGGACGTACACCAGAGTTAAATAAATCTCCATCTAAGAAGATTTGCCCATCTGTAATAGAAATTACGTTTGTAGGGATATAAGCAGATACGTCACCCGCTTGTGTCTCAATGATAGGAAGTGCAGTAAGTGATCCTCCTCCTTTTACGATAGGTTTAAGGCTATCTGGAAGGTCATTCATTGTTTTTGCAATAGCATCATCATTAATCACCTTTGCAGCACGCTCAAGTAATCTAGAGTGTAAAAAGAATACATCTCCAGGGTATGCCTCACGTCCCGGTGGACGACGAAGTAGCAATGATACCTCACGGTATGCAACTGCTTGCTTAGATAAATCATCATAAATGATTAATGCAGGACGACCTGTATCTCTAAAGTACTCTCCAATTGCAGCTCCTGCAAATGGTGCATATACTTGCATTGCTGCAGGATCTGATGCATTTGCCGCTACGATAGTTGTGTATGCCATTGCTCCAGCATCTTCTAGTACCTGTGCAATAAGTGCAACAGTAGAAGCTTTCTGTCCAATAGCTACATATATACAGTGTACAGGCTCACCAGCATCGTAAAATTCTTTTTGGTTAAGGATAGTGTCAATACAAACAGTAGACTTACCTGTCTGACGGTCACCAATTACAAGCTCACGCTGCCCTCTACCTACTGGTATCATAGCATCAATTGCCTTAATACCTGTTTGTAATGGCTCTGTTACTGGCTCACGAAAAACAACACCAGGCGCTTTACGCTCAAGTGGCATCTCATAAGTTTCTCCAGCGATAGGTCCCTTTCCATCAATAGGAAGACCTAACGTGTTTACCACACGTCCAGTAATACCCTCACCTACCTGGATAGATGCGATACGTTGTGTACGTTTTACGGTATCACCTTCCTTAATAGATGAAGAAGTACCTAAGAGTACAACCCCTACGTTATCTTCTTCAAGGTTAAGAACAATCGCCTCAAGACCGCTTTCAAACTCTACAAGCTCACCATATTGTGCGTTTGCAAGTCCGTAAATACGAGCGATACCATCACCCACAGTTAGTACTGTTCCTACTTCGTCAAGGGAAGCTGTTGCTTCAAAACCTGAAAGTTGTTTCTTTAAAATTGCCGAAACTTCTGCTGGTTTAACTTCTGCCATTTGATCTAAATTTATAAGTCCGCTTTCGCGAAAATTTTCTCACCTCACGATGAGCCGTTTATTTATAAACTGTTACTAAATTCTCTTTTTAACTTGCCTAGCTGGCTAGCGATACTTGCATTGTACTGTGTATCACCTACTCTTAATACAAAACCACCTATGATGCTCTCATCGATCTCGTTTGTAAGAGTTACGTTAGTGCTTCCTGTAAGCTCTTTTACTTTTGCCAGCACCTTAGTCTCCAGTTCTGGAGTTAAAGCTACTGCTGTAGTTACTGTAGCACTCTCAATCTTATTGCTTTTATTGTACTCTGCAATAAAACTATCTGCCACACCACCTAGTAAATTTGCTCTACTATTATCTACAAGAACATCTACAAGACCTAATGTCTCTTTTGTACCGTCTGTAAATACCTGACGTAATACAGCGCGCTTATCGTCTGCTTTTATTACAGGACTGTTTAAGGCATTGCGAAGTTCTTTACTTCCTTCTATAGTAGCCTTTACAGATTTCATATCATTTAAAACTGCCTCTACAGATCCATTATCTTTTGCAAGATCTAGTACTGCTTTTGCATATCGTATTGCTGCTCTACTCATAGTGATAGCGGCTTAAAATCTGTTAGTTTAATGTTGCTTGACCTAGCATCTTGTCTACAAGACCTAGTTGCTTTTCTTTATCAGAAAGCTCATTTTTTACAACTTTCTCTGCAATCTCTACAGAAAGTGCTGCAACCTGACCTTTAAGATCTGCGATAGCGCTCTTACGTTCTGCCTCAATAGCTGCTTGTGCTTGAGCCACCATTTTATCTGCAGCGTCTTTGGCTTCTACCTTTGCGTCATCTATCATTTTAGTCTTCATCTCACGAGCTTCCTTAAGCATCGCTTCACGCTCTGCTCTAGCTTCTTTTAAAAGCTTCTCGTTATCTGCTTGAAGACTTGCCATCTCTTTCTTTGCATTTTCTGCAGCATCAAGAGCTCCTTGTATTCCTTCTTCACGCTCATTAAGTGCGCTCATAATAGGTTTCCAAGCAAATTTTACCATAAGGAAAATAAGCAATAAGAAAAGGATTGTTTGTTTTACAAACAGGTCAAGTGAAAAATTCTCTAATAATTGTTCCATCTCAAAAGTGGTTCTGTGTTCTTATAATCTTTGTTTAATTAAATTCAACTCCTGTAACCAACCGTTACAGGAAGTTGAATTTTTAGAGTTGATCTGGATTAAGCTCCTAATATAAGCGCTCCAAATGCAAGTCCTTCTAAAAGTGCAGCAACGATAATCATCGCAGTCTGGATTTTACCAGCAGCCTCAGGCTGACGAGCAATTCCTTCCATTGCAGCTCCACCAATCTTACCAAGACCGATACCACCTCCAATTACTACTAGACCAGCTCCTACTAAATTTGGGAACATTGGTGCTACTTCTTGTACTAATGCTAAAGACATAATAGTGTATATAAAAAATTAAACAAATAAAAATTCTTAATTAAGTGAAGTTCTTACGGATAACTTCAGTGTCCTCAATCTCCTCTCCTAGCTCGTCGTGCAGCTCCTCATCGTGATGATCATCTGCAACTGCCATACCTATAAATAGTGCAGAGAGTGTTGTAAATATATAAGCTTGTAAGAATGCTACTAGCACCTCAATAAGCATTATGAATAATGATAAAAATAATGATACAATAGTAGACCCTGTTGCAGATAAGCTTTCTTGCATAAGGATACCTACCGCTACAAGACTCATTACAACCGTGTGACCTGCAGTAATGTTTGCAAACAGACGTACTAATAATGAAAATGGCTTAATAACTAGTGTACCTATAAGCTCTATAATACCTAGTAATGGTCTAAATACATAAGGAATACCTGGCATCCATAACATATGCCCCCAGAAGTGTTTATTACCGCTAAATACATAAATTACTAATGTAATAACAGCTAGTGCCGCTGTAACAGCAATTTGTCCAGTAACGTTGAAGCCAAATGGCATTAAACCTACAAGGTTAAGTATCCAGATAAAGAAGAATACAGTAAGAAGGTATCCAGTAAATTTTCTGTAGCTCTCACCAATGTTTGGCTTAGCAATTTCATCACGTACATAAACCACTAGTGGCTCAAGTACACGTCCAAATCCAGTAGGAACTTGTTTGTTTTTGTATTGTCTTGCTAGTCTTGAGAACCAAAACAGCATTAATAAACCTATAAGTAATATCCCGAAGACACTCTTTGTGATAGATAAATCAAAAGGCTTTGAAGCATTTACTGCGTGGTGCTCTTCATCAAACTGAACAGCAGTCTCACCAGCGTTAAGCTCATATATTCTACTATGAAGTTTTACAAAGCGACTATCACCTTTTTCTACAACGACCGTTCCATCATCATCGTGGTGAAACTCTGAAGACATAAAAGCCGTAAAGCCATTTTCTCCCCATAACATTACTGGTAAAGGAAAACCCCAGTGATGCTCCATTCCATTATCATCAAAAGTTGAGAATAAATGGAAGTCGTGAGAGTCCTTTAAGTGATGTTGTATGTACTCATTAATCTCCGTTCTTGTATTAACAGGATCACCCTTTTTTGCTCCATCTTTTCCGTAAACAGAAAAAGAAGTCAAAAGCACAAGAACTAATGTTAAAAATGAAATCGATTTTGATGCTATTTTCATTCCAATATTTTCAATAAATGATGTGGCCTAAAATTCTGTGCAAAAGTACTCATTTTCTTGAAAATAAAACAGATTTCGTAATTATTTCAATTTTGAGTCTCTCTATTCAAGATTTTCACAATAACAATTACCTCATAAAAGATAAATATGAAGATGGGTAACAGTAGAGAAACACTGTCTCTCTTACTCAAATCAGGTCCAAAAAAAATAACATCTCTAAAAAGAACACAAAAGAATAAAACTTTTACCGCCATAGATCCTAAGTATAAAAAGCCTAGTTGATCTTTAAACTCTTTTGTGAGCGAGGCAAGTAGCTCAAAGACTACCACAAGTATATAAGATGCTATTGCTTGATATAGATAAACACTCCATAAACTGTATGGATGATATATCTCAAATTTTAATGTGAGATAATGGTGAACGTTATAACTAATGAGAAATAAGCTTATAACACCAAGTGTATAAAGAATTAATTTTTTAATCAACACTTATTTATTGAGACGCATTACCCCTTTTATGACGAAGTAGATAGATAGAAAAATAGCAAAGAGTGTAACTGTTTTTTCTAAGTATGTAGTTTCAAATTTTTGATCGAGCCATACACCTAGTAGATTACCTAAGTATATAGTCACTCCCATCTGTAAAGCAATGGTAGAAAATCGTGCCCAGTTTTTAAGCGGAGCGTTCTCCTTTTCCTTTGGCATTTGATAGCGATTTAAGGTTGCCTTTCATCTCACAAGATGCGTTAAAGGTTGCCCCAGGCTCTACGGCAAGCTTTCCAGTAATAACCTCTCCTTCAATATGTGCAGAAGTCTTTATAGAAAGTAAATTTTTTATCTCTAATCTACCTACAATTTTACCCTCTACATCTGCATCGTTGCAAATAACTGTACCAGTTACAACACCTGTTTTACCTATTACAATCTTATTTGGTGCTGTAATATTACCCTCTATTACACCATCTATACGAAAACCTCCTTCTGAGGTAACATCTCCTTTAAGAGTTGTACCCTGGCTTATGCGGTTTTGTTGATTTGTAAGTGCAGGTCCTTTTCCTTTTTTGTTATCTGAAAACATTTGTAAGGGGGTTTATATTTAATCTCATTTTGTTTTTTGTGCCTTATAAGCATCAAAGTTTTTATGTACTTGGATGATCTTATAATTTTCTGAAGCAATAATGGTATTAGGTCTTGTAATTCTTACTTGATCATTTACTGCAAGTAATTCAACAAGGCCTTCGGCTTGACTTCTACTGTCTAAAAAGTGTATTACTACAAAAGACTCTTTATCATTATATACATCTATAGAGGTAGAAAACTGTGTGTAGCCTATTTTTTCAAAGCTCTCTACAAGTCTCCTCTGAAAATCGCGCGCTCCCTGCACGTCAGAACTTGTAAAGGAGTATAGCACCTTATAGTTTATAGAAATTGCCTCGTCATCAAAGTTTTCAAACTTCATTGTAGGCAAAGCGTTGCGCAATAAGTTTTGAGCTTTCTTACCTTCTTCTGTACGCGGGTAGGTAAGTGCTACATAATTAAGGCTCTCTTTGTAAGCATCATACCCTTTATATCTACCTAACACGGTTGCTTTAAGCAGTTCAAATTTAGGTAAATATGGATCTCCATAAAGTTGATCAATTTTTACTTCTAGGTCTGAGAGAAGACCTGCATATTCTTGGTTTTGAAAACGCTTATATAAACCTTTATAAATTTCTTCTGGAGCCTCTGCATCTGCTTCAAGTGCTGTATTAGGATTATTTATTCTTGTAGCATAACGAGAGTCTGGATACTTTGTGGTGATCTCGTTTTTATAGGTTTCCGCTTTCGCGAAAGCGTCCATAGATTCATACACTTGATACAAGTTATAGGTAGCTGGCAACACAAGCTTCTCATCAGGCTTGAAACTTAATAGCTTTTCTAAACGATTTGCCGCCAAAGGATATTCTTTAAACTTTTCTTTATAAATAAGCCCTAGCTGAAAGTAGGCAAAGTCACGCTCTTTAATGAGGCTATCTATTTGAGTTCTATCCCTAGGTAGTGTTGCAATATAGTCTTGTGCTGTTTTCTTTTGTGTCTCCTCTTCTTCTTGAAGTGCTACCGGCAAGAGCCCTCCGTTACTAGCTGGAGTTTGTTTTGATGAGAGGCGCCATCCATCTGCTAGTCTTCTTTTACCCCATCTACGCTCAAAGGCTTGCTTACCATAAGATACCGCTACATCATTATAGAAGTAAAATTCACCAGCTGTAGCTTGTGTTTTTTTACGAGCACTAGAACTACTATTAAAAAACTCGTTATTACGTATTTTATCTACTCTAGCTATAGAGTCTGCCGCTTCTTTTGCCTTAAGCTCTGCTATATAGTTATCAAAATATGCCGTAAGATCATCTTCAGACATCGTGACTAGTGAGATAATACTATCGTTGCGTTGTGTGAGATCCTCATAGGCTATAACATCTGTAAGGTTATCACGTTTCTTTTTTACAGACCTATACTCTCTTGTGCGGTCGCTTATTTTACCCAGCATACTATCATAATAAGCTCCAGCCGTTTTATATGCGGCTTGCTCAAAATTATAGTCTGCAAGTGCGAGATAATCTCGTGACACAAGGTAGTTATCTGTGCTTGTCTCCCTTAATGACTTGTTATAATTTGCAATAGCAGAGTCTTCTTTACCTAGGCTCATATAATAGGCCGCCTTTGTGTAATATATTTTATCTAAAAATGGTCTATTCTCTCTATTACTTATCATTTTATCTAGACGCTCTCTTAGTGCAAGTGTATCTTCTGTAGTAAGGTCACTACTACGTATTTGTTCTAAATGTGCATTTATATGATACTTGCGAGGTATCTTTCTATTAAGGTCTATCACTTCTTGAAAGGCGAGATTTGCACTATCTTTTTTATCTAGACGATTATACAGCTGCCCCTTGATGTAGTTATAGCGACCTCTTTCTTCATACTTACGAGTGAGGTCTGAAGCTTCTTTTATATAAATGAGAGCACTATCTGGTTTGTTTAGATTAAGATAGGCCTGAGCGAGCATTGCTTTTGCATCTGCAATGTCTTGGTTTTTGAGATTTTTCTCTACTTTAAAAATCTTGTTGAGATTCTCTATAGCAATCTCATTATTTTCTAGCCTGATGTTTGTCTTTTCCTTCCAGACTTTTGCCTGAGCGATATTGTTACTCTTAGGGTAATATGCAAGTACGTAATTAAAAGCTTCGAGTGCTGGTACAAATTGCTGGTCAAAATATCTTGCTTTTCCTAGTAGTAAGAAGGCTTCATCCATTTGTGGGTTGCGCTCTTCTCCATCTATTTTCATAGAGTGGCGTTGTATCGCTTTAATTGCTTTTTCTTCTGCTCTTACAAAGTTAGGATCTCTATTTTCTTCACCTAGAGCGGTGTTTTCTTCAAAAGATATGCGCTCTATAGGTAGTACTTCCCAGTAGTTATCATTAAAGGTTTGTATAAGTGCGCTCTTACCTTCATCTAGGGCGACGTTACCATTATATAACGTATTGTACTCTGTGGTAACTGCGTGGTAGTTGCGACTTATAAATGAATCTTTCTTGCGAGAGCAGCTCGCAAGAATTAATACAAGAATACTTGTACAGAGGATACGTCTTAAGAGTATTGTCAAACCTGTTGTGTTTTTACTAAAAGGAACTGTAATTTACCCATTTTAGTATGGAAGCGTGTAAAAATACATTTCTTTTTGAAAAAACATAGATTTCCATCTTTTTATTAGGACTCTTCACGTCATATAGTGCCTTTGAGCAGATAATTTATGGATGTCTTAAAAAAAAGTTAAGAAAATTCTAAAAAAAACCGCTGTTTTTTCGGTTGATACCTAGCACTTTAGTATTTTTACTGTTCAAGTTGCATAAACTTGAAGAATTAAGTTGGGGAACTTAGGAAATGGTCGCTTTATTGTGGCCATTTTTTTTAACCCAACTTAAGGCTCTTACTCTACTACTACCTCATTACCAGCAAAGTAAGCCTCTAGATCTTTAAGAGTTGCTGGAGAAGTCATAATATCTTTTACTAAGCTCCCTTTCTCTAAAACTACAATACGCTCACAAACTTCTGTTACGTGCTGAAGATCGTGACTAGATACCAAGACAGTTACCTCTCTATCTGATGCCATCTTTTTTATGATTCCTTTTAAACGTATTTGCGTAGTAGGGTCAAGATTTGCAAATGGCTCATCAAGTATAATTACATCTGGACTCCCTATTAAGGTCGCTACGATACCCACCTTTTTTTGATTTCCTTTTGAAAGGTCACGTAAGTATTTACGTTTCCCTATAATCTCATCGTTAAAAAAGTCTTCAAAAGTTGCCAGCAACGCATCTACATCTGCTTTATTTTCTCCTCTTAGGTCTCCTATAAAATAAAAGTACTCTTCTGGAGTAAGGTATCCTATCAGGAATGACTCATCTATAAAAGAAGCCGTGTGTGTTTTCCAGTCTTCACTCTCATTTACTTTTACGCCTCCATTTTCTATATAACCCGTAGAAGGTTGTATAAGATCTAGCAGACAACTAAAAAGCGTAGTCTTACCGGCCCCATTATTACCTACAAGTCCAAAAGACTGACCCTTTGGGATTTTAAAACCTTCAAGGTTAAGAACTGTAACTCCGTTATATGATTTTGACAAGTTGTGTACTGTGATCATCGTCTCTCTATTTTGTTTGTTTGTAAGCTGCAAGCGTTTTATACTTCTCTGTCTTATATATTTTTATAATCTGGTCAAATACTTTATCTCTAAAAGCAAAGCCTATAAGCCCTACTATAGCAACTAGTGCATAGCCCAAAGTAGGTCCTACCGTAAAGTGCCCTATCGCATAAAGCGCCATAGGCCCAAGCATTTTAGGTAAACTCACAAGCAGCGTTTTAAGGTTAAAAGAACTCTTGTCTCCAAAGGCTTTTTTACCACTCTGTAAGTCTATGGGTGTTTTTATATAAGCGCCCCCTAGTAATACAAGGTGTGCATTTATACCCATATTAAATATAGCTCCTACTAGTACTGCAATAAGTACATCCCACCCAAAATAAATATAGGGTATACATAATATCGCCGAAAAGAATGTAGCAATCACCAAGAGTAGCCACTTAGACTTTAAATAATCTTTATAGGCAATATTTTGTGTCATCATAAGCGGGTAATAGGCACTATCCCAAGAAGGAACAAACTGCCCAAAACTAAAAAGGAAACCACCACTTACAAATACTGCTGCAAACATTTTCCAAAAAGGGCCATCATACACCTCAACAGCGCCTGTAAAAAAGAGCAATCCATAAAACAAAAACATAACACTCATAAACACCGTAGTTTTAGAGCGTTTATTTCTCATTATGAGTCTAATATCATTTTTAAGAAAGGTAGACTGCTTCCCAAAACGGTCTAGCCACCCTAAATCTCCACCACTTGCTTCACTTACCTTTTTTGCCAGCCCTGCATCTAGATACAGTCTTGCAAGAAAGTACTTAAAAGCAACCGTTGCTACTGTAACAAGTAATGCTATAGGAAATATAACAGGCCACATATACTCATATAACCCTTGAAAAAACGGTTGTGTAAACGCTGTGATATCAAAATAGCCATAATACTGAGCAAAGCCTAAGGCAGCAAATAATGCTCCTACGCTCAACACAAGCCACAACTTGTCATTTAAAAAGACATTAATAAAATTATTTGCATATATAAAGCAAAACATAGCCACGTGCCACGCAATTACACCTAGCGGACTAAAACCCTTTGCCAGTAAAACAATAGAAAATGGAATAAAGAAAAAAGCGTGCATCCAGTTCCAGAAGGCAAGCACCGTTTTACCAAGTGCAAACTTTACAATCTTAGTCTTTTTAAAAGGTAAAAGTAATAGCGGTTTGATATTTACCACGGGCATCTTTTGTCCCATATATCTTATTATGAGATCACCTACTATGTAATAAATAACAAATGTATTTACGGTAGAGAAAGGCTCAAGGTCTGCTTTTTCAAGTATAAAATAAAGACCCACACCAGCACCTCCTAGGTATAAAACCATCATTAAGGCTCCAAAAACCATCAAAATTTTAAGTGCAAGGTTAGTCCCAAAAGCAGGACTTCTAAAAAATGCCTTCCACTCAAGGCTTACAAATTGTTTGACCATAATTTTCGGTTGTTTAGCGAGGTATAGGTATTTAAACTACTCGTAATGTTACACATAAAACGCATTGCTTTGTATTTTTGTAAAAAAAATAGCTATGTCTTCATTTCATACACTTCATATTCAGACCATTACAAGAATCACAGCAAAGTCAGTTGCTATTACTTTTGCACTTCCGGGTGCTTTAAAAGAGCACTTTACCTTTGCGCCTGGTCAATATATTACTTTAAAAACTACCATAGATGGTATAGAGGTTAGACGTGCTTACTCTATTTGTAGCACACCTCAAGAAGGGCTTACCGTTGCAGTAAAAGAGGTAGAAAATGGAACGTTCTCAACGTATGCAAATAGAGAACTTAAGGAAGGTGACACGCTAGAAGTACAAGAACCAGAGGGTAGATTTAAGATAGATAATTCCGCTTTCGCGAAAGCGAAAAACTACGCAGCATTTGCCGCAGGTTCTGGTATTACACCTATTCTGTCTATGATAAAGACAACCCTTACGCAATCTCCAGATAGCACTTTTGTACTAGTCTTCGGGAATCGAACACCAGAGGAGGCGATGTTTATAGACGAGTTACAAGCTTTGAGATCTCAATATACAGATCGCTTCTCTATTGAAAGTATTTACTCACAGTCGCGTGTAGATGGCGCACACTTTGGCCGTATTATGAAGTCTACGGTAAACTTTGTGGTAAAAAATAAATATGCCGAAAACAACTTTGACGATTACTTTTTATGTGGTCCAGAGGCAATGATTAATGAAGTAACTAAAGTTCTAAAAGAAAATGAAGTTGCAGACACTGCCATACATTTTGAACTCTTTACAGCAAGTACAGAAACTACAGAGATCGAGGCGCCTCTAAATGGTAAAACGGCTATAAAAGTACTTTGTGACGATGAGGAGTTTGAGTTTACAATGGATCAAGAGACAAACATTCTTGACGCCTCACTAGATGAGAATATAGACGCGCCACACTCTTGTCAAGGCGGCGTATGTAGCAGCTGTATCGCAAGAGTAACAGAAGGAACTGCTGTGATGTCTCAAAATCAAATTCTTACAGATGCAGAGGTTGCAGAGGGACTCATCCTTACCTGCCAGGCGCATCCTACCTCAGCTAGAATTGTGGTAGATTATGATGATATATAGTTAATAGTAATAATGAATCATAAAGGGAGTTACTATAAAATTTCAAGAAATGGTAATGTTCATACTTTAAGTGATAGACTTCCATTTAATTGGAAAGAATTATTTATTTGGACCGCTGCCTCTTCTGTATTTCTAATTTGGTTTCTAGGAATTGGTCTCGGAATATTCGTTACCGCTTTAACATCGATTGGATTTATATCATATAGGTTTACTGCTTGGGTTTATTATTCTGAATTGAAGATTGACGAAAAAACCGGAGAATTAACTTATCTAAGAAAAATACTTGAGCATACTAAAAAAACGGAATTACTAACAAATAAATTTGACTCAAAATGTTTGCAATTTTCAGAATTGACTCGTAGTGGTAAAACGAAGTTTCTAATGAATTATAGAACTCATAAAAACAATGAATTGTTGATTTTGAATAGTAAAAAAGACAAAGAATTTATTGAAAGGTATATTGCTCAAATAAATGTTATTTAAACACAGACATTATAACATTTTTAAAAACCTGCCCGTTATACAATAGGCAGGTTTTTTTATGCCATTAAAGTATGTTACCCCTACCTTAAAAGGAGATTATCTATTTTTAACCTATGTGGAACTTTTATCGTGACGTAACATTATATGCTGCTGCAGTCTGCATTTTATTTGGACTCGCGACAGTTCCTGCTCGAGATGGCATTATAAATGGTGTTCTGGTAACCATCGTTGTTTTTGGTGTGTTTGGGACTGGCTTGGGCATTCTTGCCTTTGGTTACTTTCAAAAACAACAATACTATATGTACCATAATCTTGGTTTTACAAAGAAGCACCTCATCACAAGAACCTATTTGATAAATGGTTTTCTAGCCATAGTCTTGCTTATCATTACATCCTTCTTTGTATGATAAACGAGCTACAACTCATATCTGCACAAAAATCATTTGGAAGCAAAGAAGTGCTTAAAGATGTCTCCTTCACACTAAAGACTGGTGATATTTTGGGGCTATTTGGTGCTAATGGATCTGGGAAATCTACATTGCTCAAGATACTTTTTGGCACCTTAAAAGCGACTAAAGCAACACTTACCATAAATGGCTCACCTATATCTCAAAAGAAGATTATTCCTGAGCAATATATAGGGTATTTACCGCAAGAAAGCTTTCTACCTAAGCATTTAAAAGTAAGAGATGTCATCCCGCTATTTTATAGTGATGGAGATGATCAAGACGCCATTTTTAGAGCTCCATTTATAGAAAAAATAGCATCAAAAAAAGCGGGCGTACTCTCAATGGGTGAGATACGTTATCTAGAGCTGTTACTTGTAGCAAATCTTAATCACCCATTCCTTATGCTAGACGAGCCTTTCTCTATGATAGAGCCCTTGTATAAAGAAAAGATAAAAGAGTTTTTGTTTTCGCTTAAAGCAAAAAAAGGAATTATACTCACAGATCATTATTATACAGACTTACTAGACGTTACTACGAGCAATGTTGTACTTTCTAACGGGTTTTCTTCGGTAGTATATTCGGTAGAAGATCTTAGGCTACAAGGGTATATTACATAAAAAAACCTGTCTCATCTTTATGACTTGACAGATTTTGGTTTTATTTACGCTTTCGCGAAAGCGTACTTCTATATAAACTTCTTGATAATAGTTGCCACAGGCTCTATCGCTGTGGTTTGCTCTATAGATGGTCCTGCAACCCATACGGTTTTATAAGTAGCTCCCTGTGCGGCCTTTGTGGTATCACGCATACCCTTTGCAAAACGAATGGCTTTCACCCATTTTTTGAGCTTCTTATTCTTATTAAGAATACCCTCTAACCAGGTTTGTTTTGTTCCTATCTTTTGAACATAAGGAGTATTAATAACTGTACACGGTGTTCCAGATATTTTTTGTGTCATCACAATATCTTCTGCACCATAATCTACACAAGCTTGCTTGTACTCTTGCGATACAGGTGCCTCTTCTGAAGCTATAAAAGGGCTTCCTATACTTGCTCCTATTGCGCCATAAGACATTGCACGGTCTAGGTCACTCTTGTTTGCAACTCCACCGGCAGTTATTACTGGTATCGCGCAGTTTTCATTAAGCTCTTTTATAAGTGCTTCTGGAGCGATATTACCTCTGTGACCTCCTGCTTGATTATTTACTGCAACTAGTGCGTCACAACCCATTGCTTCTACCTTTTTTGAATAGCTCAAGTCTGTAACATCGCAGAATACTTTAATTCCCTTTGGTTTTGCCTTCTCGATAACCATTCTAGGTGACCCGAGAGATGTGATAATGAAGTCTACACCTAGCTCACAAGCTGCTTCCAGCTGTGCAGGGTACTTCATATTAGATTTATTTACAATAAGATTTATCCCGAAGGCTCCTCCAGGTACTTTTGCCGCTTTAAGCTCAGTAATGGCAGCTTTAAGCTCTTCTATAGTTCTATAATTAAGTGCTGGCACACAAGCAGCAATGCCACTCTCCATTCCGGCTTTTAGCATTGCCACGTTAGACACCAGAAACATAGGTGCCATAATAATAGGGTGAGTAATGCCTAGTAAGTCGTTAAGGGTAGGTTTTGTTGTGCTCATAGTTATATAATATACCACAAATATAGCACAATTTTACTGTGCGCGCATAGTATGTAATACTAGATAGTTGCTTTAATCTTATCTATTACCCGTTCTGGTAAGATGGTTTTCATTACATCTTCATACCCTTCTGGCACTACATTACCATATATTGAGGTTGGGATTTTTGGATACTTTTTTCTGTCTGACACTATACAGTGCTCTTCTTGATTAAATGGAGTGAACCCTGCGTAGGGATGCGTTACTCCCCAGAGTGTTATCGTAGGCACGCCATACATTGCTGCGAGGTGTGCGTTACCACTATCCATAGAAAGCATCCCGTCTAGCTGACTTATAAGATTAAGTTCTTCTTTAAATTTAAGTGCTCCAGCTACGACCTTTACATTTTTACAGGTATCTGAGAGGTTATTGAGTATAGTCACTTCTGAAGGTGCTCCAAAAAGAAAGATATCGTACTTATTTAAGAGGTCTATTCCTTCTACTACCATTTTCATATAATCTAGAGGATACTGCTTACCTAGGTGAGCGGCAAAAGGTGCTACTCCCAGCCACTTACGACTATAGCCTGCTGTAAACTCAATGATTGCTGGCGCTTTATTGGGTTTTGGTAAAACCTCTGGAACTAGGTCTTTAAATTCTAGGTTGTCAAAAACTTCTTTGTAGCGCTGTACAGTTGTAGCAAGTTGTGTAAAGTTCTTATCGTTTTCTCTAGTGAGTGCTTTCTTTTCGGCTCTTCCTTTATCTAGAGTTGCACTAGGCAGATTAAGAAAGGTACGAAGCATTTTAGAACGTATCACATTGTGCAAGTCTGCAACGTGTGTGATGCCTCGCTTTTTCAGCTCGCGTGCGAGTTTCCATATACCCATCACTCCTTTATGTTCTGAAGTGACATTTGCAGCAACAAATTCAAGGTTAGGTATGGAGCTTACAATGGGTTCAAAAAATGGTTTTGAGAGAAAAGATATTTTTATGTCTGGATTTGCTTTCGCGAAAGCGTAAACCACAGGCACCGTCATCGCTACATCTCCCATTGCAGAGAGCCGAATGATGAGAATATGTTTTTGTCTAGCCATTGTAAGAATGCACGATACCGCTCTTTAAAATAAAAAACGGTATCGCGCGTAAGGGTTCATTATTTTTTAATGTTTCTGAGTACTGGGTTTAACTCATCATCATTATACATTTTCATTTGCTTGTATACCTTCATATACTTGTATCCTTTTGAGATGTCATCAAGTAAGTTGTCTATTGCTGTAGAGAGGTCTACGCGTTGCTCTAGTAAAACATCTAGCTTAGTCTGGCAAGCAGCTCTATGTGCATCACTTGCATCTTCACGAGTTGCTTCTTCTTGCATATGATATACTTTTAAAGCAAGTATAGATAAACGGTCTACTCCCCAAGCTGGGCTTTCTGTATTAATTGTTGCTCCTTCTTTTACAGTTACATCTTTATACTTCTCAAGAAAGTAACTGTCTATATACTCTACCATATCTGTACGATCTTGGTTTGAGGCATCAATCTTACGTTTAAGTGTAAGCGCAGCCACAGGGTCTATTTGAGGATCACGTATAATATCTTCATAATGCCATTGTACAGTATCTATCCAGCATTTACGGTATAGCAAGTGCCCTAGTACATCTTCATTTTTATCATATTTATTGACAAAAGGTTGATCTACGGTGTTAATTACGTGATAGATGTCTATCGCTTCTTTAAAAATGGCATTTGCCTTATCTGTAAACATATTATTGTTTTTCTAAAATGTGTAAATACTCTATTGTGCTGCTAGCTTTGTGATGACGGCTAGCTGTTTTATCTGCTCTGAATCGTTTATAACTAGTGGTTTTTACATCATATCTACCATACTGTTTCATCACCTTTTTAATTACTGATGGACTCATTAAACCCTCATTACTATAGCTTACAAAAATGTACTTAAATTGAGCATTTTTTATAAGCTGTTCAAAGCTTGAGACTACCGTTTTCTTACTACAATAAGCACTTTTATTATAGATGGGAAGACCTGTTTTTCCTCGTGGTGCAAAGATATTATATTTTGCAATGGTATTAAGTATGTGATAATTTGCACCATACTGCCGTACATTATATGGTGGGTCTATGTATAAAATATCTCCGCTTATTTTTGTAATAAGCTCGTTACCATCTTCTTGAAACACTTGGTGAGCTGTGTTTGTAATCTCAAAAGTAGCCGGAGTAATGACCATACTCTTTGCGGCTCTAGGTTTTATAGTTTTGAGATAAGATCCATAAACAGAGGCTGTGTTTGCAATTTTATCTGCACTCTCAAGTAGGCTGGCTAGTAGAAAATAGTAGACATCTGTACTTATTGCTTTATTGCGATACCATCTTTCAACCTCTGTGCGTATGCTATCAATTTTTTGAGCATTATGCTTGCTGAAATATAGCCGATTACCCACACCTCCTTCTCCATATTGTGCGGCAATAAAACCCTTTTGTAGTGGTAATGAATGTAGGTTTTCTATAAGGTCATTATATTCAAAACTCTTATAATTTCCTATATAATTACGATTGAGAACGTAGCTATAAAACTCAAGATCATTTGCTATGATGGCTTTTACTTGAGATTTAAATACCCTACCTACTGTGCCCGTGCCTGCAAAGAGATCGCAAAAAACTAAGTCGCTTAGATCTTGCCCACACACGCTATGTATAGTGTCTTGTATAAAGGAAGATAATCTATGTTTTGAACCTATATAATTCATCTACTCACCCATATAATATCTGCCATTGTTTCCTTTCCTTTCTCTAGGGAGAGGACTTCCATTACTGCTGGTGTTTTCTGTTTTCCGTAGGGTTCTATGATGGATTTTATAAGTGCTATTTCGGATTTTAGTTTCCAGTGTTCTCCGTTCTGGTCGTGCACGACTATAAATAACCTGTTATTGAGGTGAAAGCGTTGTCCGGTACTTTGGTGCTTGTAAAACCACTGTATGAGTTGTGTTTTGTGCGCTTTCGCGAAAGCGTAATTCTCACCAAATCCTTTTGGAAATATACTTGTTTTATGGTCTATGCGCTCGCCTAGCCATCTAAAATCGTAGTGGTCTTCTACCGGATTTGGGTTAGGAGCAAAACCTGGTAGGTCTGTAAAAATTTTTTCTACAGCCTGTGCACTCCAGAAGTTGTACCATCTATTTATGGCATAGTTAAAGAAATCTTGTGCGGGAAAATTATGCTCCCTTTGTTGCTCCTCTATTTGAGCTAAAAGTGTTTCCCAAGACATCGTTTTATAAATAATCTTAGTCGCATCATCCCAAGTATCATTTTGCTTTCTGTTCCACACATAGGGAAGGTTACACCTTTTTTTTAACTCATTCTCTATGTAGGATATATCGAGCTTCACTATGCGATGTAGTTTATAAATACCGGAAGAAGGACAATAAGCCACAGCAAACTTTCTTTAAATACTTGACTTTCTGTATGCTCTAAAAAATTACTTACTATAATGGTCATTACAGGTATAATAAGATACCACTCTGCTCCTGTTTTATTTGCTGAGAGTGCGATCACTAGTAATCCTACAGCGAGTAATCCCAAAATTACAGAGTATCGAGACTTTGCCCCAGAAGAGGCATTTCTTTGCTCACCCAGATATTTCCATACTGTCCATAACATTAATGCTATGAAGAAGGCAATGGGAATAAGAATTTTGACTTTATTATAAGCTCCAAAATCAAAAGAAACAGACTCAAATACAATCGTAACATCTCCCGGAGCTCCTGCTTGCAGAAGTAAAAAACTGTAATATATGACTGTAAATGATATAAATGCTATGAAAGGAATAAGTAAATATCTCGGGTTTGAAATATTATATAATAAAAGCCCTAAGTAAATTGCTATTAAATACAACCAGCTAAAATAAAATGCGAGCGCAGCAAGAAGAATCCATAAGGTGGCGTCAAAAATCTTGCGTTCCATATATAACTCAGACTTAAAACTTATAATGCGTCGCAAGGCTATGAGTATAAAAAAGCCTGCAAGTAGTATCGCACCATCTCGTAAAGCCACTGGTAATGAGAGGCTAAAAGCGGCAAAAAGCAATACGCCGTAAGTACTACGTTTAGTTAAATCATTTTTTTGAGCCACAAAATTGAGTATAAACATTGTGCTTATAAAAAGTAGCCACATCCCAACTAGTCGAATAACTTCTTGCCAGTTAAATGGCGTTACAAACTGCTCTCTATTACTATAAAAAAAGCCCAGAGTCATATAAATAAATACGAGCACCACGGCTAGTGGTTTTGAAGTACCAAAAAATCTTGTGAGCATAGCTAGTTTTTTTCCTATTTTTGCAGACACATCTACGGATGTACAATTAAGATTTCAATATTGTAAACATACAACATTATGAGTTTGAGAGGATTTTTTGAAGGAGTACAAGAATTTGCAGAAGCAACTTTATTTGCACCCTTTAATGCACTTGCAGAGGTAGAACTAAGTAACTGGTGGCTTGCAAATGGTGTAAACTGGATTTTTATGCTCATTTGTGCTGCTGCAATCGTATACTGGATTATGGAAATCAAGAAATACGATGCAAATGATACTGAGTATCGTGAAGCAAAAGCTCACGGTTTTTTAGGTAAAAACAGCGAGCTCGAGAGCAACATTTAATATTACTTTATAGGTCAAAGCCTATATCTGTACGATAATTGATCCTATCAAAATGTAGTTTTTCTATATTTTGATAGGATTTTTTTATGGCTTGTTTGAAATCATCATCAAAGGATGTAATTGCGATAACACGTCCTCCATTTGTCACTACTTGCCCATCTTTTTCTGTAGTTCCTGCGTGAAAAACAAGTGAATCTTTTACCGTATCAAGGCCTGTAATGACTTTACCTTTTTCATATGCTTCTGGATAACCTCCAGATACGAGCATAACCGTTGCTGCACTTCTTGGGTCTAGTTTAAACTCCTGTTTATCTAACGTTTGAGCATCTACTGCCATAAAAAGCTCTACAAGATCAGACTGTATACGTGGTAATACCACCTCTGTCTCTGGGTCTCCCATACGCACGTTGTACTCTATTACTTTAGGGTCATCTCCTACTTTGATAAGACCTATAAAAATAAAACCTTTGTACTCAATGTCTTCCTTAGAAAGTCCGTTTACCGTAGGTTTTACAATGCGCTCCTCTATTTTCTGCATAAATGCATCATCTGCAAATGGTACTGGACTTATAGCGCCCATACCACCAGTATTAAGACCTACATCTCCCTCTCCTATACGCTTATAATCTTTTGCCGTAGGGAGTACTTTATAGTTCTTACCATCTGTGAGTACAAATACACTAAGTTCTATACCGTCTAAAAACTCCTCAATTACTACGGTTGCACTTGCATCGCCAAATTTTCCTCCCAGCATATTTGCTAGCTCTTGCTTTGCCTCTTCAAGATTGTCTATAATCAAAACCCCTTTTCCTGCAGCAAGACCATCTGCTTTTAATACATAAGGTGCCTGTAGTGTTTCTAAAAATGCCTGTCCCTTATCAAGTGTTTCTGCCGTAAAAGCCTCGTAAGCCGCCGTAGGTATATTATGAGCCATCATAAACTCTTTTGCACGCTCTTTACTTCCTTCTAGCGCTGCACCTACTTTACTAGGTCCTATAACAGCTACGTTTTTAAGTGATTGATCTGCCTTAAAAAAGTCATAAACACCTTGTACAAGCGGGTCTTCTGGCCCCACTACTACCATCCCTATCTCTTCTTTTATGACAAGTGTTTTAATCGCATCAAAATCTGTAACTCCTATGGCAACATTTGTTGCTATTTGTGAGGTCCCGGCATTACCAGGAGCTACAAACAATGCATCACAGTGATTACTTTGAGCAATTTTATATGCAAATGTATGCTCACGTCCTCCAGAGCCTAAGATTAAGATGTTCATTTGATTAGTTTTTAGGTTTAAGAGCAAAAATAAGTTTTGCTTGTGTAAATAGATGCGATGTCTCTATATTTTTCAATCGTGTTTTGTATTTTGGTGTTCAAAACTAAGGTGACTTGAAACTATTTAATAGAGCGTTACGAATGCGAGGGTTTGATACTGATTTTGCAAAAGCAGAATTAACACGTATTCAAAGCATACCAGAAAGTGAATATGAAAACTACATTTCAGAACAAAAAAAGACCATAGTAACCTATCACGAGATTTATAACTCTTTTTATAAAAACCTACTTTTAGAGAGGGATGAAAAAGACTGGGAAACACTACCAGTACTCACAAAGAAAGATTTACAACAACCACTAGAGCAAAGACTCTCAGAGATATATCATCTCAAAAATGTGTACATAGGTAAAACATCTGGTTCCTCTGGCACACCTTTTACTTTTGCAAAAGATAAGGACGCACACGCACTCACTTGGGCCTCTTTTATAGATCGATACCAGTGGTTTGATCTTGATTTAGACCGCTCTAAACAAGCTCGATTTTATGGTATTCCGCTCAACGCTATTGGGTACACAAAAGAGCGCCTCAAAGATTTTTTAAGCAATAGATACCGCTTCCCGATTTTTAATCTAAACGAGAAAGTCCTTGAGTCTATTTATAAAAAATTTAAAAAAACAAAATTTGAATATATAAACGGGTACACGAGCAGTATTGTTTTATTTGCAAAGTATTTAAAAAAGTACCGGCTCATACTCACAGATGTCTGCCCTACTCTAAAAGCCTGTATTGTTACAAGCGAGATGCTTTTTCCAGATGACCGTAAGCTTATAAAAGAATATCTCAACGTACCTATTATTAATGAGTATGGCGCCTCAGAGATTGGGCTCATTGCATTTCAAAATAAAGACAATGAATTGCAGGTAGACAGCGAACTTCTTTTTGTTGAAATTCTTGATGAAAATAATCGCTCAGTTCCCAATGGAGAAATAGGTCGTATTGTAGTCACATCACTCTATAATAAAGCACATCCATTTATACGTTATGACATAGGAGATATAGGTGCGCTTTCGCGAAAAAGCACTCCCAAAAAACCTATTTTAGAACAATTACAAGGCCGTACAAACGATATCGCTAGACTCCCAAGCGGAAAAGTAGTCCCA
The DNA here is from genome assembly GCF_001653755.1 of Dokdonia donghaensis DSW-1. Taxonomy (GTDB): domain Bacteria; phylum Bacteroidota; class Bacteroidia; order Flavobacteriales; family Flavobacteriaceae; genus Dokdonia; species Dokdonia donghaensis. The sequence continues at coordinate 768,536 of NZ_CP015125.1, read as the reverse complement.
GGTCTTACATTTTATTATGTAACCAAAAGTATCATACAAGACGACGGTAACGTGCAAGAGTTTGTTATAGAACAAACCGCTCTTGATACATTTATATTTATTTACACAGCACAAAAATCACTCACTGTCAAGCAACAAGATGCTATTAAAAAAGCCACAGCAACCTATCTAGAAGAAGGATTAAATGTAGATTTCATCAAAGTAACCACAATGGATAGATCTGACCGCGGTAAATTAAAACAGTTTACATCAAAAGTATAACTGAACTTATCCATAAGTTCTGACTTCATAAATAGGCAAATACCTCTTTATCGGTAGTAATACAATCTCTATCTTACTCTTAAATATTGTGTTATGCCAGCCTTTCCAAAACCCGCATTTACTTATAATTTTTCGGTCAAAGAGCAGATAGACCTATTACTCGCTCATAAAGAAAAACGTCACATACCACAAAAGTCTAAAACCAAGTTACTCATCGCTTCTTGGAACATTGCAAACTTAGGACTTCATAAACGCTGGACCATACACGCCGCTCTTATTGCAGAAATTATAGACTGGTTTGATCTCATTGCCATACAAGAGGTAAACGTAAACCTTGAAGGTCTTAGACAAATAGAAGCCGCGTTACCTAGTCATTATAACTTACTTTTTTCTGATAAGGCTGGTAATAATGAACGGTTTGCCTACATATTTGATAGTCGCGTCGTCAAGCAACTCGAGATGGTGGGAGAAGTGGCAATCCCGCCTAAGGATCACAGATATATCAAGTTACCTGGAGTAACTAGTTCTTTTACTGGCTTTGATCGTAATCCTTATCTCGGGTCTTTTCAATGGAGGAATACAAATTTTGTTTTACTTAATGTACACTCTTACTTTGGGAGTAACAGTAAGAAAAACATTCATCGTAGAGCTTTAGAAACTTATGCGATAGCTAGACACACAGATTTGATGGGAAACTCTAAATATGCTTTTTCTGATAAAATTATTGCATTAGGAGATTTTAATTTGCCGCTAGTAGAACCTGGTGACCTCATCTATAAAGCCTTGGTGAAACGTGGCCTAGAACTTCCTAAACATTCTACTAAAGTTTACTCAAACATTGCAGATGATAAGATGTATGATCAAATAGCATTTTTACCTTCTTTAAAAAACACCATTCAAGCAAATGGAACTTTTGATTTTGATAACGCAGTTTTTCCAGACTTATGGCAAGAAAACCACAGCAAGTTTAAGTCTTATGTAAAGTATTACCTATCTGACCACAGACCTATCTGGATGCAAATAGCTTTCTAGTAGATTTCTATATATTTTGGTCTCACAAAAAAGTACTCCATTAAAAAAATCCCTAACCAGTATGCTGATTTAAACCAAGAATACTCCAGATGCTGGTTGTAAAATTTAAAATTATACTTTACTAGTTGTACTTTATTTGCACTCATAGACCCTTCTCTTATCCTATAAAAAGCTAGATCCTCTTGAAGTCCTAAGGCTTCTTTATTACTTCTTTTTATGGCTTCAAGCCACAATGCCCAGTCTTGTCTTTTTCTTATGCTAGGGGCGCTTATTTTGCCTATTAGGCTAGCATTGTATACTCCTGTGAGATTACCTATATAATTATTTTTGTGCTGTTTACTATACGTAAGAGAAGACATTGCATTTATGCGCTTTCCTAGGGGTATACCTTCATCATCTATATGTATGTAGCTGGTGTATGATACCGCACAATTATGCTTTTGCATAAAAGCAATTTGCTTAGATAATTTTTCGGGGTGCCAAAGATCATCTGCATCTAGAAAGGCTATGTAGTCACCACTGGCAAGCTCAGTAGCTTTATTACGGGCGTAGGCGGCTCCTTTGTTTCGCGAAAGCGTAACAACACGTATTCTACTATCTGTGCTAGCAAGCTCTTTTGCTAGTGATAGTGAGCCATCTGTAGAGGCATCATCTACAATAATATGCTCCCAGTTTTGATAGGTTTGCGCTTGTATACTTGCGCTACAAGCTTGTATAAAACGTGCCGCATTATACAATGGAGTTATAATAGAAACTAAGGATTGTGGTGTATGGCTAGTAGGCTTTTTCATCTCCTACTATGGCTTTATAAACGGTTGTAAATACTATTTTGATATCTAAAAACAATGACCAGTTTTCTACATAGAATATATCAAACTTTACGCGATTTACAATATCCTCATCTGTCTCCACTTCACCTCTGTAGCCGCTTACCTGTGCCAGACCGGTAATACCAGGTTTTATAAAATGACGTACCATAAACTTATCTATGCGCTCTGCATACATATGCGTGTGGCTTACCATATGTGGTCGTGGGCCCACAACAGACATATCTCCTTTAAGGACATTTATAAACTGCGGTAACTCGTCCATACTTGTTTTTCTTAAGAACTGACCTACACGAGTGATGCGTTCATCATTTTTGCTCACCTGCTCAAGATCTGCCTTTTCATTAGGTCTCATAGACCTAAATTTATAGCAGTAAAACTCGTGATAGTCAAGGCCATTACGTTTTTGTTTAAAAAACACGGTTCCCTTTGAGTCCAACTTAATTAATATGGAGAGTATAGGTGTGAGCCAAGAAAGAACTCCTACTAGTACAATTACCGACAAAACAATGTCAAAAGCACGCTTTATAAATTGGTTAAGAGGCGTGTCTATAGGGATGGTACGTAATGATAAGATTGGAGTAATCCCCAAGTACTGGTACTCTAGTTTTTTTGTAAAAATCTCTCTGCTATCTGGTATAAACTTGAGAATTTTAAGGTTGTTATCTGTAAACTCGGAGATTTCTCTAAGTTCTTCATTTGAGAATTGCTCTACAGAGCAGTATACCTCATCTATATTATTTTCTAAAACATACCTAAAAATACCATCTAGAGAGACTTTAGGGTTATTTATATCAAAAGTGCTCTTAACCATATACCCGTAAGCCTTGTTTTCTAAAAAGAAGTTTTTGAGCTCCTCTGCTTGATTATTCCAACCTAGAATAACCACATTACGATGGTTACCGCCTAGCACAGTTCTATAAGTTTTAAGTAAATAAAACACGCCAAACTTTACGATAGACACGCCAAGAAATACATATAAGACATAAAAAATAACACTACTCGGTGATGTGTTTACATCTTGAAAGAAACCATAAAAAGCAAATACTAATAAAGCAAATATGGCAAGTTGTAATAAAATAAGAGAGACAATGCGCGTGGGTCTTGTATATCGATATACCTCATAAAAACCTGACTTGGTTGCGGTAAACACCCACGTAGCAATGATGTACATAGAAAACAACAAGAAGTTTTCATTCATTACAAGGCATAGCTTAGCTAGCAACACTATAATTGCAAGGTCTATACAATAAATTGCTGGCCTTATATAAACTGAATATCTACCTACGCGTTGCGCCATACTTATTTACGTATGTGCTTTGAGAAGTCCTTATGCTCACTTTTATAGAGCTCCTCTTGTGTAAGATTTTTAAAATATTCGAAGGTTTTTTTCATACCCTCTGCTCTACCTACGGTAGCTGTCCAGTCCAAAATCTCTTTAGCTTTTGTAATATCTGGTTTGCGCTGCATAGGGTCATCTACAGGCAAGTCTTTATAGATTACCTTTTGATCTGTACCAGTAAGTTTTATAATCTCCTCTGCAAAGTCTTTTATCGTAATCTCATCTGGGTTACCTATGTTTACTGGAAACACGTAATCACTCATAAGTAGCCTGTAAATACCTTCTACTTGATCATCTACATAACAGAAAGAACGTGTCTGTAAACCATCTCCAAAAACCGTGAGATCCTCTCCTCTTAATGCTTGTCCCATAAAAGCTGGTATGACACGACCATCGTTAAGTCGCATTCTTGGGCCATAAGTGTTAAATATGCGTACTATGCGTGTCTCAAGACCGTGAAAGCGGTGATAAGCCATTGTGATAGACTCTTGAAAACGCTTTGCCTCATCATATACACCACGAGGGCCTATGGTATTTACATTACCATAATACTCCTCATCTTGTGGGTGTACAAGTGGGTCTCCATACACCTCAGAAGTAGAGGCTATGAGTATACGTGCATTTTTAACCTTTGCAAGACCTAGTAAGTTATGGGTACCTAGTGAACCTACTTTTAAGGTTTGTATGGGGATTTTAAGGTAATCTATGGGACTTGCTGGTGAGGCAAAGTGTAATATGTAATCTAGCTCACCTGGCACGTGTACAAAGGTGGTCACATCGTGATGATGAAACTCAAAATGTTCTAGTTTAAAAAGGTGCTCAATATTAGATAAACTACCTGTAATAAGATTATCCATCCCTATCACGTGAAAGCCTTCTTTTATAAAACGATCACATAAATGTGACCCTAAAAATCCTGCTGCACCTGTAATTAAAACTCTCTTCATTCTCTATTATTGGTTGATTGGGTAGCAAATCTTATGAGTATCTGCCTGCCGTAAAAATAAGGAAGTATTCACTGCTTATAAAACTAAGCTCCTATAACATACTCAATGCGTCAGTAAAGTCTTTCAAAATCGCTTTTCTGGCATATTTTTGTAGTATAAATTTCCTTGCGTTACTCCCCATTAACGTTGCTTTATCACTATTGGTACGTAAACTATTTAAAATAGCCACAATCTCTTGTGCATCTGTGGTACTTTTATAATAGCCACCTTGCGATGCCTCTATAATTTTTGCAGGCTCTGCATCTGGGTGGCCCGTTATTATAGACGGGCGTGCACTTGCCATCATTCCTAAAATTTTTGAAGGCATTACTGTGTCTACAACTTCGGCTTTTTGAAATAAGATATGTACATCTGCGCTAGCAAGTAAACTCGCTAAACCTTCAAGTGGTACTGGATCATAAAATTGTACACTAGAGTCTTTAAGTTGCTCTTTGAGGAGCTCCATTTTTGCTCCTGCACCTACTACAATTACTTCAAACTTTGTAAAATCTAATGCAGCAACTATTTTTTTAAAAAAAGACCAGTCTTGCTTGTCACCCACATTACCCGCATACAGAATACTAAACTTGTCTTTAGAAAAGTATGGGTGTTTTACCACTTGAGACGGGTCACTCTCTGTAGCATCTATCCAGTTGGGCAAGTAATAGGTTGTGGTATCGGTCTTTTCTTTAAGTTTAGCCAGCATAGTCTGGCTTATAGTGCTCACACAGTCTGCTTTGTCCAGAATAGAGCGTTCTAAACGCATTAAACCTTTATAAGCAATACTTTTACTTTCTGACGAGGTGGCAAGTCCGGATTGAAAAGCTGCGTCAAATTCAAAATCTTGAATATGTATCCAGTGTTTTGCATTACGCTTTCGCGAAAGCGTATTCCCTAACCACGCACTGCTCGTAAATGGTATTACTGAAATCACAATATCGCATTCCTTTATTTGCTTAAAGTTAAATCGTGAGCCTAGCGTAAAGTCTGTAATATGTACCACACGCTTTAAAAAGGTGGGGCTCTTAGGTGTAAACTGCTTGTATCTATAAATGTTTATAGACCCTTTTTTCTCGTGTAAGTAACTCCCTTTGTCTTGATATGCTGGAGCAATCTCCCATTGCGGATAATACGGAAAGGCCGTGATAACAGATATATGTGCACCCTGCTGCTCCAGGTACTCTGCCATCTGGGTACTGTATAAACCTATGGCCGTATCTTCTGGATAGAAGTTAAGGGAGATGAGGGTGATGTGCTTGCCTGTGAGATTATTCAATACGATCTTTTAATATAACTAGTGGAGAACCTATACATACCTTACCTGCTGGTACGTTTTTAAAAACGCTACTTCTAGCACCTATTACGGTACCAGCACCTACAGATACTCCTGGTGCTACATACACATCTGTAGCCAGCCAGCACTTCTCTGCTATGTGTATAGGCATTGCATAAATATCAAAATGAGATGAGCGATAGTCGTGCGAGCCTGTACATAAATAACTACGTTGTGATATAACGGCATTTGCACCTATCGTAATAGGTCCTAAAGTGTACAAAACGACCTCATCTCCTATCCAGCAGTGATCACCTAGGTTTAACTTCCAGGGGTAGGTTATCTGAGCGCTAGGTCTTATGATGACATTTTTGCCCACTTGTGCGCCAAAACATCTCAAAATAAAACGTCTCCAGCCGTACAAAAACTGTGGAGAGTGTTTAAAGAAAATAACATATACCACACGCCATAGTTGTACTATAAGAGCAGACCGCCCACGAAAACCCTTTGGCGTTTTATATTGATCTAAATTCTGGTATTCCACTACTTTCTAAATATGGTTATGAGTCTACTGGTAAATGCCTTCATCGTGAAGTTTTTACTAAAATGTACCTGATTTTTAACCCCAATATCAGAAATAATCTTGGGATTACTGGCAATACTTTTCATCTTTAAAACGAGATCTTCTACATTTTGTTTTTCAACAAAGAGACCTTGCTCTCCATTTTTTATAATGTCTGGTATTCCTCCTTGCGTTGTGGTAATTATTAGACTACCCGTTGCCATTGCTTCTAAGATAGATATGGGCTGCCCTTCCATTTTATAATATGTAGGCAGCACAAAGACATTACCCCACTCAAAAAGGGCTTTCTTTTCTTCTCCCATTACCACACCTTTATAGTCTACATTTTTGAGTTGCAGTAATAATGGTTTTACTTGCATCCACATTTCTTTTGTGACAGCTCCACCTATTTGAGCTTGGTAAGAAACATTATGGTTTTGAAGTTCTAGAAGTGTTTTTAAAAATATTATAATTCCTTTTTCTTGCATTAGGTTACTCAAATAGATAAACCGTGGAGAGGCGTAGTTTTTTGTGATATCTGTTTTTAAATACTCTTGAGCAAAATTGGGTAGAATATGAATATTTTTTTCATCTAGAAAGGGTGTTAAATTTGGTTTTAATGACTCAGACAGCACAATCCCGTCGCTAGATAAAGACATAAGTTTCTTTGTAACCCATCTTTTTATACCGGTCATTTGATGGTAAGCTGTACCTAGGTGATTGCCGTGTATATGGGTGATGATACGCTTTCGCGAAAGCGCAGCAAAAACTATAAAAACTGCATATTTAAGAACCCCAAAAAACGTTTGTCCTGGAGTGAAATAAATAATGTGGTTTGAAAAAACTTTAAACGCCTGTGTATTATACTTAAGGTTGTGCCAAAGCTTTTTAAAGGAAAATACGCCCAGCTCTTCATCTAGATAACTAAAGGATGTATTTACCTCTGTAACGTTATAGCCCTCATTTTTAAGCACGCTACTTACAACTTGATTTGCTAGCGACACACCAGTGGTAGGCTCTGGTAGTGGTCCAATAAGAAGAACTTTTTTATGAGGCATCTGAGGGGTTTACAAAAAGTGTTCTGGCAGAAAGGAAGTTAAAGAATAATGCAAAATAAATAACTCCGGCCTCACGCTCTAAAATATTTGTGGTTAACATAACAATGCCATAAAATAATAGAACGAGTATAAAAAGTTCATTATTAAACCGTGTTGCAAAGACAAGATTTATAGCTAGTGTGCCTAAGAAAGCTAATAATAGTATGACTCCTCCTATGGTTAATAAACTCAAAAACTGATTATGCGTGTTATATCTCCCTTCTTTTAAAACACTATTACCTGTGGTTTCATATTTTTTATTGAGCACATCCCTATAATCACCTATACCATACCCTAAAATTGGACTTTCATAAATAAGTTCTTTTGCTACGCCGTAAATAGTATATCTAATATTTGTAGACGTAGGTCCTCCCTCACCAATCACCTCAATTTTTTGAAGTTCTAAAAACTTATTTCTAGTGCGTGGTATGGCAATCATCAATACAACAAGACCTAGAATTGCAAAAATATAAGGCCGTACAATTGCTCTTTTGCGCTGAAATAGTATAAACAGTGTGGAGACAATCATAAGGGCTAAAATAGGCCCCTTCTTTGCATACAGCAGTAAGAACAAAATGAGTATTGCATCAAGTAATAAGACTCCTACTATTTTCCATTTACTTTTTAAGGAGCGCAATATGAACATTGAGAATAAAATTGCCACACTACAATGCATTGATAGATAAATAGGGTGGATACCATATTTACCCACATCAACACGCATCACAGTAGGAAAATGAATGAGCATATCACTAATACTATAATGTGTAATGTAAAACCATAAAAACGGAATCACATTAAAAAGAACAACGGTCACAAGATAAACTCCTAGCATTTTATCTAACCGAGAATAGAGGTATCTCATATCGTTTCTTGAAAACAAGGCAAAACAGAGCGGAAATAACAGTAATGACAAAAAAGAGGTAAGTTTTCTTACTCCATAAGCGATGTTATCACTGTAAATGAGTGTTATCACTATTAGAAAATAAACCGCAGCATTTACTAGAAAAAAGCGTGTGTTAAATGTGTTTTTACTTTTGAAAAAATGATAAACTGAGACAGCACAAAACAACCCCACAGCAATAGATTTTACATTTGTAGGTAGTAGTATTGATGCAAATAGAAGAAACAAAGCTCCTTCTAGATACACTAAGCTTTTGTTATTTGTTTTTGCCTCCATTTATATTGATTATTTAATCCATTTTTGATAAGGTAATCTATTAATCTAGCAATACCCATAACACCTATAAGAGTTCCTACGTAGTACGAAAATCCGTTTGCAAAATCTCCTCTTAAGAAAAACAGTAAGTGTATCGCAAAGTAAAAAGCCATAATTTTTTTAATGAGAATATGGCTATGTAACCAAGTCAGAAAGTAAACTATTGTATACCCAAGAGCAAAGGCAAGAAATATAACGCCTATAATCCCAAAATTTACATATCCCTCAGATACCATAGGGTTAGATAAATTACTATACGTAAACTCATAGTTGTCTATTAAGTGCTCACCTACAAGCTGCCCCGTACTCACTGGTTTTCCTTCCCAGATTTTACGGGGTATAAAAAACAAAAATGCGCTTAAAAACTGGTATCCATATGAGAAGCCCTCGTACTTTACATAATCTATCGTAGCAACTATATTTATAAAGGCATCATAATGTATTGTATTAAAAACCTCACCTATTCCCTCACCTTCAAACTCATCTAGAAGTATACGCGGCTGTATAATAATCTGTCTCAAAGAAGACTTTGCGTGCGTAATAATAGCCGAAAGTGGAAACACAACAACCATTGTAAAAAACATAAAAAACATTGTCTTCACATTACTATTAAGCAATCTAGGTGCGAGGAGGTAAATTATAGAAATGTAAATGGGGCCTAAGGCGTTTCTCTTTTCTACTAGCGGATTTTTAAACCATAATAGCAGTATCATAAATAAAACAAACATAACAGCCACAGCAAGCACATTTATACCTGTCTTTTTAGACTGTTTATAATACTGTACAGATAAAATAACACCCCCTAGCGGTACTACAAAAAGAAGCTTTTTCCATATAAGTAAAGCAGTGCGGCCTATGGATGAGGCCATCCATCCAGCACGAGCCATCTCGTTAAAAACAAACCCCATACTTACAATAAATACGAGTAAGGAAATACCCAATATCCCAAAAAGCACAAGAGGTAATCTTTTATCTCTATTATAATTTGGGACTATAACTCTGGTTTTTCTAGTTTTTTTAAACCACGTATAAGCTCCAAAAAAACAGAGCGTAAAAAGTATTATTAATACATTACTATAAATAATACCTGAAGATGTGTAAGGCAGCTTTGTTAAGAAATCTGCATTCTTATCTCCTATAACTCGTAACTGCAATATGGGTGCTATGATAAAAAATAAGAAGTTAAAAACAATGTATACAGATATAAAGGGTGAGTACTCGCGCTCTTGATATAAATGCCACCAGAACAATGCAAACAGTACAAGGTTGCTCATAAAAAATGACATCCACACCCATACATCTGTTGCAAAAGTTGCAAACAGCACAACACTTATCCCTAGATAAGCTAGTAGTAAGATGAGTCTACCTATCATTGTCTTGTGTAAGTTTATAAAACACCATTGCCATTGCCTCTACCGTATACCGCTCGCGACAGTAGGTGGAGATTGCATCTCTTTTTTCAATCCACTCTTCCCTGTTTGAGAATATTTTTTTTACGCTTTCGCGAAAGCGTACCACATCATCTGTCTCATAAAACACCACATTATCGCCCTCTATTGCTGCCTCTATTTCTGGTGAGTGCGGTTCATCACGAGAGATAAGCATAGGTACACCAAAACCAAAACTTTGGGTAATAGATAGACCTACATAACCCGGCGAAACACTTAACAAGCTTGAAGCATAAAGTCGTTCTAACTCCTTTGTGTCGCTTATATGACCATATAAAACCACACGATTCTCAAGATGATGTTTCTCTATAAATGTAGCGATTTTAGACTGTTCTTCTCCAGCGCCTACTATGAGAAGCTTTGTTTCTGGTGGGAGATCTGGTAAACACGCTTTAAATGCTTGGACTAAAAAGAGTGGTTTTTTTTCTGGAGTTAATCGCCCTATATAAATAAGGTGTTGTTGTTTACCTGCAGCGACATTCATTACTGCACTACTCATAAGTGCGTTAGGCGCGGCGAGTATGTGTGTTGCGGGCATTTTTTCTTGTAGCTCTTCCTGCTGTTTTTTAGTATACACCACGATGGTAGAAGCTAGTTTACGCATTTTATGACGCAAGCGATCTGTAGGACTATGTTTACCCTTTCGCGGCCAGGCGTGACCCCACAACACGGTTTTGAGCCCCTTAGACTTCCGTTTGTATAATAACCACCAGTTGCTCAATATGCGAGGGTTCATCTCAAGTACAACAATACCTTGCTCTACTGCTAGATGTTTAACTCCTCGTTGCCATAAAAAACGATTCCCTAGTATAAATTTGTTTTCTAATTTTTTATGTAAAATACTATTGTCTGTCTGTACAGACGGCTCAAAATAATGAGCTCCACCATATAGTGAGAAATTTGTGTCCAGTAATCTGTAGAGTTCATCATAGAAGCCTCCTCTATAATCTGGTAATGCAGTCTGTACAATGGTAAGTCTAGACGGCATACGTTTGGGGTTTAGACTGTTTAAAGAAATACACCCAACTTAATAACGCTAGCGCTAATTCTGTAAAAACTACTGCTATCACAATACCATAAATAGGCCATATGGACACCAGTAAACAGGCGAGCAATACATTTAAAACGCCTCCTATTAATAGTATATTCATACGCTTTACATAGGCGCCTACAGCAGGTAAGTATAAGGTAAGGATGAGCATATTAAGGCCTGCAAAAACGGTTGCAGTACATAATATCTTAAATGCAGTTGTATAAGCTGTTATGGCGGGATCATCAAATAACAGTTGTAAAATATCTTCTCCAAAGATAAGTATGATGGTTATAAAAATACCCGCCAGTATTATGATAGCCGGCGCCATCTTACGTATACTCGCTCTTCTCTTTGCCTCATCTTGTACAGAGAGCCAGGGGAATACAGCTTGCATTATGGGAGAAAAGAAACCTTTGGCCGCCGTAAAAATCTTTTCAAAACTACCGTATATACCAGCAATAGCATCTCCAGCAATCATCCCCACTATAAACACATTTGCAGAGTTAAAAAGACGTGCAGCTATATTAGACACAAAGATGCTTTTACTCTCTAACATAAGTTCGCCCATCATCTTTTTTGAAGGTTTAATGAGTTTTACAAACTTGAGACTTATGATAAAGCTTATGGTTCCGGCTATAAGAAAGCCTATACTGGTGAATAATGGCACATTGCTATAATCACCCACCTCACGTACAAAAATGAAGATAAGAGCCGTAAAAATGATTTTAGCAAGCACATTGAGTATTGCTATAAACTGCATTTTCTCAATTCCCTGGAAAAACCAATCTGGAAACAATGCCTGCCCTACTACTACACCATAACTTAACGCATATACCTCCCACTCTAACCTAAACCTAGGAAACGTAAGTATGATTATCGCATACACAACCGCTACTGCAACAGCCAGCAATAACTTAATAGATATCACTGCCGAAAATACTTGAGATTTTTCTGAGTCATTGTCTTTGAGAATAGATATCCTGCGGGTAGCACTTAAGTTAAACCCAAACTCTACAAACACATATAAAATGGTGCAAAAAGATTGTGCCAGCAATACAAGTCCATATTTTTCTACACCTAGTGTGCGTACTAAGTAAGGCAATAACATAAGAGGTAACAGAATATTTGCCGCCTGTATAAACAGTAGCGAAACGTAGTTGCCAGCCATCTTACGGCCTGCAGCACTCTCTTTTATGGATTTTAGTATACTCAATTATGATTTATTAAAACTACCGTGTCTGACACACCGCTTGTAAAATGCAATTGCTTCTAGCTTATTAATTTTAAGTAGTAGACCTACTTAAAATTTTAAGATTTATCTATTTCTTTTTTAAGTACCAGTTGTATAGGTTTACAACACCTTCTTCTAGGTTTACGGTATGCTTCCACCCTAGCTCGTGTAGTTTATCTACGTTAGTGAGTTTACGAGGTGTTCCGTCTGGCTTTGAGGTATCAAAAGCTAGTTTACCTTTAAAACCTACGGTGCTTTTTATAAGCATAGCAAGCTCTTTTATACTTATATCTATGCCTGTACCTATATTTATATGGGTATTCCTTACCTCATTACTGTCGCCTCTTACTTGTTCAAAGCTCGTTTTCTCCATTATATGTACACAGGCATCTGCCATATCTTGACTCCATAAAAACTCGCGTCTAGGACTACCTGTTCCCCATATCTCTACACTTTCGGCAGAGATTCCAAACTTTTTTAGAATAGGTTGCGCTTTCGCGAAAGCGGAAACCTCTAGATCTTTACACACCTCATCGTTTTTACCTTCTGACAAGAGTTTTGCAAGATGCATTTTTCTAATAAGTGCGGGTAATACGTGTGATTTCTCAAAGTCAAAATTATCATTGTACCCATATAAATTAGTGGGCATTACCGATAGAAAATCTGTCCCGTACTGAAGATTGTAACTCTCGCAAAGCTTGATTCCTGCGATTTTTGCAATGGCATAGGGCTCATTTGTATACTCTAGTGTACCTGTGAGCAACGCATCTTCTGGCATAGGCTGTGGTGCATTTTTTGGGTAAATACAGGTACTACCTAAAAAGAGTAATTTTTCAACTCCGTGCTTGTAGCTCTGGTGTATCACGTTGTTTTGTATCATAAGGTTGAGATACAAAAAATCTGCTCTGTACGTATTATTTGCTATGATGCCACCCACTTTTGCGGCAGCCAGAAAAACATATGCCGGTTTTTCTGTTTTAAAAAATGTTGCTGTGGCAAGGGTATCTGTGAGATCTAGTTCTTCGTGAGTACGCGTCACAATATTTGTGTAACCCTTTGCAATAAGTGCCTTTACAATTGCACTTCCCACAAGGCCTCTATGGCCTGCAACATAAATTTTTGCCTCTTTAGGTATAATTGTGCTACTCAAAATAGTTCATTGTTTGATACCCTCCTTCTTTAAGATAGCTGTCCTTCTGCATTAGCTTGATGTCGCTCTTCATCATATCATCTACAAGTCCTTGTAGTTTGTACTCTGGTTTCCAACCTAACTTATTATATGCTTTTGACGCATCTCCTATTAAGAGCTCTACTTCTGTAGGTCTAAAATATTTTGGATCTACCTCAACAACTACTTGACCTTCTTTTACCGGGTACTCAGGGTTATTTGATGAGACTACTTTGCCTTTTTCTTCTACTCCCTTACCTGTAAACTCTAAGGTGACGCCTATATATTTAAAAGCCATTTTTATGAAGTCTCTCACAGTTGTTGTCTCTCCTGTAGCTATCACCCAGTCTTCTGGTTCATCTGCTTGTAAGATCATCCACATCATACGTACATAATCTTTTGCGTGGCCCCAGTCACGTTTTGCATCTAGATTACCTAGATACATTTTATCTTGAAGACCTAAGGCAATCTTTGCGGTTGCTCTAGTGATTTTTCTAGTAACAAAAGTCTCTCCCCTCACCGGTGACTCGTGATTAAATAAGATGCCGTTGCAAGCAAACATATCGTAAGCCTCTCGATGGTTTACGGTAGACCAGTATGCATAAAGCTTTGCTACTGCATATGGACTACGAGGATAAAAAGGTGTTGTCTCACTTTGTGGTACCTCTTGGACTTTACCATACAGCTCTGAGGTAGATGCTTGATAGATTTTTGTTTTCTTCTCTAAACCTAAAGCCCTTACGGCCTCTAGCAGTCGTAAAGCACCTAGGCCATCTACATTTGCCGTATACTCAGGCATCTCAAAAGAAACCTGAACGTGACTCATAGCACCTAGATTATAAATCTCGTCTGGCTGTACTTCTTGTATAATTCTAAAGAGGTTTGTGCTATCTGTAAGATCACCGTAATGCAAGAAAAACCGTTGGTTATCTATATGAGGATCCTCATACAAGTGATCTATTCTATCTGTATTAAATAATGATGTCCTACGTTTTATACCGTGTACTTCGTACCCTTTTTTAAGGAGAAACTCACTGAGATAAGCTCCATCTTGCCCTGTGACACCTGTGATTAATGCTACTTTATGACTCATAACGTGCGTTTTTGAGTTTCTTAATTATTTAATGTTTCGGCTTTGTATGAGTTATAAAACTTTATTGTGCCAGAAATAAAAAGAAACAATATCACAAATAATAGCGGGTATATAACAATCATATTATCTAGAATAGATGTATCTCTAGAAGCTTGAATATCGCTTACAATAACAGCCACATCTGTGTAGCTTACATCATCATTTTTAAGCTCTTCTAAATTCCTTTGTAAGAGTGTCTTTACATCAAATAAATCTGAGATGTTATCACTTCTATTATTAAAATAGAAACCATCTTCTTTAGTACTATTTAATAGGCCGTTTTCCTTACTGTAGGCATTTATAAGGCTATTAATCTGCTCTATAGATTGCTCTTGGCTTTTAATAAACTCAGTATGAGTTACCAGACCTTTTTCCTTTAGCTCGCGTGCAAAGGGTTGATCATTAATAAAGCTCATAAGGCTAGCTATATCTTCTTTACCCTGCTCACTTTTAAGCCCTACGGTGAGTTTATGATATTTATAAGTAGATAGAAAACGATCTGTAGCAAATAGCTCACGATCATCTTCAAGTTTAAACTCACGGGTCATCTCGCCTAGAGCTCTATCATTCTCACCTATATACGCTATGAGATCAAGTACCTCTACAACGGGAGCAACCTCTACAGCCGCCACACCAAAGGTAGATGGGTCTTTACCAAGAGAAATAACAAAGTCTGTATCTCCTTCGGCTAGATTATTATTAAACTGGTTAATAGCAGTATAAACGTACGACTGACTTTTAAAATTAGTCTTAAGTAAAAGATTTGCGTCATATGAAGCTGCACCCTTTGTAAAGTAACCTAGGGCAATACCTGCGACTATAAGCAGTAGTATAATCCACCACTTTCTAATTATAAAATCTACTATTCTAAATATGAAGTAGATACAGTTTTTTATAAATCTGCCTATGAGAGAGAATATATCAGAAAGGTCCATCTCCTGCTGAGTTGCAGGTTGATTGTAATGATCGCTCATACGTATTATATTTTGGTCGTTAGTGGTCTGTAAGCCGTTAAAGGTCCAAAATACAGTTTATAATTTAGACTCTTAAATTACTTGAATAATTGATCCAGTATTTTTTCTGTGATAAGGTATGTAGGCTTTACGCCTGTGGTACCTAATCCTCCAGAAGCTAGTGTACTACCTGTTTCTAGGGGATTATCACTAGCATAGTATGCATAACGCACTTTTACTGTTTCCTTTATACTCTTACGCAACTTTGCTGCGGCTTGTATCGCTTTTTGATAATGAGCACCTTCCATCTCTAGTCCAATAACGCTCCACGTACTGTCGTGAAAGAATTTAAGGATATCCCTGTTTTGTAGTGATGTACCTAGTACAGAAACCATTGCTCCTTCAAAAACGAGAAGTCCGTTATCTTCAAAGTCTTCTTTAGACAATTCATTTTCAAAAGGATAATTATCTGCAGTTCCTTCAAAAAGGTGTGCGCTAGGTATCATAAGATCTCCCTTGCCTCCTTCAAGAATACCGGCTTTACCCATTATAGATATAGAATCTACGTCTAGATATATCTTCTCCTCACCATCTTGATATGGTTTAAGTAGCTCCTCCATAGTTTCGTAAGCTTGCTCTCCAAAGGCATAGTCCATCACAATAATTACTGGATGTTCTTCATCTTTCATCTCCTTCTTACAGAAATCATTTTCTGCAACAGGAAGCTTACACATATCAAAAATCTGAACGTTAATATTCGTTCCGCTTTCATCCGGAAGGTATATCATTCCGTTTTGTAACGCTACTTTTTGCACTTTATTACGTAATGCACTGTTCCCGCTATTACTAAGCATCTCATAAATGTCGAGTTTAGACTTCTTGCGAAGCTCAGACTTAAGAGCAAGTGGGGCATACAGTGTATTCATTACAGAGTGCATATTTGCACTTATAATATGTAACGGTCTGTGTATTAAACCGTGTTGTTTTAAGGTAGCCTTAATATCATTTGCCCATACCTCACCGTGTATGTGATGACCTAGTCGCTCACGCAACACTGGGCTAAATGTAACCGTACGCTTGTTTTCTTTTAAAACCTCTGCAATAGCCAGTTTACCTAGCCAGTATATGATTTGTAAAAAGCGTTTGTTATTTGTTCTTGTATTAAACTCTGGAGCAATACTACTTACCTCTGCAAAGGTTCTTCCTAAAATGTTTGCTGTGTGGGTCATAGCGATTTCCCAACCCTTCTGGTCAAGATCATCATTATCTAAAACAGCTTTTTCTAACTTCTCCCAGTCACGTATAACCGCTCCCTCATCATTGATGAGTACACGCTTCATTATTTTGTGAGATTCTATAAAAAGAAACGTAATGTGGGTAAGGATATCATATATCTCAGAACGACCACGAGTAATCTCGATGTTCATCTGTTCTTCATCTATACGATAGCAATTACGGCGGCGCTTAGCCGGTACAATAGGCTCAAAGTGGCTATTTTTATACCCCTCGTCGCTAGTAAGATTAATAAATCTACACTCCTCTATTCCCTCTGGAAGTCTGTCTATTACATAAAGAAGTCCGTCTAGCTCGACTTTTTCTTCTGCTATAGTACCGTAAATTTCTGGTCTTAAGATTAATAGTGCTTCACGTAATGTTTCTCCAGAAACACCCATTGGTTTGTAGAACCCTCTATTAAAGAGGTGACGCATTGTGATATACATCCTTTCGATGGCGCTGCTACTCTCTTGTGCTCTTGTACGCCCTTGTTTTTTTAATATACTCATATTAAAGGTCAAAGGTAATGATTAGTATTTACATCTCACCCCTTGCAAGGCATAGACTATCTAGCCTCGGTACAAGCAAGTTACTGCTTTACTGCAAGAAGGTCTGCTATTTTTCTATCATTTGAGAGTCTTGGGATCTTGTTTTGTCCCCCCAGTTTTCCCTGTGATTTCATATATTCATTAAAGCCGTCTTTTGCCACTCTCGTTATTTTAAGAGGTTGTAGTACTTTACCCTCTATAAGATCAAAGTAGTAAGAATTTTGAGCTTGTAGTGAGGTGTCTAGCGCTTTCGCGAAAGCGTTTAAATCTCCCATCCCCTCATTTTCAAATTCTATCATCCACTCGTGATAAGGCAGTCCAGATTGTGGTGCTACCTGTGGTGCCACGGTAAACTCGGTCACCTTGATATCTGTACCTGCAGATGCCTCAAGCATAGCCTGCTCTACTTCTTTACCTATCACGTGCTCCCCAAATGCCGAAATAAAGTGCTTGATACGTCCAGAGACCATCACTCGATAGGGTTTGAGACTGGTAAATATTACTGTATCGCCTATATTATAAGCCCAAAGGCCAGCAGTGGTAGATATAATCATTACATAGTTTACATCTAGCTGTACATCTTTGATGGTTATTCTTGTAGGGTTTTCGTTAAAAAACTCATCTGCTTTTATAAACTCATAAAAAATTCCGTTATCTAGCTGCAAGAGCATTCCTTTCTCAGTCTGTGAGTCTTGAAAGGCAAAAAACCCTTCACTTGCAGGATATAACTCAATACTGTCTACACTTCTCCCTATAAGGTCTTCTAGCTTGCGACGGTATGGCTCATAATTTACCCCACCATACACAAAGAGTTGATAGTTTTTAAAGAGCTCTCCCACAGTTTTACCACTCTTCTGGATAAGACGCTCATAATACATCTGTACCCACGGCGGAATCCCTCCTATAAGGGTCATATCTTGATCTATAGTCTCCTCTACAATCTTATCTACCTTATGCTCCCAATCTTCTATACAATTAGTCTCTAAGCTAGGAAGTCTATTTTTCTGAAGATAATTAGGCACATAGTGAGCTACTATACCAGATAGACGCCCTAACTTGATGCCGTTTTTTTCGGTCATTATGGGGCTTCCTTGTAAAAAAATCATTTTACCGTCTACAAAGCTAGTATTACCCGTCTCTGCGATATATGATAATATGGCATTACGCGCACTGTTAGGGTGCGTCTTCATACTATCTTTTGTGAGAGGTATATACTTTACACCAGATGTAGTACCAGATGTTTTTGCAAAGTACAAGGGCTTTCCAGGCCATAAAACGTCTGCCTCGCCAGCAACCATCTTATCTACATAAGGTTTAAGCGCTTCATAATCTCTTATGGGTACGTGTTTTACAAAATCTTGATGGGTTTTTATTTTATCAAAATGGTGATCGTTACCAAAGTTTGTATACTGCGCAGCATCTATGAGCTTCTCAAAAACCTTTTGTTGAGTTTCTAAAGGGTTATCTGCCCACTTTTTTATTTTACCCGCAATGTATGAGGCAAATATTTTTGCGCCAAAAGACTTTAATGACATTAGTTAAAATCAATAAAATTAACTGGGTTAATGGGGTATCCATTACTCCATAATTCAAAATGTAAATGTGGTCCTGTTGTGAGTTCTCCAGTGTTACCTACAGTTGCGACAACTTCACCCGCTTGCACAAGGTCTCCTTGCTCCTTGTTAAGAGAGGCATTGTGTTTATAAACCGTAATCAAGTTTTTAGGGTGCTCAATAATGAGTACGTGACCGGTCTCTGCCGTCCACTCTGCAAAAATCACCGTACCATCTGCCGCAGCTTTTACGGGAGCATCTTTTTCGGTCACAATATCTATCGCATAATGCTTTAAGGCAGCGTTATATGCAGAGGTTATCGTACCCTGCACCGGCGGAAACAGTGAGAAATCTGTGTCCTCTACAGCCTTGTCAAAAACGTTATATTTATCTTCTTGCTCTACCGTTTGTCTAAGCAAGCTATCTTCCTTGCTGGGTAGCACATAAATATCTTCTTCATTAAAAACCGCATCTCGTATGGAGTCTCTATCAAACTCTAGTGCCTCTACATCGCCACTTAGTACTCTGCGTATAGATGAGTAGTACTGCTCGTTTACTCGTATCGCATTCTCTAGCGAGTCTGTCTTTGCGACAAGTAAGGTTGCGTTGCGTTTGAGTTTTGTACTTGAGTAACCCGGGATATACTCTCTAAGTGGTGTAAACGCAATGAGTAATGTGGTTAACGCTATAAGCACTATGGCAGACACACCTACCAATATAAATACGTTAAGTCGTGTGAGTTTAAAAGAAATACGCTCCTCAAAAGTGTCTTCATTAAGTATCACTAAGCGGTACTTATGCAGTAGCTTTTTTGCAATTTTCTTCTTTTTAGTTTTCTTTTCTGCCATCTGTTTTACAAATATACTTTTTTAGATGTGATATAGTGTAGCCCTATTATTACGCTTACGCGAAAATTGCCATCACACACTACAAAGCTCCTTATTATGTCCTTTTTATGACTTTAACGTTCATATGTTTGTTTTCTTACTATCTTTGTTTTTCTAAAACAGAAGATGATGAACACATTAAGTATACTTTTAGGAATGGTAGGCCCTTGGCAAATAGGACTTATTGTATTGGTGGTTTTACTACTTTTTGGAGGTAAAAAAATCCCTGAAATGATGCGCGGCTTAGGAGGCGGTATTAAAGAATTTAAGAAAGCATCAAAAGATGAAGATGACGATCTTATAGAAGAGAAAAAATAAAATCTAGTTTTATACTATATAAAAAACCGCATAGCTCCTTGAGTTATGCGGTTTTTTGTGTGTATCACTTTTCTTTCGCGAAAGCGTGATTAAAAACCTACTTCAACTTAGCCGTTTTTAATATACTCTCTAGCTCAAACATATTATCACGCTGGTCTTGAGAAGGTGAGAATATAAAACCTTCTAGTATGAGGTATCGCCCGTTTTCTTCATCACGTATTGCATAATTTACAAAGGGTCCAGCCATATAACGACCATCTACCTCCCACGTTCCTTTAGTCTCGTAAGCAAACTTGCCATCTATCTCTGTCTCTTGTAAGTATGGCGAGAATGCTCTCTCTGTTATAAAACGGCCATCATCTACAGGTATTTTTTTACCACCTATAGAGTCACGCATACGTATGATATTTTTTATCGTAAGTGTATCTTTATCTATGGCTTGAAGTGGTACTTCGTATACCGTTATATTCATATTACCGCTACGTTTTAAATCCTTACGTATCCAGAAAATATCCGGCTTTTGCTCTGCATAACGATATGCATTTGGAAAATTGAATCGTACACCAAAGGTCTTGCGCAAAGAGTCTGTGTTCTTGAGTGCTTTTTTAATACGGCGCTGGTTTGCTACCAGTTCTTGATTTTTAAGCGCAGTTACAATCTTCTCTTCATTATCTATGATAAGGTTTGCAATTTGTGTTTCGCTCTTGCCTGTAATAATAATACCTGTTTGTGGGCGCGCATACTTATCATTTACAATAGTTACAGTCGCACTGTCTGCCGGTTTAATCTGTACAAAGATTCTATTCTTAAGTAAAAAGTCGCCAAAAGCTTCTGGCGGTATCTGGTCTATAGAGAACTTAGGTTCTTCTCTAGGTAATCCATATACCGGATCTGCAAGAACGTCTCTTAGCGCGTCTCCTATAGTGCCCTGCCATTGATCTTTAGTAAGTACTACTTTTACGTTATTTATGTTACCTACAGACTCTGTTAAGATTCTCTTACCGTCTCCATTAGAACAAGAAAATAGAATAGTTGCTGTTACTAAGCTTAAAAATACTTTTTTAATCATTTTATTTAATTTTTTCTAACATCCTGACATTACTAAGATGCTGGTACTGTTTTTATATCTATAAATTTCAAAAAATGCGCCTGGTACATTAGACAATGGCCTGTATTCTGACTGATCAAAATTCCAGCCGTTGTGTCCTTTATGCTCTGTAAAAATAGCATTGAGAGACTCAACCCATTTTACTATTGATGTTCTGTCTGGATTTGTAACGGTAAGGACCTCACCACTAGCAAGGTATGCATCTGCACAGTTGCGCTTCTCATAGCTCAACCCGTTTTCAAATGTTTGTGTAAAACCACAATCTACCACACCGTCTGACGGGATGGGTTCTTTATCAGAAATAGGTTTATAGTGTTGTAATAGATACTCGTATACCGGATCTTTTTTTGAAGTGTTCTCTACATCTACAGGCTCAAGTATAGTCTCTTGAGCGATGCTCACACTCACAATACAAAAACATAAGACGTACAGAAGAGTTTTCATAACTAGCTATTTTGACACACGCAATTTCATTCCTGGTTTGAGTCTAGAGCTACTAATATCGTTCCAAACTTTGATATTCTCAACACTTACTCCTGGAAATTTATTTGCAATCTTCCAGAGGGAATCTCCATTTTGAACGGTATAGGTCTTTTTCCCTTTAAGAGAGACACTTTTCTTCTTGCTCGCAACAGCATTATTAGTCACTGGTTTTCTAGGGTATATTGTGAGTCGCTGACCTATTTTAAGTGCGTTAGATCGCAGGTTGTTCCACTTTTTGATCTGGCTTACACGCACGCCATATTTATTTGCAATTTTACCTAGGTAATCACCACTACGCACGCGGTATCTTACTTGCGAGCTCGCCGCTAGTACCTCTGGTAAAGGCTTTTCTCTTTTGTCTAATTCCGCTTTCGCGAAAGCGTAAATAGCTGCCTCATTTTGTACAAACTTACCTACGCTCTCTATAGGTAGTCTCACATAATACTTCTTATTTTCTATCACAGGAATGATGTCCAACTTGTACTGCGGGTTTAAGAACTGTACAATCTCAAGAGGTATGCCCACAATGCTAGATACTTGGTCTAGCGCAATAGTTTGTTTCACGTGTATCGTGTCTGTCGCAAAGTAATTTACGGGTGCTCTTTCTGGAGTGTAGCCGTGCTCATCTGCATATTCAAAAAGGTACATTGTTGCTAGAAATGCTGGTACGTATCCTGCGGTTTCTCTAGGTAAATTCTGGCGTATATTCCAGTAATTTTTATAACCTCCAGAGCGCCTTATGGCTTTAGAAACATTACCAGGGCCAGAGTTGTAAGATGCTAGGGCAAGGTCCCAGTCGCCGTGTATATTATATAGTTGCGATAAGTAGGCACAAGCCGCCTCTGTTGCAGCGATAGGATCCATACGGTCATCTACATAACTGTTTACCTCTAGATCAAACATTTTACCAGTTGCAAACATAAATTGCCAGAGACCCGTTGCTCCAACTCTAGATTTTGCTCTAGGTCTTAATGCACTCTCTACAATAGCGAGATATTTCATCTCAAGAGGAATGTCATACCTGTCTAGTCGTTCTTCAAACATAGGGAAGTAAAACTGGCTCACAGCCATTAACTTCTCCATAGTAGGTTTATGACGTTTTAAATAACGGTTTATCACGCTCTCTAGTGAGGGATTATACTCTACGTTAAAGGGTGTGCGCGCATTTATAGCTGCGAGTCGCTTTTTTAAAGTGTCTGTGGGTAATTCAAGCCTTACCTCTGGTAGATAGGTCTGGCTGTTTCTTATAGCATTTATAGAGTCATAAAGGTCCATTCTGGCAAGTTCTTGACGCCAGCGCATATCTATGAGTGCTGCCTGTGGCTCATCTTCTAGCCTAAATGTTATTGAATCTTTTACCTGAGTAGCAATAACTGTTTGAGGTAGGTCTTGAGATACTACATTTGCCTTCACCTCATTTATTATAGTAATTGTATCCGGTTGCAATACCTGAGTCTTTACTTGATTACTAGCCGGTTGCTTGCGCTTGTAAGCCTCGTATGATAATGTGTCTTGTGCTTGTAACGATAGTGCACCTAGCGCTAGAGAGCAAAGCAAGAAAAGATTATTTTTTATGTTCATTTGGGTCATAGTCAAGAAACGAAAGATACGAGAAAATCGTATGGTTTTAAAAATAAGGTGAGACCTTAACGGTTTAAGGAAATATATTATGAGAACGAGGAAAATTTATTAAAAAATTCACTTTTGTTTATTATAGCAATTACTCACTATAAGTCATTAAAAAAGCCACCGCTTAGGGTGGCTTTTAAAAATTTATGTGTTGTCATTATGCTTTAATCGCTGCTATACCTGGTAGTGTTTTACCTTCTAGCATTTCTAGCATTGCTCCTCCTCCGGTAGAGACATAACTTACTTTTGAATCAAAACCAAATTGCTTTACAGCAGCAACACTATCACCACCACCTACAAGTGAGAACGCTCCGTTTTGAGTAGACTCTGCAATACTATGGCCTAGTGCAATTGTACCTCCTGCAAAAGTTTCCATCTCAAAAACGCCTAGAGGTCCGTTCCAAAGTATGGTTTTTGCTCTTTTTACAACAGCATCAAAATTTTCGCGAGAAGCGGGTCCCGCATCTAATCCTTGCCATCCATCTTCTATAGCTGTGATGTCACTCACTTTTGTATTTGCATCGTTTGCAAAATCATCTGCAGCAATAACATCGACAGGTATATGTATCTGTACACCTTTTTCTTTTGCTTGCTTAAGTATATCAAGCGCAAGGTCCATTTTATCATCCTCACAAATAGAGTTTCCTATCTGTCCTCCCTGTGCCTTAATAAACGTAAATGCCATACCACCACCTATAATCATCTCATCTACTTTATCAAGTATGTTTTCGATTACAGTGATTTTTGAAGACACCTTAGATCCTCCTAGTATAGCAAGTACTGGCTTCTCGCTATTGTTAAGCACGCGATCAAGACTCTCTATCTCTTTTGCGAGTAAATATCCATAGCACTTTGCATCTGGAAAAAATTGAGCAACTACTGTTGTAGATGCGTGTGCACGGTGTGCAGTACCAAAGGCGTCATTTACATAAATATCTCCTAGAGTACTTAATTGCTTTGCAAACTCTACATCACCTGCAGTTTCCTCACTGTGATAGCGTAGATTTTCTAATAGTAAAATCTTACCCATCTCAAGGTCTTGAGCTGCCTGCGTTACTTTATCACCCACACAATTATCTACAAAGTTTACCTCTACACCTATAATCTCAGAAACAGTACTACATATTTGCGATAGTGAGAACTCCTCTTCTTCATTTTTAGGTCGTCCCAGGTGCGACATTAAAATTGCAGAACCACCATCTTCAAGCACCTTTAAAATAGTAGGTTTTGCAGCTTCTATTCTTGTGGTATCTGTAATATTACCTTCCTCGTCAAGAGGTACATTAAAATCTACACGTATAAGTGCTTTCTTATTCTCAAAATTAAAGTCGTCTACTGTGATCATATCCGTTGGTTTTACTAGCAAATATAATGGATACAGAGGATAATAAATGCTGTGATTCCTTTATATTTGGCGCTATGCTGTTCTCAAACGTTATAGGGCAAGATTTTATTAAAAATCACCTCACTACAAGTGTAGATGCAGGTCGTATTGCTCACGCTCAACTATTTGTAGGCCTTGCTGGCACAGGTGTTTTACCTATGGCCATTGCTTATGCCCAATATATTTTATGTAATAACGCTCAAGGCGAAAACAACTCTGGCGCGGCAGATTGCAATCTAAAATTTGAAAATTTATCTCATCCAGATTTACATTTTGCCTTTCCAGTTGCTACTACGCCAGAAGTAAAAAGCCATCCCGTATCTAGTCATTTTATGAAACAATGGCGCTCTTTTATAAAAGAAAACCCGTACGGAGACCTTTTTGAATGGCATCAACATCTAGGTATTGAAAAAAAACAAGGTCAAATAGGTGTAAATGAAGCTGCAGATATTAATAAATCTCTAGCACTTAAAGCTTATGAAGGTGGATATAAGGTAATGATCATTTGGTCTGTAGACAAAATGAACACCGCTGCTTCAAATAAATTACTCAAACTTCTTGAAGAGCCACCAGCACAAACCTTATTTATCCTCATTGCCGAAAATGAAGACAGTATCATAGACACTATAAAGTCAAGATGTCAAGTTCTCACGTTTCCCAAACTAAGCGAGCCTCAAATTGCAGAGGCACTAATTACAAAACACAATACACCAGAAGCCGAAGCAAATAAAATTGCACATCAAGCACAAGGTGATTATCAACAAGCATTACATCTTTTACATCACGATGGAGATGATATACAATTTGAAAAATGGTTTGTTACTTGGGTACGCACAGCTTTCCAGGCAAAGGGAAAAAAAGAAGCCGTTTTAGGCCTTATATCTTGGAGCGAGGAGATAGCAAAATCTGGTCGTGAAACACAGAAAAATTTCCTTGAATATTGTGTCCAGTTTTTCCGCCAGGCTTTGCTTAAAAACTACAAGGCAAATGACCTTGTTTTTATGGAACTAGAGACCGGATTTGATCTTTCTAAATTTGCTCCATTTGTGCATAACAACAATATAATTCCTATTGTAGAAGCCATACAAGACGCCGAATATCACATAGAACGCAACGGTAATGCAAAGATTATTCTTACAGATCTCTCGATCAAGCTCACTAGATTACTACATCGCAAGAGTCAATAAATCAATTTATTGCAAATTTTTAGACAAAACTAAAATAATGTTTAGTCTAAATTCCTTGAGGATTAATTCCATTTTAGGCGATTACCTCCCAAGATATTTAAAAATGCATAGCCTGGTTTACGCCACCACACCGGTTCAACTAGATTTAACATAGCATAACAACATTCACAGGTTAAAAATAGGAGAAGTCTTCAGATAAATTTTCACGCAAAACACACCCTCATTAAGGCTCAATTTTGTTAGTTAAAAGTAGATTATATTACAGCAATAAAACTTTATAAAATCACGAGGATTATACGCTCTAATTATGATTGAAAACGGGTTATAAAACAATCAATAATTTAAGGAAAATTATTGCTTACGCTGGGGTCTCAATTCAATAAAAAAACTAGCATTAATTACTTATAATCTTTCCCAAAAAACTGACAGATAAATTAATAGTCAAAGCTAATTAATCAATATTTTACTAGTATAATATTGAAGCAAAGTACAGTCTACAATTACAAAATTTAAAATAGAAACAAACATTCACAATTATATTACAGCAGTATTTTAAGAGCAATATGATATTCTAATTATTAATAATTTTGCGCATAAAAAAAGCGGTGATTTCTCACCGCTTTAAGCATTTTAAATGAACTTTATTTACTCCTTTGTAGTGTAATTATCATTCATTTCTTTAAGAATAGTCTTTGTTAGATCTAATTCTTCTTTCCCAAAAAGAACACTTCCAGCATCGTTAGACCCATAAATGTATGAGTATCCATTTGCCTTACCGTAATCCTTAACTTTAGTTTTAACCTTAGTAATAAGAGAGTCTATTACCTCTTGGCTCTCTACTTGTAGTTTTCCTATTCTTGCTTGGCGCTCTTGTTGTAACTGCTGTGCCTCGGCTCCTAGCTCATTATATTGTTGCTCTTGCTTCTTACGAGACATAGAAGGTCCGTTTTTTCTAAAAAGATCTTCTTTGATTTGGTAAGCTTTGATCTTAAGTTCAAGATCTGCCATAATCTCGTCGTTTTCTTTTGTAAAACGCTCTTTTGCATCTTTAAGCTCTGCATATTCTGTAAGTAGCTCTTCAGTATCTACAAAACCAGTCTTCTCTGTTTGACACGCAACAGCCATCATTGCTGCAACAAGTAATACTCCTATTTTTTTCATTGTGTGTTATTAATTAATTGCGGCGAAAATACTGAGAATCCATAACATTCTAACATTTTAAAATCTACAAGTTATATAGATGCGTAAATTTTAGAATCTTCCAAATTTATTTCACGTGGAACATTACACAACAAAAATTAATTAAAAAACAAGCTAATAATAAAAAACAATTAACAAAATAATTATCAATAAGAAATCCCTATTAAAAAGCACCTCTTAAAAGGTGCCTTAAGTTAGTTTTTACAATAATTACATATATAGATAGCACTAAACCTACAAAACGCTCTTAAAACGGCTTATTTTAATTTTAAGCGTGTTTTAAGACATAAATTTGAGAAGAGTAACCTCCACTTGCTTTTGCTCTCTTGTTTGAGCGCAGACCAGTAATAAGAGCCTTAAAATAATTCATCTTACCAGATGTATATTTTTCAGAAAGTAGGCTCACGTAAAAAGCATCAAACTTCATAGGTAAAACTTCTACCAATTTTAAATCACTTAATTCAAATAACATTTTTATAGATTGCTCAGAAAAATGATATAGGTGACGAGGCACATCATATGCAGCCCATAGTTCTTTATAATGTGAAGCATCAAAGGATTCAAAATTTGGGACAGCTATAAACACAGTTCCATTTGTAGCAAGATGTTTTTTAAGCCAATCTATTTGTCCTTGCAGATCATAAACGTGTTCTAAAACGTGCCACATTGTAATCACATCAAATTGCTCCTCCCCTACTTCTTCAATAGTAGATTTTAAATTGAGTCCTTTTTTTTGAGCTAGTGATTTGGCTTTTATGCTAGGTTCAATTCCAGAAGTTTTCCAGTTATGTTTAGATAGATGTTCTAAAAAATCTCCAGTTCCGGCGCCTATATCTAAAACACGACCCAAAGATGGGTGATATTTTTTAAGGAGTTTACGCTTTCGCGAAAGCGTAATTCCCTTTACCGTTTGATAAGCAATTTCAAATAAAGAACGTTTACCATCTGTATGAGATATATAATCATCACTTTCATAATATGAAGGTAAACTCCCCAAAGTAGGTTTTGGCATTGTGTAATACATATGCAGTTTCTCATCATATGTAAGCACAAATTCTTCTCCTGTTACAGAATGATCTTTAACTTTGAAATCCTTTTTCATTAAAATTGTTTCACGTGGAACGAAGAGAAAACTAAAATTACCTTCCCATATAAACTAACATCACACTTATATCTGAAGGAGAAACTCCACTCACTCGTGATGCTTGAGAAATTGTAGTTGGTCTAATTTTAGACAACTTTTCTCTTGCTTCAAATGATAATGATTTAAGCTTTGAGTAATCAAAATTATCTGGAATTTTGATATTCTCAAGACGTTGAAGCTTATCTGCATTTGCTTTTTCTTTTGCAATATAACCAGCATACTTTACTTTAATTTCTGCTTGTTCTAATACATTACGCTCGAGACTATGCTCGTCAATATATGCTGCAACCTTTTTAAACTGCTTCATATCCTCTAGATGTATTTGAGGTCTTGAGAAAACCTTAAACATCTTATCAGATTGTCGCATAGGAGAAGATCCTCGTTCTTCTAATATATCATTTACCTCCTCTGGGAGGATACTTGTATCCTCAAAAAACTTAACTAAATTATCCGACTGCTCGCGCTTTTTTTCCATAGTCACAAGACGCTCCTCAGATGCTAGACCTACTTTATGCGATCGTGGAGTGAGACGCTCGTCTGCATTATCTTGTCTTAACAAGGTTCTATACTCTGCACGAGAAGTAAACATTCTATATGGCTCTTCTGTACCTTTTGTAATAAGATCATCTATAAGAACACCTATATAAGCCTCGTCACGTTGTAAAGTAAAAGGCTCTTGATCATGTACTTTTAAGTGTGCATTCATACCCGCCATAAGACCTTGAGAAGCGGCTTCTTCATATCCCGTGGTTCCGTTAATTTGACCAGCGAAATATAGCCCACTCACAAGCTTAGTTTCTAAGGTGTGCTTAAGCTGTGTAGGCGGAAAGTAATCATACTCTATCGCATAACCTGGGCGGAAGAATTTTACGTTTTCAAAACCAGCTACGCTACGCAAAGCTTTAAATTGTACATCTTCTGGAAGAGATGTTGAGAATCCATTTACATAAATCTCACAGGTATCCCAACCTTCTGGCTCTACAAATAACTGATGTCTATCCTTATCTGCGAAGCGGTTAATTTTATCTTCTATAGATGGACAATACCTTGGTCCGAGAGATTTGATTCTACCATTAAACATAGGAGAACGATCAAAACCTTCACGCAATAAATCGTGTACCTCTGGGGAAGTATAACTCATATGACAAGGACGCTGATTAGTAAGCGGACTTGTCTCTTTACTATAACTAAACTTCTCTGGAACGTCATCTCCTGGCTGGATAATCATTTTAGAAAAATCTAATGATCTACCATCCACACGAGGTGGTGTTCCTGTCTTCATTCTACCAGAATCAAAGCCAAAATCCAGTAGCTGTTCTGTGATACCAGTAGCTGGTCTTTCACCCGCTCTACCTCCTCCAAATTGTTTCTCACCTATATGGATAAGTCCATTTAAAAAAGTACCATTTGTGAGCACTACAGATCTACCTCTTACCTTAATACCTAAAGAAGTGGTTACTCCTACTACCTTGTTATTTTCTACTAGAAGGCCGCTCACCATCTCTTGATAAAAATCAAGATTAGGTGTTCCTTCTAGACGCAATCTCCACTCCTCTGCAAATCGCATTCGATCACTTTGCACTCGTGGTGACCACATAGCAGGACCTTTTGATTTGTTGAGCATCTTAAATTGTATTGCTGTCTTATCAGACACAATACCACTATATCCTCCTAATGCATCAATCTCTCTTACAATCTGCCCTTTTGCAATGCCACCCATAGCTGGATTACAACTCATCTGGGCGATGGTTTGTAGATTCATTGTTACAAGAAGCGTAGAACTTCCCATATTTGCAGCAGCGGCAGCAGCTTCACAACCTGCGTGACCTGCACCAACTACAATTACATCATATGTATCTTGAAATAAACTCATTGTTTCACGTGGAACATTAAACGTGTCCTTTATTGAACACTTTGTATTACGCTTTCGCGAAAGCGTGATTACCCTAAAAGAAAATCGTGCAAAGATAAATAGTTTTGATCACTTAAAGAGTTAAGGTTATAAGAAGCTAAAACTATTGAAAATTAGTAATTGTAAGAAAATTACTACTTAACGCAATGCTAAATAAGTATTCTCCTTACTACGCATAAGCTTTCCCTCCTCTGTACTCTTATCTTTATAACCGCAATAGTGAAGTATACCGTGTACCATAACACGGCTTAATTCGTCTCTAAAAGAGCAATTAAAATCTTGAGCATTCTCCTCTACTCGCTCTACAGAGATATACATATCACCGCTTACTATATTGCCCTGAGAATAGTCAAAACTGATGATGTCTGTAAATGTATCGTGGTCGAGAAAATCTACATTGATTTTATGTAAATAAGCGTCATCACAAAAGATGTAATTAAGCTCACCGACAATCTTCCTTTCTGCACTGATAACTCCTTCTAACCACGTAATGATTTGTTCTGGATTAACTAACTCGAAATTATTTATACTATTAAATTCTATCATCGCTCTTCTGAAAATAATCTTGCACCTTACGCTTATATTCTTCTTTAAGAGGAAGTGCGTTACGGTTAAGAATTTCTGTTGTATTAAAATATTTTTTTGCTTTTTCTAAAGCACTATTCACGGGATTTGAAAAACTCTTCAAATTTGTATTTGCCTCACGTTTTTCCTCTTGGCCTTGCTGAAAAGTGGCTTCCTTAAGCTTCAATAATTCGTGCTTGAGTTTAGTCATATTTTGCATAGTCTCATTACTAAATCCTTTGTCTAATAATTGCTCCTCAACTTTCTGCATATCCTTTACAAGTTTTTTTGCGTCATCACCTAGACCTTCACGCTCAATTGCATCTTGTAACTGCTGTCGTAACTTAGACTGTTCCTTGTAAATTTCATAAAGCAATCCTTGCTCATACTCATCCCCACTATTTTCACCTTCGCCATTACCAGAACCTTCTCCTTCACCATCTTTATCTCCATTACTTGATTCTTTACTGCCTCCTTTACCACCTTTTCCTTCACCTTCTTTTCTGCCTTCTCCATTAGATCCAGGTTGCTCCCCTCCTTTTCCCTCAACTTCTTCACCACCTGGTTTATCGCCACCTGCCTTTTCTCCTCCTTCCTTGCCTTCACCATCCTCACCATCTTTACCTTCGCCAGGTTTTTTTCCCTCTCCCATTTTTTTGTTGAGCTCTTCCTGACTTTGAATGATGTCTGGCAATTGCTCACCGCCACCACCGCCAGAACCTACACCAGCACCTTTTCCTTTTCCAGAACCTTTACCCGACATCATAGCATTTTGCATATCATCAAGAGACTGGCTAAGAAGGTCTGCAAGTTCATTTGCTCCAGTAATAACATATTGCTGGCTGCTTACTCCTTGTATAATTTGATTTTCTGCAAGACGCTCTAACGCCTTATTCATATTATAATCTATGTCTACTAGTGACTCGTTTATTACCTCATCAAGCTTAGGTTGACGTAATGATAATGCATAAAGACTATCATCTATATGCTCAAAATTCTGTTTTAAAACATTCTGGCGTCTTAGCTTTTTAGCATAGTTAGGATTTTTATCATCCATACTTCTAAAGTTCATCATCACGACTTCTTCTTCAAAACTAAAAACTAATAAATTATCAAGTATCTGTCTAAGCATCTCTGCATCCTCTTCTAATGCTTCCTCACCAGACATTTGCATTTGTGACTGCATAGACTGGCTCATTTGCTTCATTTTATCTGCTGCCTTTTTTTGTTTTTTCTGTGCTTCAGATGTGTCTTGAGGTTGCCCACTTTGTTGTTGTTGCTGTTCTTGATTTTCTAATTCTTGTGAAGCCCCTTGTTGCTCTTCTTTAATTTCTTCTTGCTTTTGATCATCCCCCGGAATATCCATTGGCTTTTTAAGTTCTTGATTTTCTTTTTCAAGATCCTTAAGCGCTTCTTCTAGATTTTTAAATTCTTCATTAAGTTGTTGCTGTTGCTCACTGCTATTTTCTGCTCCTTCCTTTTTACTTAATGCCTCTTGTTTTTCTGCAAGCTTTTGTAAATCATTTGCAATTTGCTCGGCCTTTTTTTGAACGTAATATCTCTTTGTAAGTTCAACCATTTGCTCAAGGTTGCGCTTATTATTTTTATTCTGTTTTTCTAATTCCTCTAGTTTTTCTGAGAGCTCTTCTTTTGGCATTTTTTCTCGCAGCTCTTGTAACTCTTTGAGAAGTTTTTCATTTTCCTTCGCCTTTTTTTCTTGACGTTCGAGGCGTTCCTTTAACCTCTCTTTGTCCTCATCTGTTTGTTCTTCTTCCTTTTGAAACTCATCCAGATTTTCTTTAAGCTGTTTAGAAAAGTCTTTCATCATTTCTTCTTGCTGCTGTTGTCGCTTTAAGAAATTGTCCAGCTTTTTTTGATCATTAAAGGTAAGTTCCTTTTTCTCCTTTTGAGTACGAGAGATTTCTTTGAGCTCCTCCTCTCGTTCCTTCATCTTTTGTAAAGACTTGTCTAGATTACTAATTGATTTTTGTTGTTGCTCTAGTTGTTTGTTTTTGAGTTCATCCTCTGTGAGTTTTGTGTAGCTAAAAATTGTACTCTTTGTGCTCTTGTAATTATGAACAGCATCATTATCAAAAACCTCAAAATAATACTCATAATTTACACCCTCCTGCAAGTCAAGATTATCAGGAAAGGCATAAACAAATTGATCCACATTACCGTTTGATATAGCAATAGTCTTATATTGCTTTACTTCAGTTTCAGACGGGTAATACACGATTTGCAACTTAGTTAATCCATAGTCATCACTTACTTTACCGTAAAAATAGTTTTGTTGTTCGTTTACTGTATCTCTTTTTGCCTCTAGTAATAGTTGAGGGTATTGATCTTTTATAACTTGTAAGTTATAGGCAAGGCTTTCATAATTTTTTAATCTTGCATTGCTCGTACTTACTTCGTAGCTCATATTATTATAAATACGCTTAGAGGTGCTGTAAGATATGCTGTTGTTTTTATTTTCGCTTAAAGCGAAAGAAATAATCGTATCCTTAAGCACAAGATCTACATTATCGGTTTGTCTTGTACGTAACTCCCAGCTCACTTTTGAGCCTTCTGGAATAATTGCATTTCCAGTATTTTTAATACGTTCTGTGCGCTTATTAGTGTGATTAGGATAATCTATAACCATCTCAAAATCAAGTAGTACCGGAACTCTAAGTATCTCAAGATCATAAGGTTGAGAAACCACCTTGTTACCTTGAAGGCTAAAGGTCACATCTTCTGTAGGTTGCTCAAAAACATAACTATACTCTCCTGGAGCCGTTTGTTGTAAAAAATAAACCTCATCGTTAAAGCGTATACTTGCCTCCTCCGGAATTACGTCTCCTACGGTACGTACTCTAAGTTCAAAATCTTTATTCTCTATAGCTTGTAAATCTTCATTTACCACATAAAAAGAAAAAGGAGCTGGTGGCTCATAAGCTTCATTATAGTTTACAACACGCTCATAGCTAGAAGAAAATACCTTTTCCTTACCTGCATAGTTTGCGATAAGAAATACCACAATCGGGATGGCAGCATACTTTAAGTACTTACTATTTTTTTTAAAATCTATGGCTAGCTTAAAAGGTACCGGCTCTAGCTCTTCACTTTTTTGTGCTATGCTCGCCAGCATAAGTTCTGAGTCTCCAGCATCTTTGTGTAACTGTAATGTGTTTATAAGTTTGTCACTTACCTCTGGAAAATAATTACCTATTATACTCGCAGCATCTTTGTAGTTAATTCCCTTTGAGAGTTTAAAAAGTCTAGATAGTGGTAGTAAAATGAATTTGGCGAGAAGTGCTATTTCTACAAGAATAAAAACCCAAAATAAAACGGTACGACCTGCAGGACTGAGCCAAAAGAAATATTCAATTAAGAGGGTGAGTAAAAAATATAAGACCCCAAAAGCAAAAAACAAAATCACGCCTTTAAGCAACTCATTTGTGTAATACTTCTTAATAAAACCTTCTAACTTCCTCTCTATCTTTTCAAACCTGTTCATCATTATAGGTATTCTCTTTATAGCAACCTCTAAAGTACTATTTTATTATGTTTTAAGAATGTTCTATTTTGTCTACAATAATCTTGCCTATCAACACTTTATGCAAGATTATTGCTTTGTCCTTTCTAACAATATATTAAACACAGCACTTTTACCCTATGAAAGATCTCAAATATCTTACTGCCTACTCTACTCCACTATGTGCTTTTATAGGTCTTACTTATCAAGATGTCTGGGTGTGGTTAACCCCAATTTATGCCTTTGTTCTTGTACCTATCATTGAATCAATTTTACCTGTAAATGAGGTTAATATAGACTCTCAAGAAAAGGAAGATAAGCAATCATTACACTGGACAGATTTCTTATTGTATCTAAACATTGTGATTGTGTACTGTATATTATTACTTACATTAACCACAGTAACTACTCAAGAAACTAGCCTTGCAGAGCTTGTAGGTCTCATATTTTCTGCCGGTATTGTAATAGGCTCTAATGGAATAAACGTAGCTCACGAGCTGGGTCATCGTAAAAGTAAAATTGAGCGAACTCTAGGTAAACTCCTCCTACTGCCAGCACTATATATGCACTTTTATATAGAACATAACTATGGCCACCATCTTAAAGCTGCCACTCCAGAAGATCCGGCCACAGCAAAGTATAATCAATCGCTCTATTCTTTTTGGGTTTCTTCTATTTACAAACAGTATACAAACTCCTGGAGGATACAAATGGACCTATTAAAAAGAGCAAATAACTCTTTTTTATCTTTTAAAAATGATATGCTCTGGTATCACATTTTTCAAGCTAGTTATCTGTTTGTTGCTTATTGGTTTTTTGGCTCTTTAGGTCTTATGGTTGTAATTTTTGCAGCAATCGCAGGTTTTTTACTCCTTGAGACAATTAATTATATAGAACATTATGGGTTGAGACGTAAAAAACTTCCTAGTGGCCGTTACGAGCGTGTAAGAGAAGTACACTCGTGGAATAGTAACCACGTTTTTGGGCGCATAATGCTCTATGAGCTTACCCGTCACAGTGATCACCACTATCGTGCAAATAAGAAATATCAATTACTAGATTATCACGACATAAGCCCGCAATTACCATATGGATATCCTACCAGTATGGTGCTATCGCTATTACCACCCTTATGGTTTAAGATTATGAACAAGCGAGTCCCAGCAGATCAGAGACCATAGGTTCATTATATATAATTCTACAAAATGTAATTACTAGGGTTACGCTTTCGCGAAAGCGTAAAAACTTTAAACCTCAAATCTCAAAATTTTACTCTTCTTAAAAGTATCTTTGCACAAAATCTAAGACTATGTCTCAAAATGTTAGAGTGCGATTTGCACCTTCACCTACTGGGCCATTGCACATCGGTGGTGTGCGCACGGCGCTTTTTAATTACTTATTTGCAAAGAAACACGGAGGTACTTTTATCTTACGTATAGAAGATACAGATCAAAATCGCTATGTAGCTGGAGCCGAAGATTACATACGTGAGAGTCTAGACTGGTGCGGTATCTCTTATGATGAGGGACCTACAAAAGATGGAGGTTACGGACCATATAGACAAAGTGAGCGTAAGGATATGTATCATACCTATGCACAGCAGCTTATAGATTCTGGTAATGCTTACTATGCTTTTGACACGGCAGAGAGCCTAGATGCTCACCGAAAAGATCACGAGGCAAACGGTAAAACTTTTATATATAACTGGCATAACCGTCTTAAACTAGATAATTCACTTGTACTCTCTCAAGAAGAAACTAAGCAGCGTATTGCAGATGGTGATAACTATGTGATACGTTTTAAATCTCCTCAAGATGAAGTTTTAAAACTTCAAGATGAGATACGTGGTGAGATGGAGATAGATACAAACATACTAGATGATAAGATTTTATTTAAGTCTGATGGTATGCCTACCTATCACCTAGCAAATATTGTAGATGACCACCTTATGGAAATCTCTCACGTAATACGCGGTGAGGAGTGGTTACCATCTCTTGCTTTACACGTATTGTTATACAGAGCATTAGGATGGACAGCTCCAAAATTTGCACACTTACCGCTTATCCTGAAACCAGTGGGTAAAGGAAAGTTAAGTAAGCGCGATGGAGATAAACTAGGTTTTCCAGTATTTCCGCTACAATGGGAAGATCCTAAGAGTAATGAGATCTCTTCTGGGTATAGAGAAGATGGATACTTTGCAGAGGCTGTAGTAAATATGCTTGCCTTTTTAGGATGGAATCCAGGTACAGAGCAAGAAATCTTTAGCCTTGAAGAGCTTATTGCCGCCTTTGACCTTAAGCGTGTTAATAAAGGTGGAGCCAAATTTGATCCAGAAAAAACAAAGTGGTTCCAGCAGCAGTATATGCAAGAAATACCCGTAGCAACTATTGCAACAGCTTTCTCTTCATTACTCACTGAGAAAGGTGTTGAGGCTACAGAAGGATATACTACACAGGTTGTAACACTTATAAAAGAGCGTGCTGTCTTTGTAGAAGATCTTTGGACCTTAGGTAGCTACTTCTTTACAGCTCCTACTACCTTTGATGAAAAAGCATCAAAAAAAGCCTGGAAAGAAGGGACGACCGCTATTATGGAAGAAGTAAAAATCATACTTAATGGTGTAGATAACTTTACAACTATAGAGGCACAAACAGCTCTTAAAGCTTGGATAGTAAATAGTGAACTAGGATTTGGTAAAGTAATGCAACCTTTTAGGCTTTCGCTAGTGGGAGCTATGCAGGGACCAGATGTTTTTGATATTGCAGCTACTATAGGAAAAGAAGAAACATTGCGACGTATAGATTATGCTATCGCTACGCTAGGATAATGATTGCTTAATATTATAAAGAAGAGGGAGTTAATAGCTTCCTCTTTTTTTGTGTTTTAAAGATAAAGAACAATACCTCCAGCTAGTAAAGATGGAGATCCTTTAAAATTATCTGCATTAGGATCTACATCTAATAAATCTCGGTTGTTAAGATTATTAAACATATTTGTAAATCCATATTGATATTGTATAATAAATCTCACGTGCTCAAAACCAGCGGTGATACCTATGATACCAAAACCATTTATACGTGATATTTCTTCAATATCTTCTGCTCTTAATGCTGTGTAGCCTTCTACTATATTATCTCTCTGGCCCGTCTGTCTTAAATTCATTTTACCATTAACAAGTAAAGCAGGACCAAAATCTATAGCAAGATGTTTTTCTATAAGATTGTAACTAAATAATAGATTAAGCTGTGCTCCTATTACTGTATATCGAGTTTCCTCTAAACGTGATTCTCCTAGTGGACGACTTTGTAAATTTATATTAGCACTTAAAAAATCAATCCCATAAACAATTCCAAAATCATTGTATAATCTACCCCTTGTGGTTAGGCCACCTAGAAAACCAGTTTCTCCTTCTAGATTAAAGTTTTGAGTATCTATATCTAGTACAGAGAGTTTTGCCTGCAGCCCTAATCTATTATAGTTACCTGGACTATAATAAGACTGTGCTGTTACGGTAAGCATACCTATACCAAAGAATATTAAAAAAACTATGTGTCTCATATATTGAGGTTCAGACTAGAACGACCTTGATTAATCAGTTTGTAATATAGAGCAAGTTTATTTCGTTTCAGAAACTTTTAGCTTAAGTGTTACTTTTTCTCGATAATAGCTACTTATCTTTATGAGAATCTTTGTAAAAGGTTCAATAAACCATCAAAAACAATAATTATGAGTCAAGTTATTCTTCCTGTACTAATAGTCTTTACACTATTTGTATTAATCTCTGCTTTCTTTATGGTAAAACAACAAACCGCTGCTGTAGTCGAGCGTTTTGGGAAATTTGTAGGGGTACGTAATTCTGGATTACAATTTAAAATACCACT
Organism: Dokdonia donghaensis DSW-1; assembly: GCF_001653755.1. Lineage (GTDB taxonomy): Bacteria > Bacteroidota > Bacteroidia > Flavobacteriales > Flavobacteriaceae > Dokdonia > Dokdonia donghaensis. Next base: position 730,379 of record NZ_CP015125.1, on the reverse strand, counting down.
AATAGATAAAATTGCGGGGCGCATCAACCTAAAAATTCAACAACTAGATGTTGTGGTAGAAACAAAAACAAAAGATGACGTTTTTGTAAGACTTAAAATCTCTGTACAATTTCAAGTAGTAAAAGATCAAGTATATGATGCCTTTTACAAATTAGAAAATCCAGGAGATCAAATTACTTCATACGTATTTGACGTAGTACGTGCAGAGGTGCCTAAAATGAAACTAGATGACGTTTTTGAGCGTAAAGATGATATTGCCATTGCGGTAAAGCGTGAGCTTAACGAAGCAATGTCTAACTATGGTTTTGACATCATTAAAACACTTGTAACAGACATTGATCCAGATTTACAGGTTAAGGCAGCTATGAACCGAATTAATGCAGCAGAACGCGAAAAAGTGGCTGCAGAGTTTGAAGCAGAAGCAGACCGTATTAAGATTGTAGCAAAAGCACGTGCAGAAGCAGAGTCTAAGCGTTTACAAGGACAAGGTATTGCAGACCAGCGTAGAGAGATTGCTCGTGGTCTTGAAGAGTCTGTAGATGTATTAAATAATGTGGGGATCAATTCTCAAGAGGCATCTGCTCTTATTGTTGTAACACAACACTATGATACTTTACAATCTATGGGTGAGCAAACTAACTCAAACCTTATACTTATGCCTAACTCACCACAGGCGGGTAGTAATATGCTTAATGATATGATTACCTCATTTGTAGCTTCAAATCAAATAGGTGAGCAAATGAAAAAAGAAAATGAAGCAAAAGGAATCATAAACAAGAAAAATAGAGATTCTCAAGAAGATTAAAATCCTCTTTATAGTAAAAAAGCCCCAAGAAATCTTGGGGTTTTTTTGTAAATAATAATGCGATACTACGCTTTATATTCTCCTTTTTTATCTACTTCCTTAACGCGCTTGTAGCCAAAGATTGCACTAAGTAATTTTGCTACTACTGCCTTTTGTACCAGTGAGCCTACAAGATTACCTATAGAAGAAACTGGAGACAGGCCAGAGCTCATTCCAGTCTTTGCTCCATTTACATTAAGTCTTACTTCCTCCTCACTTATTTGTCTCTTAAGTTTAAGGATTTTAAGATCGTGTTCTATCTGGTCAAAGTTATTATATACTCTCATCTATCTTGTTTTTTATAGGCATAGAGGCTCCCGCAGAAGGTGTTTCCTTAAAAGAATCATCGCTAAAGGCCATTTTACTATACTTTGTAAGTAACATACGCTCAAGTGGTTTTCCTGCAAATAAGAATACTAGTAAGAAAATGACAATATATATACCACCCACTATAAAGTATCCTTTACTAGCACTATCTAAAGCATCACCTATAACGATGGCAAGACCAATAGATAAAAATAGTAGAGCAAGTAGACCAAAAGTAGCTCTAATTGCCATATTTGCAGCACTTACTAGGCCTCTCATCCCATTTTTAAACAATGAGAGTTTATAGTACTCTGCAGTTACCTTAGCATACTGTTGCCCGTTATCTGTAAGTCCTTTTAGATTATCTGTTAACTTTTCAAAAGCCATATTTAATTGGTTTAAGTAGGCTTATGATAACGCTTTTTCTGTTTTTACCTTTGCTTTTTCGACGGTTGCATCCTTTTGCAACTTTGCGTTTTGCAGTCTTAACTCTGCAAGCTTTGTCTCTAGTGTAGCAATAACATCATCTGCTTTATGGCTTGCGGTAGAGATGGTACTGTTAAGTTTTTCTTCAAAAGATAATTTTGCCTGTTGTGCATTATCTGTAAGTGACTCTCTAGTCTCTTTAAGTTGTTTTACCAGCTTTTCTTGTTCTTTTTTAGCCTTTTTAGAAAGGTCTTTTCTAGTTTTAGTTCCTTTATCTGGAGCATAAAGAATTCCTGCCGCTGCGCCTATTGCACCACCTAGAACTAAAGCTAATAATGTATTACTTGACTTACTCATATCTTCTTTGATTTTGATTAGTAATTGTTGTTGTGTAAAGATATTTTGATAGCCCATTATTCTCCGTTAATAACCGGTTAATATCCACAACACCAGCTCACAATAAATGTTAAAAAAACCCGCTATCTGTCTAGATAACGGGTTTTTATGCCAATTTTAGTTAAAGATATGGTCTACATATCTTAAAATCTACTAGCCGCTTCTTGCAGCAACTCATTATTATCTTCTCTTGCTTTTTCGACAAATGCTTCTGCACCTTCTATATCTTTAATGGTTTTGTTTTGCGCTTTCGCGAAAGCGTATAAACTCTCCATACCCGCAAGACGAGTTCCTACCTTTTTTGCCGCAGTGTTAAAGAATCCTTTTACCTCTTCTTCTGTAAGCTGGGCTGCTAGTTTTTGAATATCTGCTACTGTAGTAAGACGCTTCTCCTCTGGAAGATTTGCTAGCTTCTTACCTAGTTTATTTATGGTACTCAATGCAGATGCTTGTTGCTGCTGAGGTTTTGGTGCATTTTTATTTTTTTGTGAGGCTTGCTTAGGCTTAATTTTTGCCCAAGAATCACGTAAACCTACCGTTCTATTAAAAACAAGATGTGATGGGGTACTGTCCTTATCTACATTAAAATATCCCTTGCGCTGAAACTGAAATAAGTCACCTACCTCAACATCTTTGAGACTAGGCTCAAGGTAGCCTGTAATGGTTGTTAAACTATTAGGATTTATAAATTCCATAAAATCCTTGTCTTCGTGACCATCTGGATTTTCATCACTAAAAAGTCTATCAAATAAGCGCACCTCTGCCTTAATAGCGTGTTGTATAGATACCCAGTGAAGTGTTCCCTTTACATTGCGCTTAGAAGCTTCTGTACCACTTCCAGATCTACTCTCTGGGTCATAGGTACAATGTATCTCTGTGATGTTTCCATCTGCATCTTTTATGACTTCTTCACCCTTTATGATATATGCATTTTTGAGACGTACTTCTTTACCCGTAGTAAGTCTAAAGTATTTACTACCAGCATTTTCTTTAAAATCTTCACGCTCTATGTACAGCTCTTTACTAAAAGGAACTTTACGCTCACCTGCACTCTCATCTTCTGGATTATTTTCTGCATCTAGCCACTCTTCTTTTCCTTCTGGATAATTTGTAATCACCAGTTTTACAGGATCAAGAACTGCCATCACTCGTGGTGCTGTACGATTTAAGTCTTGACGTATATGAAATTCTAATAGCGCTACATCTATCACATTCTCACGCTTTGCAACACCTACTGCATCTATAAAGTTACGTATAGAAGCAGGAGTATACCCACGACGACGTAAACCAGAGATAGTAGGCATACGTGGGTCATCCCAGCCAGTTACAACACCTTCTTCTACCAGTTTAAGCAGCTTGCGCTTGCTCATAATGGTATAGTTGAGGTTAAGGCGTGCAAACTCTCTTTGTTTAGGTCGTAAGTCTTTGCCTGTATAAACTTGGTCAAGAAACCAGTCGTACAACTCTCTGTGAGGCTTAAACTCAAGTGAGCATAAACTATGTGATATTTGTTCTATATAATCGCTCTCTCCGTGTGTCCAGTCATACATAGGGTAAATACACCAGTCACTACCAGTACGGTGGTGATCTTTATGTAGCACTCTGTAGATAATAGGGTCACGCATTAACATATTTACGTGTGCCATATCAATCTTTGCACGTAGTACGTGTTCTCCTTCTTTAAACTCTCCTGCCTTCATTCTTGCAAAGAGGTCTAAGTTTTCTTCTACCGTGCGATCACGATAAGGTCCAGGTACACCAGGTTGTGTAGGTGTGCCCTTTTGCTCTGCCATTGCTTCACTAGATTGTGAGTCTACATAGGCCTTTCCATCTTTAATGAGCTCGATAGTCCAGTCGTATAATTGCTGGAAGTAATCACTAGAAAAACATACTTTATCCCACTGGTATCCTAACCACGAGACATCTTCCTTAATGGCATCTACATACTCTTGCTCTTCTTTGGCTGGGTTTGTATCGTCAAAACGTAAGTTTACCGGTGCACCATACTTCTCCCCTAGTCCAAAACTTATACATATAGCCTTACAGTGTCCTATGTGTAAATACCCATTAGGCTCTGGTGGAAATCTAAAGCGTAAATCTTCTTTAGAATAAGACCCTTTAAGATCTTCTTCGACGATTTGCTCTAAAAAATTTAATGATTTATGTTCTTCTGTCATAACCTATAATTCTTGTGGTAAAATTAATCATTTTGATGGTGGATTGCGCAGGTGTTTTGACGGGTATTTTTTACGCTTTCGCGAAAGCGTAATTATACCCTTATAAACTTTCTATATACAGGAGAGCTCGCACTAGATTCTGTAACAAAATATACTTATCAACTACTTATACAATAACAAAATACCTTTATGAAAACACTCAACTATACCTGTCCAAAATGTGCAAATACAACTTATAGCATAGGGCAAATGAGAGCTACTGGTAGCTTTCTGACTAAATTACTCAATATGCAAACCGAAAAATACAGTACGGTTACTTGCAAGAACTGCTCATATACGGAGTTCTATAAAGCAAAAACTAGTGCGCTGAGTAATATTTTTGATCTCTTTGGAGCATAGTGCTCTTGTAATACATTGTACGTATTGTAACTTTGACTACTTATAAACAATACCGCTATATGGGAAAAATAAGAGTAACAAATATACGTGCCTATGCATATCACGGTTGCCTCTCTGAAGAGACAGCCATAGGATCTGATTATAGAGTAGATGTAGAAATTGAGGCAGATTTATCTAAAAGCGCTCAAACAGACACGCTATCTCACACGGTAGATTATGTGTTGCTTAACCGTATTGTTAAGGAAGAAATGGCAATACCCTCTGCCCTACTTGAGACCGTTTGCGAGCGTATATTGGTACGATTTTTTAATGAGGAAGCACTCATACAAGTAGCAACAGTCGCAGTATCTAAGGTAAATCCTCCTATAGGTGGCGATGTAGAAATGGTTACAGTAGAGCGTACTAAAACCCGTTAAGTACTCATTTTAAAGAATATAAATGCTGTAAAAAAAGGACAAGGTTTTTATATCTCTTCTTGATAATGCATAATTGCAACTAGAAGGATGTAAAAAAGTAGTGATTCTCATAAGTTATATAACAAATCTATTCCTATATTTGCACGCACAACTGGTATCGTGGCCGAGTGGCTAGGCAGTGGTCTGCAACACCATCTACAGCGGTTCGAATCCGCTCGATACCTCAAAAAGGAACTTCATACGGAGTTCCTTTTTTTATACAGTATTATTTTCTAGGTAATGCTATCTGGCGTAATCTCTGGGATTTCTTGAAAACGCTCCATCTCTTGTTGTATATTAAACTCGTCTGAGGGTACAAAACCCTTAGTAACTAGTACAAGACCACAAACTATAAGAACAAGACCTAAAACCTTTTTTAGTTTAAAAATTCTACGTGGAGTAAGATATCTCTTAAGTTGTTTTGCTAGAATAATCTTACCTAAGTCTGTAATAAAGTAAGCACCTATCATCCCGATAAAAAACCCAAGAAGGCGCTCTCCATCATTTTCTACAGTAGGGCCTATTATTATTAAGATACCTAGCCAAAAAACAAGCACTCCTATATTTATAAAATTAAGTAAGAAACCTTTTATAAAAAGTTGTAGATATCCCCCTTTTTTGACCTTTGCTCTATTAGGATCTAGGGCATCTCGTGTAGGTTTTTTTAGATAAATGGTAAGACCGTAAACAATTAAAATAGCACCACCAAAAACATAGAGACCTGGCTGATTACTTAAGTTTTCTAGCAATTGATAACTACTTAAATAAGCAACCATTATAAAAATAATGTCTGCTATGATTACACCTATATCAAAACTTAGAGCAGCTCTAAAACCTTTTGTAGCAGCCGTCTCAAGCAACACAAAAAACACAGGCCCTATTAAGAACGCTAGGAAAAATCCTAGGGGAATGGCCGTGTGTAAGTCTTCAAACATAAAAATATAGTGCTTTACACAAAGTTAGGCAAAGGGATTTACAACAGAAAAGGGATGCTCACTGGTTATGAACATCCCTTTACTTTTTAAGAATATATTATAGTTACATAATTTTGATACGCCCTCCAAAAGTGCGATGCTTCTTTACCTCTGCAGGATTACCATAAATCACGATGTCACCACCGGCGCGTATGGTAAGGTCTGCCATTTTACTCGCATAAGCCTCTACCTCTCCTCCAGCTTGTACAAATATCTCTGCAGTTTCTGTCTCTAGGTTACGACCCTCATAGATACCACCTGTATTTACTTTTACTCTCTGTACCGTTGCTTGACCACTCGCTTCTATAATACCTCCTGTAACAGCTCTTAAAAGGGCTTCTCGCACTTGTAAACCTACTTTAACGCGAGCTCCTTCTTGCATCTTAATCTCAATCTTGTCTTGTTCTATAAGCTCGTTTGAGGTAATAACAGCTCCTTCATTACCATCTATAACTTCAAGATTATTATAATGCACGTAAACAAAGGTCTTGTTACCATCAAAAATGAGATCTAGATCCATTTTAATCTTAAGGGTTCCATCCTTGTTTACCACATTAACCTGGCTTACGTCTTCACCAGTAATTATCACCTTATTCTCTGTAGACTTTACAAGGTTTACCACAATACGATCATATACTTTTACTTCTGTAAAATCTCCTACATTTTTTGTGATAGGACTTTGAGCAAAAGAAATACTCGTTATAAGTATGGCTATAAATGTTACTATTGTTTTCATAATAATTGTCTTTGTTTGTTATAGAGACAGGCGGTCTTCCTTATTGTTACAGTCTTACAATTAATGACGCTTCCCTTTCCAAGTACCGCCATAGGTATACCCAGGACTATCTTTATGAAGATTGCAACAGTCTTCACAGATAAAGACCCATTGCTTTTTACTGTCAAGTCGCACTCTAAAAGCAACTTCAGTTTGTGTACTACAGGTATGGCATTGTTTTGTTTTCATACAATAAAGCCACCTTATAAATTTTATAAAGTGGCTTATTTTTTTGCTTTCGCGAAAGCGTATTTATTATTGATGCAACCCTTCTTTCACACCCACAAGTGTAAAGTCAAGATGTTTCTTAACAAGATCTGCTTCTTTTACTTTTACTACTACCTCGTCTCCTAGGGTAATTTGGTTACCAGACTTCTGCCCTATGACCGAGTAGCTATCTTGATCAAATTCATAGTGATCTCCTTTTATGTCACGCAAGCGCACCATACCTTCACACTTATTTGAGATAATCTCAACATAGATTCCCCACTCTGTCACTCCAGAGATTACACCCACAAACTCTTCATCTTGATGATCTTGCATAAACTTGACTTGCATATACTTTATGCTATCACGTTCTGAGCTTGTAGCAAGTTGCTCCATATGAGATGAGTGTTTACATTTTTGTTCATACTCTTCTTCACTAGCAGACTTACCACCATCTAGATAATGTTGTAATAAACGGTGTACCATTACATCTGGATAACGACGTATAGGTGAGGTAAAGTGACTGTAATACTCAAAAGCAAGACCGTAGTGACCTATATTTTCTGTACTGTAAACGGCTTTACTCATAGTACGTATGGCAAGTGTGTCTACCATATTTTGCTCCTTTTTACCTTGTACATCTACGAGTAACTGGTTAAGAGAAGAGGTTACACTTTTACGATCTGTGAGGTTCATTTTATAACCAAATTTACCTACCACCTTCTCAAGAGAGGCAAGCTTCTCATCATTAGGCTCGTCGTGTATACGGTATACAAAGGTCTTTTTAGGTCGTTGTTTACCTATAAATTCAGATACTTTTCTGTTTGCAAGTAGCATAAACTCTTCTATGAGTTTATTTGCATCTTTTGATGTTTTAAAGAAAACTCCTGTAGGGTTTGCATCATCATCAAGGTTAAACTTAACCTCTACCTTATCAAAAGAAATTGCTCCATCCTTCATACGCTGGCGGCGCATAATTTTTGCGAGTCTATCTAGTTCTAAAGTTGCTTCTACAAGCTCATTTGTAACTGTATATTCTTCACCAGTAAGTGATACCGCCGCTGGAATAATATTAGATCTACTCTCTATAATGGCCTGTGCTTCTTCATAAGCAAAACGCGCATCACTGTAAGTAACTGTACGTCCAAACCAAGAATTTACAATTTTTGAAGTTTCTGGTACCATCTCAAATACAGCAGAGAAGGTATACTTTTCTTCATTAGGACGTAGAGAACACGCACCATTACTCAATATTTCTGGTAACATAGGTACTACTCTATCTACAAGATATACAGAGGTTGCACGCTCATAAGCCTCATCATCTAGTATAGTATCTGGTACGAGGTAGTGGCTTACATCTGCAATATGCACTCCTACTTCATAATTACCATTTTCTAGTTTTTGGAAACTTAATGCATCGTCAAAGTCTTTTGCATCCTTTGGATCTATGGTATATGTGAGTACGTCACGCATATCACGACGCTTTGCAATCTCCTCTTCTTTTATAGAAGTATCTATCTTATTTGCATACTCTTCTACCTCTTTTGGAAACTCGTATGGCAATCCATATTGTGCAAGTATAGAGTGTATCTCTGTGTTATGCTCACCAGGTTTACCAAGTACTTTTGTGATTTTACCATAAGGAGAGTCTGCTTTTTCTGGCCAGTCTTCTATGGTTACCACTACTTTATCACCATCTTGTGCATCACCTATTTTTTTAAGGGGTACAAAGATGTCTGTATACATCTTGTTAGACTCAGATGTAAGTACAAAGGCAAACTTTTTCTGGAGTTTTACAACCCCTACAAATTCTTCAGTTTTACGCTTGATGATTTTCGTGATCTCACCTTCGTGTTTCTTACTACGGCGCTGGCGGTATATATATACCTCAACCTCGTCACCATTAAGTGCTTTATTTAAGTGATGTGGTGGTACATAGATGTCTTGCTCAAGATCATCTACCATCACATAACCACCACCTTTACCAGATACATCCAGTATACCAGTGTGGTAGTTTTTATTTGCTGCAATCTTAAACTGGCCACGTCCCTCTTCTACAATTTGTTCTTTGGCTTTAAGTTGCTGTAAGTTTTTGATTATTTGATTACGGCTAGATGGATCATCTACATCAAGTTTTGCCGCTATTCTTTTGTAATTGTAAGTTTTGTGATGATCTGCTTTTAGAATTTTTAGTATTCTTTCTGAGAGGTTTGTTATTTTTCCTGGTCCTCTCCTTCTCTTCTTCTTATTCATTTATTGTATATCTGGTACAAAATTAGTCTTAAAATGTTCAACTTCAGTATTTCTGTTAAAATTTTAAGTTTTTATAACCTTTTAGAAACAGGGTTTGTGAGTATTACGCTTTCGCGAAAAGATGAAACGAGCTACGTATAAGAGTATGTAGCAAGAGTATTAAAATTTTATACTCTTTAAGTCAAGACATTTTGCTATGTAAAGAGTACGGTGCAAAAGCTATGCCTTAAAATATATAATTACAATAATTCTCAAAATTACAGAAACAGTAAATCTTAATCTCATATTACTCAAAACATCCCTTTTAAAGTAACATTTTAAAAATCAAAACTTTAAAATTAATAGTTACTACTATTTTTCTTAAAAAAATCTTAAAATTAATGTAACAATTGTATTTTTGTAGCGTCTTTATAGAGACGAGCACTATGAATACATCAAAGCTTTTTCATAAAAACACCTTACTATTTCTAATAATCTTCATTATTGGAATCATAGGCTTTGCGATATATATAAACGCAACCTTTGAGGAAGAAAACCCTAATCACACTTCGACACCGTTTTCTCAAGAGCGAGTGAGTTATCACTCATAACCTAGCAGCTTTATTTTTTTTTTTCAGTTTCCTTTTTCACGAAAGTGAAACAAATCTCCTTTTCAACACTTTTTAAAACAGTCTTTTTTTCTTCTAGTCACTTCTAAATGTTATTCACATATAATATTATATATATTTCTTTTCTTTAAAAATTTAAAAAAAAATTGATGCTTATTATATAGTGTGAATAGCGGTATAACTTTTTGAGCTGTTCTTTGTAAAAGTGACTTTTTGATAGTTATTGACATCTTATCTACGAGTTATTACAGTTAAATAGGCTTGTAAATCTGTATGTTACGTTAGGTAGTTAACAAATGTTGATAACCACACTTCACATACAATTGCTTATAACTTGAGTTATTAACTTATTAAAAATCGCTCCTTTTAGTGCTCATAATTTTGATCATTATTTGGGATATAAAAATTAGGTTTATATACCCTAAGTCCTGTATTGTATTTTTATTTTATAATCACAAATAGAGTTATCAGTATTGCTTAAAAGTTATTGACAATTGCTATTAACAGGTTTTTCACGGTTATCAACAATTGTAAACAAAGCAAGAGGTTTATATACATACACCTATTAAAGTTATGATACACAGTATATTAAGCGTGTAACTTTATCAAAGAACAAAAAGAGCACAAAATTATAGTCAGTATTAAATTACCGCTTAAGTAAAACGATAAAACAATACCGCTATTTACTAACTTTGTTACTCAAACAAACGTACTATGAAAATCTCTATAGGAAACGATCACGCAGGACCTAGTTATAAGAATGTTATTGTCAAGTTTTTAAAAGAAGCTGGACATACTGTTAGTAATTATGGTACAGACACACCAGATAGTGTAGACTATCCAGACTTTGGACATCCTGTTGCAACAGATGTAGAGGAGGGTAAGGCAGATTTTGGTATTGTTATATGTGGTAGTGGTAACGGTATTGCAATGACTGTTAATAAGCATCAAGGTGTACGTGCGGCACTATGCTGGATAAAAGAGATTGCCATTCTTGCACGTGAGCATAACAATGCAAATGTAATAGCGATACCAGCACGCTACACTTCAGAAATGCAGGCGCTTGAGATGGTAAAAGTATTTATTACTACAGAGTTTGAAGGAGGTCGCCACCAGAGACGTGTAGATAAAATAGCTTGTAACTAGCCTTATAAAAATCCCGCTACGCGGGTATTAGTTATGGACAAAGTCGCCCTTGATTTTAAAATCAAAAAGTTTGAATTTCTTAATACGAGCGAGTTGTACGATATACTTCAACTTAGAGCTGAGGTTTTTGTAGTGGAGCAAGACTGCGTGTATCAAGATGTTGATGGTAAAGATCAAGATGCCGTACACGTGATGGGTTATAAAAACGAAAAGCTAGTCGCATATACCAGAATTTTTGGACCAGGAGCCTATTTTGAAAATGCCAGTATAGGTAGGGTAGTAGTGCAAGAAAATGAACGCTTGCACACTTACGGTTATGACTTAATGAACACATCTATAGAAGCTGTAGAGCGGTATTATGATGAGACAACCATAAAAATATCTGCTCAAACGTATCTCAAACGTTTTTACAACAATCTTGGTTTTAAAGAAGTAGGTGAGGGCTATCTAGAAGATGGTATTCCTCATATTGGGATGCTGAAAAACTAATAGCGAGTATTTTTACGCTTTCGCGAAAGCGTACTCATAACTTAAGCCGTAAACCTTACCAAGCCTCTGTCTCACAGATACACCTAAAAGTGGTTTTACTTTTAGAAAGCGTATCGGTTTTAATACGCTCACTTTGAATATTAAAGAGACTACCGTCATTAAGTAGTTCATCAAGATTATAAGTAATCAAATATCCCTCTGGATGATCTTTTACGCCAGCTTCTGATACTTGTAATTGTTTTAAACGATCAATTTGTTTAAAATGATTAATCACGTTTACAAACTCACTTTCCGAAAGGAGCCTGTAGTATAGTTTTTTAGGAAATTGTTCTCTAGATTTTTTTGTCTTATTGATATAGTTAAGACGCAAAGTAGCCAGTTCTGAACGCCATTTACAAAAAAGAACAGCTTCTTTATAAGCGATACTTAATACTGGGTGCTTTGCATACAATGGGTTTTCAAGAAAATTAGTACTTCTCTCTCCATCATTCAAGGCTACTTCACTGGTATCTTTAATATTAAGTAAAGATGATAGCGCATCTGCATAACTGTTTTGTTGCAACACTTTTATTTCATCTGGAAGTGGCGCATTGTGAGTGGGTAAAGTCTCAAACATTTTTGAGGACGCTGTAGTCCAGTAATAATCACGATGCCTCAAAAACTCTTTATACATTTCATTAGTCACGGGTTGTTTATCAATAAACATAGTATCTACCAGTTTGATAGTACCTGGAGGAATGTAGGTTTGATTAATATCCTCATTGATTTTTGACGTAGGCTTGACCGCTTGAGAACAAGACAAAAAACTCATTGTAAGTATGCAGATTGCTACCGTAACTTTAATCATATAATTACTTTTTCTTCGGCTTTACTTTCTTCACATAAGTAACGAGAATCTCTACACGCTTATCATCTTTAGGGTCACCACCTAGTGGAAACCTACTGCCAAAACCTTGATAGCGCATTCGTTTTTTTGCTACACCGTGGTCTGCAAGATAATCGTATATAAATTTTGCTCTCGCTTCAGAGAGATTGCGTTTTCCTGTTTTAAGATCTATACCATCACGGCCGTGGTCTACACAACACACGTGACCTTGTATCTTAAAAATAATCTCAGGATGTGCAGCAAGATATTTGGCTAGCTTGTTGAGGTCCTTGCGAGACTTGCCGTGTATATAGCTATAGTTAGTTTTAAAAAGAATGTTTTTTAAAAGAATACGGTCTCCTTTTATGATAGGCTCATCTTCAAAGGTTTTATAGCTATCCTTTGTTTCTTCTAGTTCTTTCTCTCTGGCAACGGCCTCTTTTGAAACTACGCGAGGTTGTAATAAAGAAACGATAATCTCTACTTTACGGTTAAGGGTGCGTTGCACCTCACTACCCACATCATCTAGTCTGGTGAGAAGTAGCTCTCCTTTTCCGTCTGAGTTTTTTATGATACTATCTGCAATACCTCTATCTACAAATTTTTGTTTGATGGTATTTGCGCGCTCTTGTGAGAGCCACTTATTATAAGCGTCTGTACCGCGATCATCACAATAGCCATATATAGAGATATCTTCTATCTTATCTAGAGGTAGCGAGCCTATAAAGCGTTCTAGTTTTGCATTTTCTATAGCAACGAGATCATATTTATCTGTCTCAAAAAAGGTTTCGTGTGTTTTATCTACCTGAGCAAAAGATGTTGCACATAATAGGAGAGTGGCTATATGTAGCGCAATCCTTTTAATTATTTAAAATCTTATTATAGCGATTTTTATCTGCTAGGACTGCTAGCGCTTCCTTAACCTCTACATTATTTATAATCTGGTACTCATAAAGACCATCTCGATAAAAGTATCTCTTTACAATCTCATCTATGAGTAGATTTTCAATCTCATCTTGACGTTCATCTATAGATTTTTCTTTTGCCAGCGTTATCGCATTATTAAGTTGATTGTAAGCCGCCGATACTTCTGTTTTAAGATCATCCTTATCTGCTTGTTCTAGTGCTTTTGCAAATGCTTTTTCTGTACCGGTTTCATACTTAAAACCTGTACGATTTAAAAATGATTTAAAGTCTGCAAAATCTGTTTGTGACCACGTGAACTCACTTAGATCACTATACTGGTGATTATAATAGTAATCTGTAGCATATTCAAAAATTGCATTATCCTTGAGAAGAGCAGTAGTTACTGGGCTCAACTTTGCAGAGTTTACTTGTATATCTGGTAGTACACCTCCACCGTCTAGTACCTTACGACCGTTTTTAGTTTTAAACTCATTATAGTCTGCAGCATCAGTACGTACGGCGTTTCCGTTTTCATCACGGTTCCAGTAATCTAGGGCTTGTATACAGCGACCAGAAGGCGTGTAGTAGCGAGATATGGTGATTTTTACAGAGGTACCATAGGTAAGTGGTTTAGGACGTTGTACTAGTCCTTTACCAAAAGTTCTAGCTCCCACTATAACCGCTCTATCATAATCTTGTAACCCTCCAGAAACAATCTCTGAGGCAGAGGCAGACCTACCATTTACAAGAACCACGAGTGGTATCTCTGTATCTACCGGTTCTTGTGAAGTAGTATAGGTCTTATTGTATTTTTTTACTACAGACTTTGTGGTTGTAATGAGAGATCCTTTAGGTAAAAATAGATTACAAATATTTATAGCCTCACTAAGCAAGCCACCACCGTTACCACGTAGGTCAAGTATAATCTTTGTAGCACCATCTGTTTTAAGACTCACAAGTGCCTCTTTTACTTGGCTAGATGCTTTTTTATTAAACTTTGTAAGCACGATGTACCCAGTATCACCATTTATGAGTTTTGAAAACGGGACTGCATCTATCTCTACCGCAGAGCGTTTTATAGTGGCTTTATCCGTTTTTCCTTGGCGCTTGTAGGTGATGACTACCTCACTGTTTGGTGCTCCTTTAAGTAAATCACCAGCATCACCATCTACATCTGCCACGGTAATGTCACCTATTTTTATAATCTCATCACCTGCTTTAAGACCTGCTTTATCTGCCGGGTAGCCTTTGCGCGGTTCTGTAATGGTCATTTTTCCGTCTTGATTGCGCACGGTGGCACCTATACCAGAGTAGTCTCCAGAGCGGTTAATTTTTGCATCTTCTACCTCTTGCTCGGTCCAGTACTTTGTATAGGGATCAAGATCTGCAAGCATACCCTCTATGGCACTATCCATAAGCTCTGCAGGGTTTGTTTCATCTACATAATTCATATTAAGCTCCTTAAAGAGCTCTGTAAAAATTTCGATTTGCTTTGCGATTTCAAAAAAATCGCTTTTAAAACTTACCGTACTGATACCTATAACAACAGCAATAATGGGAATGAATATTTTCTTTTTCATAATACAAGATGTCTGCAAGAGACTATAGTTGTGCGTATAACGCTTTCGCGAAAGCGTAATTATCTACTTTTTATTTTTTTTAATCCATCTGCGCATAAAAAATGCGCCTATACCTAACAAGATAAGAAAAGGCCAGAGATGCAACAAACCTAAAAAGAAAACCGAAACTCCATTCCAACCACTTTTAAGTGCATTAACCATCTTACTACCATAAGAGTTTGTAACCTGTGTAGTGACTTCATCCTTATAAAACTCGATCTCAAGCGTACTAAGTGAGACTTGACTTTGTAGGTATTTAAGTCTTCCTTGTTTTGCTTCTATTTCTTCACGTATTTGTGACAGCTCGCGTTCTATCTCGAGCATTTCCTTCACGTTTTTTGCTTTTGAAAGAAGATTTAAATAACGGTCTTCTAGCGCACGCTTTGCTTTAAGGCGTGCGTCTATATCTATAAACTCTGCAGTTACATCTTCTTGTGAGATTGTGCGCTCATCAAAATATGCAACTCCCTCAGATATGCGTTCTAGGGCCATATCAAAGTTGCGAGTAGGAATACGTACGGTTAGGTTTTGATACGTACGACCATAGCTGTGTGTGCCTGCATTATCATTTTGTACATAGCCTTGTGCCTCTTTGATAGCCTTAAGAATACGTTTGTGAGTGGTGGAGAGATCATTAGTTTCAAAACGTATGGACGCTGTTTTAATTATTTTAGAAGGTGTAGATTTTTGAGGGCTATTAACCTCCATAATAACCATTTCTTCTAGCATTTCTGGTGCATACCCAGCATCTGCCGCTATGAGATCATTATTAAGCCCATCAGAATTTTTATCACAACCGATTGTAAGTAGAAAACTAAGTAGTAGTAGATATCGCATCATTAAATCGTTTTATAAGTTTGACCATAGCCTTATGCAGCTGTTGTTGAGAGACTTCTTCTCGACCTGTATAGATAATAAGCATCACAAAGGTCGTGCCTTTTATACAAATCTGGTCTTTGTGTAAACGATATGACTCCCGCATTAAGCGTTTTATACGATTGCGAGATACGGCAAGTTTAAAATTGCGCTTAGATACAGAAACGCTCACTTGATGTGATATGCCTTCTTCCTTGAGCGGTGTCTCCATATATATGAGCCGCAGCGGAAAAGACTTGACAGACCTTCCCTCTATAAAAAGCGCTTCTATGAGCTTCTTAGATTTTAGCTTCTCTTTTTTTGCGTATGTGTGTGCCATTGCTGGCAAAGATAGTAGAATTGAGAGAGCAAAATGGAGAAGATATACGCTTTCGCGAAAGCGTAAAAACCACCCATAAACTACGTTAAAATTAGGAAAAAATACTTTTAATAGGAAAATATCCATAATTTTGTATTCTATGAAGACAGAACCTCAAAAAGTAAAACGTGCCGTGACAGACTACTCTGGTAATCGCTCTGTGCAAACGGGCTTCCCCAGTCCTGCGACACATTACCGTGAGCCTATGATAGATCTCAACAAGGAGCTTAGTTCTTCTCGAGACGCCACCTTTTTTGTACGTGTAAAGGGTGATAGCTGGAAGTCACATAACATTCTTGATAAAGATGTTTTGATAATAGACAGAGCACAAATGCCAAAAGAGGGTAAACTGGCGCTAGTCATTACAGAAGAGGGTTTTGATGTACAGAGAATAAATGCTTCAAAACCTATAGAACTCTGGGGAATGATAAGCTACATAATACATAAGGCGGTATGATTGCGATGGTAGATTGTAATAGCTTTTATGCCTCTTGTGAGCAGGTATTTAGACCCGATTTAAAGGGGAGACCTGTCGCTGTATTGAGTAATAATGATGGCTGTATCATAGCCAAAAATAAAGAAGCAAAGGCGCTCACGCATATCCCATATCGCGACCCACTCTTTAAAATTAAAGGTTTGCTGGCACAAAACGATGTCACGCTTTTCTCATCAAATTACACCTTGTACGGAGATATGTCTGATCGTGTGATGAATGTACTGCGTGAGTTCTCACCTGCGGTTGAGGTGTACAGCATAGATGAGTCTTTTGTAGATCTTTCTGGAATGACACACCTAGATCTTAATGCCTACGGTCACAAAATTAAAAATACAATTGTACAGCACACTGGTATACCCGTAGGAGTGGGCATTGCACCTACAAAGGTACTGGCAAAACTTGCAAACCGTATTTCAAAAAAGGTAGCACACCTTGACCACGTGTATGTGATAGATACCGAGGAGCGACGCATAGAGGCACTTAACTGGGCAGAAACAAAAGACATCTGGGGGCTAGGTAAAAAGCACGTGGAGCGTCTCGCTCATATAGGTGTCTTTACAGCTTATGCATTTACAGAAGTACCACTGGCGTGGGTACGTAAAGAAATGACCGTAGTAGGGGAGCGCTTGTGGCGAGAGCTTAATGGAGAATCTTGTATTCCTTTTGAAACGCTTCCGCGAAAGAAAAAAGCAATAGGTACGGCAAAGTCCTTTGGTAAAAAACTGGATAACCTACCTCAAATAGAAGAAGCCTGCGCTTACTATATAAGTGAAGTAAGCGAGGTGCTGCGCTCGCAAAAATGTTGCTGTACACAACTGCGGGTGTATCTCACCACAAACTATCACAGCACAAATGATGTGCAACACGCAGATAAGACCATTGTAACCTTGTCCGTCCCAACTAATGATACATTTATACTTATCGTGGAAGCTAAGAAAGCCTTAAAACGAATTTATAAGCCGGGATTTAAGTATAAAAAAGTGGGCGTAGATCTTTTAGGTCTCATACCAGAGGAGCAAGTACAAGGCAATCTATTTATGCCAGAAGCGACGGGAGATAAGCGCCTAATAAAAGCCTTTGACGCGATAAATAATCGCTACGGTAAGTCCACAGTCTCGGCAGGATTATCTGGCACCTCAAAAAGTAATAAGGAATGGGAACTCATTAAAGAGGAGCGAAGCCCTCGATATACAACACAGTGGGATAGTTTACTGGAGATAGGGAAGGGGTAGTTTTTATTAAAACTAGTCTTTAACACTATTAAGTAGCTCTTTGTACTCCTCGCTCAGTGTCATAAGTTTATCTATAAGCAAGAAGCTCTTTTCGGGCTTGAGGAGGCTTGTGTCTAGTAGCCTTGACTCACAATAGTCAAAAAAGTAATAAGCACTATTTTCTGGTAGGTTCAGCTCGTTATATAAAAAGTCGTTATTAAAGACAGGATGGTCTTCAAAGAGTTTTTCTAATTGTAAGGAAGTAATGGCTGGAGTTGTTTTTGCATTTCTCCGTCCGTCCTTTTTCTTAAATAGCTTACGTGCCTTTTTAAATAGTGCAACAAAGTTAATTCCGTAAGTAGACGCTGGAGGGACGTAGAGATGCCCATTTTTGTCAATATCTCCTAGTACAGACTGCTGGATTGTATGCTCATAAGCTGGTGCACTAAAAGTGGTTTCTTTTTTAGGTGTATTATGTAAGAGTACCTCGTCAAGTTCATTATTTACTTCTTTTAACTCTATGACTATGGGGCTGGTCATATCTTTTGCGGTGATCACCTTGAGTTGTGGCGCATACGGAAAGAGATAGAAAGAAACAGAGTCATTTACTGCTGCGGCAATCGTAAAGGAGCCATTACTTGTGCTTTGAGTTTGTATATTTCTTGACAGGTTTTTTACACGTACACCTGGTAATGTTTGTGTTGCATTATAAATAGTCCCCTCGAGCGTCTGTGCTGAGGTGTAATTCCCCACCAAGCAAAATAGAAAAAGTAACTTATAATTGATAAACGCTTTACTCACGTTTAAAAATATAAAACTATCATAGTATGAGAAGATTATGAATCATAAAGTCTTTATAAAAAAACCAGCTCGTAATGAGCTGGTTCAAATAAGTATACTAGTAATGTGAGATTATTATTAGTTCTCCCACATATTCTATACGTCTACCAGTTTATCACAAATGATAGCGAATAAGAAACCGTAATCCTAAACCTCCATTGCTAGGGAGCGCTAGGTTAGTATCAGAATCTTCAAATTTAAAGTCTTTAAAGTTATTAAATACATCAAAGGTTGTATACACTAGAACTAATGAGGCAGACCATTTTTCATCCTCATCAATAAATCCTTCTACTCCTAAACCAATATTAAAAAAGACCGAGTTATCACGTTCTGTAATAGTTTCTCTTAGTGGCAGGTTATTAAGATTATCGCCCTCAAAAAGACGCGACTTAAATGTAGTGTTTGCGGCGAAGGAAACATTTGTAAGTGTATATAACCATATACTTTCTCTCTTTGTGAGCCGAGTTACTAAACCCGCATTTAATAGTAGTCCTCTTACTTGTGATTTTACTTGCTGCTCTAAAGCACTACCATCTCTGGTAACAACACGTATTTGAGTGTCTGGAGAAGCTCCTAGATATCCTATACTCATCTCAGGAGAGAATCGTGAGTTGCTTAAAAACCCAACACCAATTTCTGCATTTGTAAATAAGTTATCTTCATAACCTACATTTCTAAAACCAGAAAGTGATGAGAAGATATTAATACCATCTATCTGCCCGTATGAGAGCAATGAAGTAAACGAGAGTAGCAATAATAAAAGCTGTTTCTTCATTAGTTATGTTTAAAAATTACCCACCCTAGTTCAAAACCTATGAGAGGAAATGGTCTTCCATTACTATCCCTACCATTAGAACGGTATGCAAAGTCATAGCCAAAGCCTATTTCAAACAGTAAACTGAGCCCAGAATTATAACTACGCTGAAAACCCCAAACACCACCTAGCGTTGAGAAATCTGTAGACCTTCTTGCTTCACTAAACAAGGCTTCTTTATTTTGATAATTATAGACTGCGGCCACAAAGTTTCCAGAATTACCACTTACAGATTTACCTTTTGAGACTCTTTTTTTAAGGTTATAGTAATATTTGCCTTGGACCTCATATTTTTGAAAAAAGGCAACTTTTTTAGTCCCGAAAATATTAAAAAGCGTAGGAGTAATTCCCGCCTCTGCCTTTAAAGTAAAATCATCATATACATTATACTCATAATTAATTGATGGAGTAAAAAGCAGGTTTGCTTTTACCATTCCTTTCTCGAGAAGTGCATCTGTGTCTTGGGCATTTATCGTTGTTACTAAGGTGAATAGTAGTAAGAAACAAGTAAGGGTAGTTTTGTAAAATTTTGGCGTAGTTAGCCTTGTGATTGTAGCAAACCCAGAAGGGTTGTAATGAAATAGTGACATTAAAATTGATGATTTGATTGATATAGGCTTGCAATATATATATATATATATATCCAAAAAAGCATTCAAACAAAAAAACCAGCTCGTAATGAGCTGGTTTAAATATGTGTAATAATTAGTGTGAGATTATCTTACTTGTTTTCCCACACATTATCTGTTTGATCTATATCTGCCATTTTTGACGTAGGATCAATCTTCATCATTTTTACTTTACTTATAGGTGCGTCTATCGTAAAGGTATATGTAGGGTTTGTCCAAGGCCAGTCTGCGAGTTGCTCACGAGTAATGTTTGGCGTTGGGTTTGGCTTTTCGGCACGCATCATACGCAATGGCATATAGTATGATTTTTGAGACCCGTCTGCCATATCTACATAAAGATCTATAGGCATAGGCATTAACCCTTTTCGCGTAAGCGTAACCTTTGTTTTGTTACCATCTGCTTCTACGCTTGTGATACCGTAGTCTATCGTATTTGTGGTTTGTGTCCAGTCTGTAAGATACCAGTCTAACTCCATACCAGAAACCTTCTCTGCCGTACGTTTAATATCGTTAGGCGTAGGGTGCTTAAAAGCAAAATCGTCAAAGTATTTTTTGAGCGTTTTCTTAAGATTATCTTCCCCTATAACGTATCCTAGTTGTGCAAGAAATACAGCTCCTTTACTGTATGCAGCGATGCTGTAAGGCATATTCTCATTGTAACGGTCTGCGTGTGTAGTTTGAGGTTGTTCTTTACCGCTTTTTACAAGGTAGTAGTAGCCTCTATATGATCCAGCAACTGGATTAGGGTTATCACCTCCTGTAAGTTCATTTTCGGCTAGGGCAGAGATATATGAAGTAAATCCTTCATCCATCCACTCGTGTTTTGCCTCATTACTAGCTAGTAAGAATTGAAACCAAGTATGTGCCATCTCGTGTGCAGTCACACCAAAAAGGCTTCCAAACTTGCGCTCACCCGTGATAAGTGTGCTCATTGCATACTCCATACCACCATCTCCACCTTGTATCACAGAGTACTGCTTGTAAGGGTATGTGCCTACGTGATTATTATAAAAGGCAAGTAGGCCTGCCGTCATAGGCTGTAGTTTTTTCCAGTTTGCCTTTATAGACTCTTTATTTTTATAGAAGAAGTGTAGCTCTGTATCATTTTCTCCCATAATCATATCGTGTACATACTCAGGATCTGCCGCCCAGGTGAAGTCGTGTACATTTGGTGCTTTAAAGTGCCATTGTAATTTACCACGCTTTGCGTTTTTACCAGGCTTCATAGAAGTGCCGGCATACCCGTGACCCATACCTTCTGGATCTTGTAAATACCCTGTACCACCTACGGTGTAGTTTTCATCTATTGTGATTTTTACATCAAAGTCTCCCCACACGCCGTGAAACTCACGAGCGATGTACGGGTCTGCGTGCCAGCCTTCAAAATCATATTCGGCCATTTTTGGGTACCACTGTGTCATAGATAGTGCGACACCTTCTTTATTGTTACGACCACTACGGCGTATCTGTACAGGTACTTGTCCTTTAAAATCCATATTAAAGGTTGTACTTGCTCCTGGTGCGATAGGCGCAGCAAGTTGTACTTCTAGCACAGTACCGGCTACCTCATAGTTTAATTTTTTACCATCTTGAGTAAGGCTATTTACTTTTATAAACCCTATCTCATCTGGCCCTAGCTTGCTTATACGATCTTTAACACGACCATCTGGGTCTGCAATGTTGCGTGAGCGCACATCCATCTCACTCCCTGGTTGAAATGCGTTAAAGTAAAGGTGATAATACACACGGTCTAGTGTCTCTGGTGAGTTGTTTGTATACACCAGCTTCTGTTTACCATCGTATTGATAGTTTTTTACATTCATATCGATCTCCATCTCGTAGTCGACGTGTTGTTGCCAGTATGAGGTGTTGTTTTGTGCATACGCTTTCGCGAAAGCGAACAACGATACCATCACCAGTAATTTATATGCGTTTTTCATTATAGATTGATTTAAAGTTAAAATCCCAAATTCAACTATCGAAGAACTTGGGATTTTTAGAAATTACTAAAATTATTTTTGTAGTTCTGCTAGTTTAAAAGCATTGTACATATTGACCATCTCACCAGATTTTGAAATATCGCTAAAACGCGCTTTCTTAGTCTCATCACCTCCTAAGATAACTTGAGTACCGGTAGCAAGACCACTAGCCATTATGATGTTTTTAATGTTTGCAGCACTTAATTTTGGATAATAGCTACGTAGCATTGCTGCAACACCAGCCGTGTTAGGCGATGCCATAGATGTACCTTGTAAAAACTCATACGTATCTTCTGGAGTGGTACTGTATATACGTACACCAGGAGCAAATACATCTACTTGAGATTTACCATAGTTTGAGAAGCTTGCTACAAGCTCACCACCATACTTAAGGTTAAGTGCTCCTACAGTAAGGAAAGTTTCACTCATCTCATTTACATTATCTATCTGGTCGTTAGGGTACACTCTATTTGCCGGATCATCAAGGCTTATCCCTTCATTACCCGCAGCATTTACGATAAGTACATCCTTCTTTGCCGCATATTTTATTGCGTCATAAACCCACTCTGGATTTTGAGAGTAGTATTTTCCAAAAGAGGTGTTGATCACCTTAGCACCATTATCTACCGCATAACGTATAGCTAGTGCGATATCTTTATCATACTCATCACCATCTGGTACTGCGCGTAGCGCCATAATCTTGATGTTTTTATTTGCAACACCATTTATACCTTTACCATTGTCGCGCTCTGCAGCAATAATACCTGCTACGTGTGTACCGTGTTTTGCACCATCTGGTTCTGGCCCGTACACGTTGTTATTACCATAGTTTATGTCTGTGATATCATAAGGATCATCACCTAGTACTTTTCTAAAATCTGCTGTTTTGTTGTAGTTTGCCTCGAGCTGATTTGTAAAGTAGTCTACACCATCACTTATATTTTTAATAAACTCAGGTATAGAGTCTGCATAGCTCAACATCTGTGTTAAGAACGCAACGTGCTGCTGCATCTCTGCCGTAGGGTTTGCAATGGCTTTAAGATCTGCCGCAGTATACTCTTCTTTACCCAGCTTTGCTTTTACAGCTGCGTGCGATGTTTTAAGTTGCCCTAAAATTTGCTCGTAACGTGTTTTATTTGCTTGTGCCTCTGTTACTTTTGTATCATACTCGCCTTTTGCTTTTTGATACTGTTGGAAGATTTCTCTTTGGTTTGCTGGTATAGATGCAAGTGTTTTACCTTCAAACTGGCTCTCGTATCTTTTTATAATACGTACAAACTCTAGCTGCTCTGCATTTACATCACCTAGAAAATTCCATCCGTGTATATCATCTACATACCCGTTGTTATCATCATCTTTACCATTGCCCGGTATCTCGTTAGGGTTTGTCCAGATTTTATTTTTTAAATCTTCGTGCTCTATGTCTATACCAGAATCTATAACAGCAACAATAACTTGCTGTCCAGTTTTATTAGGTATGATTTCTTCATAGGTGCGATTTACACTCATACCAGGTATGGTGTCTGTTTTAAGGTCTGCATAGCTCCACGCTTTTTCTTGAGCATCTGTAAGGGCAGCTACTTTAAGAGGGTTGCTATCTACATTTTCTACCGGTACTGTAACGAGTGCGCTAGGCGTGTCACAGGCTGTTAGAAAAGCTGCAGCAGTAGCTGCAAGAAGAAAGGATTTTGTAGTTTGAATCTTCATATTATTAATTAAATAGTTCATTAAAGGTAAAAATATCTTTTGCACGCACACCTTTTTCGGTATGTTGTACAGTAACAAGCTCATTGTGAGCATCGTGTTCTAGCCAGAGATAATAATTATTATCTGCCGCTTGTTTCAAAAATCGTTCTTTTTCATCTATAGATAGAAGTGGGCGTGTATCATAACCAGTCACATAAGGTACGGGTAAATGACCTAATGTAGGTACAAGATCTGCCATAAAAACGATGGTCTTATCTTGATACTGTATATGTGGTAACATTTGCTTTTCTGTATGACCATCTGCAAAGAGAATACCAAAACCTAGTTCGCTTGTTTCCTTAAAGGCATTTTCACCACGCTCTATAAAATGTAAATGGCCACTTTCTTGCATAGGGATGAGGTTTTCTTTTAAGAAACTCGCCTTCTCTCTATTATTAGGCTCAATAGCCCACTGCCAGTGATTTTCATTAGTCCAGAACTTAGCATTTTTAAACGCTGGCTCATAACCCGTATGGTCTTTGTTCCACTGTATGGCGCCACCTACGTGGTCAAAATGTAGGTGTGTCATAAACACATCTGTAATATCATCTCTATGAAAACCATACTGGGCCAGTGATGTATCTATAGAGTGATCACCCCATCTGTAGTAATATCCATAAAACTTCTCAGACTGCTTGTCACCCATACCATTATCAATAAGGATGAGCTTGTCTCCATCTTCTATAAGGAGACAGCGGGCTGCAATATCTATAAGGTTGTTACTATCTGCAGGGTTAGTACGACTCCATATGGACTTAGGTACCACGCCAAACATCGCACCGCCATCTAGTTTAAAATTTCCTGCCTCAATAGGGTATATTTTCATAAAAACGTGTCAATAAGAATGATAATGGTTTTTTTACGCTTTCGCGAAAGCGTAATACACCTCAAAAAAAGCGTGTTAACCACCGCACAAATCTCTGCAAAATACCAAAAAGAGAGTTTTTAAACCCTTATACACACTAGTTTTTAACAAAGAATTGTAACTTCACAACGAGAGCCAAAAGCTTTAAAACATTAATATCGCATCAAAACTGAATTCATATGTTAGAACTAGCCGGAATCATAATTTTAGGGATCATTGCACAATGGGCTGCCTGGCGTTTAAAATTACCTGCCATTTTACCACTACTACTCATAGGTCTTTTTGTGGGACCCGTATCTACACTTATATCTGAAGATGGTACAAAATGGATAGAACCTATCTGGAATGGAGAAGAAGGATTATTCCCGGGAGAGAGCCTGTACTACTTTGTCTCGCTAGCGATATCAATTATACTTTTTGAGGGCGGACTTACCTTAAAGCGTGACGAAATAAGAAATGTAGGCCCAGTAATTACAAAGCTTATCTCTATAGGAAGTCTCGTGACTTTTATAGGAGCTGGTCTTGCTGCCTACTGGATTTTTGGACTAAGCTTACAGATATCATTACTTTTTTCTGGATTAATCATTGTAACCGGACCCACAGTAATATCACCTATATTAAGAAATGTACCCGTAAAGCGTGATATCTCTACCGTTCTTAAATGGGAAGGGATTCTTATAGATCCTATAGGAGCCCTTGTGGCGGTACTTATGTATGAGTTTATATCTGTAGGGGAGGGCGCTGCTTTTACAAAAACGGCGCTGGTTGAGTTTGGAAAAATCGTACTTTTTGGTAGCACTTTTGGGTTTACGTTTGCACACGCGCTAGCGTTTATTGTAAAAAGAAAGCTAGTACCACACTACTTGATGAATGTTTTTACACTCGCGGCAGTACTAGGTGTATTTGTGATGTCAGACCAGTTTGCTCACGAGTCTGGACTGCTAGCCGTAGTTGTAATGGGGATGGTATTAGGTAATATAAACCTACCTAATATAAAAGAGTTACTTTACTTCAAAGAGTCACTTAGTGTACTACTTATATCAGTACTATTTATTTTGCTATCGGCAAATATGAACCTTGTAGACCTTGAGTTACTATATAGATGGGAGACACTGGCATTATTTCTTGTTGTGGTATTTATAGTAAGACCCATAGGGGTTTTCTTGAGTACTTGGGGCTCAGACTTACAGACTAATGCAAAGCTTTTTATCTCTTGGGTGGGTCCACGCGGTATTGTAGCGGCAGGTATTGCTTCCCTTTTTGGGTCAAAACTTCTTATTAAAGGAGAGCCTGGTGCAGAGTATATCACACCACTTGTATTTATGATTGTACTGGGGACGGTACTTCTTAACGCGACAACGGCTAGGCTATTTGCTAAGGCAGTAGGCGTATTTTTAGTAAAATCTGAAGGAATACTTATAGTAGGTGCCTCAGAAATGCCACGTCTTATTGCTAAGTATCTTCAAAAAAATGGACGCCACGTAGTCTTGCTTGATAGCAACACAAACCACATACGTATCGCAAAAGAGGCAGGGCTTATGGCAATGCAGGCTAATATTTACTCAGACGATCTTACAGATGACGTAGAGCTAAGCGATATAGGATATCTAATGTCACTTACAGGTAATAGCGATATCAATAAGTATGCGATAAACCGTTTTAGAAAACAATTTGGAGAAAACGGAGCGTACCGTCTCATCTCAAAAAGAGAGATGGA
The DNA here is from genome assembly GCF_001653755.1 of Dokdonia donghaensis DSW-1. Taxonomy (GTDB): domain Bacteria; phylum Bacteroidota; class Bacteroidia; order Flavobacteriales; family Flavobacteriaceae; genus Dokdonia; species Dokdonia donghaensis. The sequence goes on along the minus strand of NZ_CP015125.1, from coordinate 704,003 downwards.
CAACATAGCACAGTTACCTAAAGAAGGTCTCTTCTCTGCAACAGATGATTTTATAAATATGACTGAGGTCACAAGGCAGTATCCTACCATAAGTGAAGTGCCTATTTCTACAAAAGAAGAGTACTCAAAAGTGGCAAAAATTATTACAGATGATGATGAGATGATTCCTCTTTTTGTAAAACAGAAGGATGGAACCATACATATTATAGGGTCATTTGTACAAGAGCTTGATGTTAAGTCTTTCCAGGGGAGCCATATTGTTTATTTAGGAAAACCTTTTGATGAAGCATTGCTTGACACTCAAAAAGACAGTGATAAAAAGGTAGAGGAACCTTTAGAAAAGGAATAGGTTTTTAGTACGCTTTCGCGAAAGCGCTCTTAACCACTCCTATATCTATAGAAACGTTATTTTATGGCTAGTCGGTAATACTTTTTCTTGTAAAAGTAAATGAGCATCCCTGCCCTAAAAAGCATCCAGACCATAAAGGCACACCATATTCCCAAAATACCCCACCCCGTGTATTTACTTATATAAAGCACGGGCACAAAGCCTAAAAATGTGGCCACAAGAAGTGTGTTACGTAACCACCCCATTTCTCCTAGACCCTTAAAAATTGAGTCTAAAGTAAAGGCAATAGCGTTAATAGGTTGCATTACAATCACCATAAAAAATACGCCATAAAATACGATAAGTACTGCATCGTCATTACTAAAGAGTAAGCCCATAGGTTTGTATAGAATGGCGCAGATAATCATCAAGAAAACAGCAACAACCAGGTTATATTTTACAACTCGTTTTGTGAGTAACCAGAGGTTAGGGTAGTCTTTTGCGCCTAGCAATCTACCGCTTAATAGGTTGCCAGCCGCTCCATAGCCATCTATAAAGAATGCTGTAAAGAGCCATATATTTGCCACAATGGTGTGGGCAGCTACTGTCTCATCACTTATTGCGGTCGCCTCACGTACAGCAAGTACAAGAGCTACATTGAGAGAAAATGATCTTATAAAGAGGTTAAGACTCATCGAGATAAGTCTTTTAATCTCAGGGTGTAGCGGTAATCGTAGTCTAAGAGAAACGTCTGTCTTTATAAGTAAAAGCGCTAGCGCTAGTATGGCCATTACAGCCTGTGCTGCGAGACTTGCCCAGGCAGCACCCTTAACCCCCATAGGCTCAATAATATCGTCTATACCGTATACGAGCATAAAGTCAAGACCTATGTTAAGAGAGGCGCCTATAATAGCCACAATCATAGGCCAGAAGGTATTTTGTAACCCTCTAAAAATTCCAAACACGGCAAAGGTGAACAGTGTAAGCGGGAAACCCCACACGCGTATATTATAATAGTCTATACTTAAAGATAACACCAACCCCTTTGCATTAAGTAGCATAAAAATCTCTTTTACAAAGAAGTATGTACTCCCTAAAACAATGATAGATAGAATGATATTAAAGTAAATAGCCTGTGCAGGTAATACTTTAATATCTTCAAGCTTTCCAGCACCTAGGTTTTGAGATATTATGGCAGAAATGGCGCTACGTGTTTGCCCTAGTATCCATATAAGCATAGAGAGAAAAGAACCTACAATACCTACAGCTGCGAGTGCCTCCACACTATTTTCTGCAATGTTGCCTACTACTGCAGCGTCTGTGCTAGAGAGTACAGGCTCTGCAATACCAGCAATAAGCGCAGGAACTGCCAGCTGCTGTATGCGCTTAAAGGAAATATCTATGTTATGGGATAGTATAGTGATAACTCAGGCTTTAAAATAATTGAGTAACAAAAATACATCTTATATAATGCGCTCATAACAATAGAAGGGATCATTACTTTGCTTTGGAAAATAGATATTACCCAGTCTTTTATAACCGCGAGCTTCATAAAATTGTTGATTGCGCTTATTTTGCGAGAAGGTGTCGAGCCGTATAGAAGGTGCTCCAGCTTGTTGTGCAAATTGATGTGCATAGTTCATCATTTTTCTAGCATAACCCTTACCCTGCATATCTGGATGTACGGCTAGTCTATGTATGTAGATATTACCTTGAGATTGAGTTAACCATTCAACATCTTCATACTCTTTATCCATAATGATAGATACCACGATGGTCCCTATGATAGCTCCGTCTTTTTTTAAAACACAGAGTTCCTCACGGTCTATATCTTGCTCAAAAGCGGCGGCACTAGGATAATGCTCATTCCATTGATAGATGCCTTTTTCAATCATAGATTTTGCGCACGCTCTAGTAAGCGCAAGTATCTCTGGGATGTCTATTTTTTTTGCCTTTACAATCACAGTTTAAAAGTATTTTTGTAATCTTATGTAAAATTACAAATTACGGTATGAAAAATATTCTTGTTCCTATAGGTTCATCAAAGAGTGCGGTTAACACACTTCAATATGCAATAGATCTTGCTCAAGAGGTAGATGCAAATGTGTATGTTATCTCAGTGTTTCAAGAATTTTCTAAGGCAGGAAGCGCCTCAAAGTTAAACACCGTTCTTAAAGAAGATACAGAAAACACACTAGAGAAAGTGGTAAGTAGTGTAGATCATAAAGGAGTCTCTGTAGTGTCACATCCTATAAAAGGTGGAGTGGTAGATGGTGTAGAGCGTTTTAATAAACACGTACCTGTAGATCTTATGGTACTCTCACCGCACAGTAACTCTGTACGTGACGAGGTCTATCTTGGTAATACCACTGGAAAGCTAGTAAAGAGTACTAATATACCAGCCTTCATAGTGCCAGAAAACGAAACCTTTAAACAGCCATCTCAAATACTTATGGCTTTTAAAAATGGAAACTTTGATAAAAAACGTCATCTAGAACCGCTTAAAAAAATGCAAAAGCATTTTGGCACAGAGATTCAACTTTTGCACGTTGAGACACCAGAGAGTGACGATAAGATGAAAAACGTATCTGACGACCTTAAGGAGATGAGTGCATCTTATAAGACCACCTCAAACGCAACTACCTATCAAGGTGTACTTGAACATTTTCAGTCTGTAAACCCAGATATAGTTTGTGTGGTGCGTAGGAAGAGAGGTTTCTTTAAAAAACTCTGGGAAAAAAATGTAGTACTCAAAAAAGAGTTCTTTACACCTAAACCACTACTCATTTTAAGAGTTCAAGAGTAAATTTTATTTTGGGGGATTAGCTCAGTTGGCTAGAGCGTTTGACTGGCAGTCAAAAGGCCACCAGTTCGAATCTGGTATTCTCCACGTTTTAAAAAATAAAAACCCATCAATACGTATTGATGGGTTTTTTATATGTTTTTAGTACGCTTTCGCGAAAGCGTAAACTACCTTTCTGTAAAGGGAATAGAAGGGTCTAATATTTCTTTTACCAATCTTTTTAAAACAGCCTCAAACTCCAAAAGGGTGTCTGCTGTGATCTCTTGGTTTCTATTGTATTTAAATGGTAGAAAGCCTGACTGTAGATTTTTGAAAGATATTATTCCCGCATTTACGGGAAACTGAAGAGGCTTCTTTTTGTTAAGCATAAATGCATACATAAGCACTTGGAATGCTTTTTCAAATTTACCTTCAGGCAGGAGCAAGTCTTCATAAGACTTTAAGTTGAGATCGGTTTGTGTTACTTTACCGGTTTTATAATCTATAATGTTGAGGTGACCGTTGCGTTGTTCTAAAAGATCTACCTTACCTCTTAGAGTAATAGTATCTGTGAGGGATATATCACGTAAATCATCTTCTACCGCTTGTATTATGACAGTATCGCCCTTTTTAAGCAAGGATATCTCTCTTTTTAGGTAATTGTGAACATAGCGACATATAACCGCGTAGATGATCTTATTTTTACCTTCTTGTATATGAGTGAGACCGTATTCTGATTTGAATTGATTACGTACCTCTTGCTCAATACCTTTAATGAGATCTTTTAAAATATCTTCTGTAAGTACAATACCTATGTGTGGTTTATAGAGTTCCTCTAGCGTGTTGTGTACTATGGTACCCATTGTATTTGCTGCAACGGTTTCTTCTACCTCATCGCTACTATCTATACCGAGAATATAGCGCTCGTAAAATAGCACTGGATTGCGTAAATAGGTGGTAAGTGCAGAGGGAGATATGCCTCTTTTGAGAAACTGTGATAATTTTATAACCACCTCTGGTGTTTTTGCTATCACTTGCGACTTTTTGCTTGTACTGTGTGATGCAGGTGTAACTGTATATTTAGTAAGGTTATGAATTCCTTCTTCTTCTATCTGTCTTATAAAACGACTTTGCTCACTACTTCCTAGTCCGCTACTATGAGTTGTATATAATAGATCTACAGTAGAAGCCCTATGTAAAAGATGGTAAAAGTGATAAGCATATACTGCATCTTTTTCTGAATATGTAGGTAAATCATATAGCTTTTTAAGATCGTAAGGTATGTAGGAGTTTTGGCTCTTACCAGAAGGTAGTATTCCCTCGTTAACAGAGGTGAGGATTACGTGATCATAATCTAGCACACGAGACTCTAAGACTCCCATAATTTGTAAACCTTGATCTGGATCACCTTTAAGATCTATAGTTTCTGAAGATATAATATCACGATAGAAGAGAATAAATGTTGAGATATCACTTATATGCTCTCTTACTTCCATAAGTGTTTTTAACTTATTAAAAGCTACATAAAACCCATAGAGATACTCTACTTGTAAACTGTTTTGAGTTTCGTCGTATATAGTTCTTAACTCACTAATGATTTGAAGACAATTTGATACTGCGAGTTTTGGGTTATCATTCCACTCTAGAAATAAGGTCTTGGCAATATTTAGGTGCTCTTGGTTAACAGTATTTAGTAATACGCCTGTAGAGACATAAATGAGGTTTTTAGATATAATCTCTTGTTGTAATGTTGTGGCTGTTTCTTTTAGTAATGCCTGAGTAATGGGATTGCGTAGTACTTTTAAAACATCCTTGTAATAGTACCCATTAGTCTGTGGATTCTTTTTTAAACTAAGCAGTTGCTCAAAAAATGAAGCTGTCGGGGTTTTACCTATTGGAATACCCATCGTAATATTTACTTTATGGATGTGTGTAGGTAGTGCGTTAAGTACAGGTAATAATAATGCCTCGTCTCCTAGAATGATAGCAGTTTTGGAAAGTGCGTCTTGAGATGTTTTTTCAAGAATAGTTCCTAGAGTTTTGGCCTGTAGGACATCTTGTGAGCAGGCATAAGTATTTATATTTTTTGAAGTACTATAATTATCAAAGCTCCAAGAAAAGTCATTGGCGCTGTAATATGCCCAGTCTCGCTTGTATTTCTTTATAAAGAGATTAGTCTCGTGATATGGGTTTTTAATAAATGACTTTTCTGTATCCCAATAAATTTCCGAATTTCCTGAGGCTAGTATGGCCTGTATAATTTGTTGTTCTGCAGTATTAAGCGCATTAAAGCCTAGAAAAACGTGTCTTACCTGAGTAGATGAAGATATATAATGCTCTATAACCTCTACAGCTTGTCTATAAATATACCCTTGATGGACAGCATCAATACTAAGTGATTTCTCGCAAAAGACTGTGTAAATCTGAAGTAAGTTGTTCCAGAAGTCTATATAATTTACAACTATCTCATTTGTAGATGAAGACCAATGATCTGATAGTTCCTTTATATCTTTAAGGTGGTTAAAGACTTTTTTTTGATCCAGCAAAAACCGATCTATTTCATTAAAGTCACTCAATATAGATTGAGCCCAGCCACAGAAAGTTTGGAAGCTTACTAGCTTTTCCTTCTCTACAACTTCTGTATAACTTTCAAAGAGATTAAATATTAAGTCTACATTGCTCGCAGATTTTAATCCTGTTATGTGGGATATAAATTCTTCAATTGAGAAAATTTGTGGAGCAAATGAAGTTTTATGTGCTCTCTGAGCTATTTTCTTTCTAAGTGTATTACCAGCTCTTCGGCTAGGTAAAATAAATATGAGATTATCTGTATCTGTTACACTTTCCTCTTCTAGTACGACGTCTATAAAACTTTGCATAGTCTAAAATAAAAAACGCCTCGCAATTGCGAGGCGTTTTTAAGATTATAAAAATCTTATTTTATTTCTATTGCTCTAAAATAGAAAGCTCAACACGTCTGTTTTCTTGACGTCCTGCAGCAGTTTTATTTGAAGCAACTGGTCTAGCTTCACCAAATCCTTTAGATTCTAAACGAGACGCTGGGATTCCTTTTCCTGTTAAGTAGCTTCTTACTGAAGCAGCTCTCTGGTCAGAAAGATTTAAGTTATATGCATCACGTCCTCTATCATCAGTGTGACCTTCGATAAGGAAACGAGTTGTTGGGTACTCCATCATTACTGATGCTACCTTATCAAGAGTCGCATAAGATTCAGTTCTGATTGATGCTTTGTTGTAATCAAAAAGTACTTTTTTAGTTTCAACGTTAAGATCATTAAGAACTTCTACAGATACTTCTGGACATCCATTGTTTGCTACAGTTCCTGCAACGTCTGGACACTCATCATCTTTATCTAGTACACCGTCACCGTCTTTATCTTGGTAAGGACATCCGTTGTTAGCACGTGGTCCTGCCTCATTTGGACAAGTATCATCAGCATCTTTGATACCATCACCATCTGCATCTGGACAACCACCTAAAGCAGCGATACCAGCAACAGTAGGACAAGCATCCTTAGGATCAGGAATACCATCACCGTCTGTATCAGGACAACCATCAAACTCTGCTAAACCAGCAACAGTAGGACAAGCATCTTTAGAATCTTGGATACCGTCACCGTCAGAGTCTGGACATCCGTCAAACTCAGGAAGACCTGCAACTTCTGGACAAGCATCATCTTTGTCATATATCCCATCACCGTCTGTATCTTTTCCTCCGAAAACAATACCTACAGCAGCAACGTGTTGAAAGTGCTTGATTCCGTCATCTTCAAAAGCGTGCTTATATTTAGATTGTAAACCAATATTGAAGTTTTCTCCTAACCAAATTTTAACTCCGGCAGCAGCATTTGCAGTTCCAAATCCACCTAACTCACCGTCTAGTGAACTTTCTACCCACGTATAACCAGCACCAACAGAAAGAGAAGGATCAAACCATCCACCTTCACCATTGATAAGGTCTCTTAAGCTATAAGAGAAATCTCCATCAGCTCCGTAGTATTGTAATTCATTTCTTGGTCTTGAATCTCCTAATTTGTCAATTCTGTTTAATGAACCAGATACTCCAAATGTGAAACCATCTCCTAAGTAGCGAGAAACGTTTACATAAGAAACTGAAGGTACGATGCTCCAGTGATCTTCAACATTGTAGAATTCTTCAAATAAGTTTCCTCTTAATTCACCAGCTCCAGGAACTCCGTCTATTGCGTCACCTACTGGGTATGTGTCAATTGCGTTTGCTCCGACTGAGATAGCCCAAGGATTGTTTGCGTCTTGTGCATTCACTGATCCTAAAGCAAGAATCATAAGTGCTGCAACTAAAAATCTGCTAAGATGTTTCATTGTTTAGTCTTAAATTTTAAGTGTTAATTACCGACAAAAGTAAGTTGTTAAAATTAATCAACAAAGCTAAAAGTACTAAATTTTTCCAAACCTCCCTTACAAACAGGGGGTAAGGACCGTTTAAATTACTTTTAAATCTTTTCCCACTTTTGTAAAAGCTGCTATCGCAGCATCAAGATGTTCAATAGAATGAGCAGCACTCAATTGTACACGAATGCGTGCCTTTCCCTTTGGTACCACGGGGAAGAAGAAGCCTATCACATATATACCTTCTTCTAAAAGTGCGTCTGCCATATCTTGAGAGAGCTTTGCATCATAGAGCATTACAGGAACAATTGCAGAGTCTCCATCTATAATATCAAAACCCGCTTTTTTCATTCCTTTTTTGAAATATGCTGTGTTTTCTGCTAGCTTATCTCGTAAAGAAGTGTCTTTTTCTAATAAATCTAAGACTTTTATTGAAGCACCTACAATGGCTGGAGCAAGAGAATTTGAAAATAAGTAAGGACGACTACGCTGGCGTAGTATTTCTATAACCTCTTTTTTTGCAGTTGTATATCCTCCCATTGCGCCACCTAGTGCCTTACCTAATGTGCCAGTAATAATATCTACACGACCTAAAACACCTTTTTCTTCTAGCGTACCTATACCGCGCTCACCTATAAAACCTGTAGCGTGACATTCATCTATCATTACAAGAGCGTCATACTTATCTGCTAGATCACAAATCTCATCTAGTGGAGCAACAAGACCGTCCATTGAGAACACACCATCTGTAACTATAATTTTGTGGCGAGCACCATTTTCATTTGCTTTTTTAAGTTGCTCTTCTAGATCTGCCATATCATTATTTGCATAGCGATATCTAGCAGCTTTACAAAGGCGTACCCCGTCTATTATAGAAGCGTGATTAAGCGAGTCAGATATAATCGCATCTTCCTTACCTAGTAGCGGCTCAAAAACACCACCATTTGCATCAAAGGCTGCAGCATATAATATGGTATCTTCTGTTCCATAAAATTTGGCAATACGCTGCTCTAATTCTTTATGTATGTCTTGTGTACCACAAATAAAACGTACAGAACTCATCCCAAAACCGTGAGTATCCATAGTGTCCTTTGCAGCCTGTATTACTTCTGGGTGTGATGACAGCCCTAAATAGTTATTTGCACAAAAGTTTATTACCTCTTCTCCTGTAGAAATTGTGATTACCGCATCTTGAGGAGATGTGATAATGCGCTCTTTTTTATATAGTCCTGCATCTTTAATTTCTGCAAGTTCTTTTTGTAAGTGTTGTTGTATACTACCGTACATATGTGTTTGTTTTTTACAAAGGTATTAAACTGCGACTACTTCTATAGTGCTGTCTATATAAACAAGCAGTTTATGAGTTACGTCATAACCCATCTCTTGATATAACCCGGCGTAGGTTGCAAGTTGTTTTGCATAAGAGTAGTTATGGGCACCCGTTTTATAGTCTATAATTATAGTACTTCCGTCTGCAGTAACTACAACACGATCAGGTATGTGAAAACGACCATCACTGGCAAGTATCATACGTTCATTGTAAACGGTGTTTTCTTCTTCAAAAAATAACTTTAGGTCTGGATGTGAGACAACCTGATTCATTATGCCCGTCATAACCTTTCGGCTTTCTTGAGGTATGATACCGTGGCGCACAGCATCATCAACTACGGCTGTAATTGTATTGTGGTTTGTAACAGCGGCCATTAACTCGTGTATGAGATTACCATAAGTAATTGCATTTTGCTTTTTCTCATCCCATAGAAAACTAGCCTGAGTAATTACTTGTATACCTAACTCTTCTCTGGCTGTAGACCGAATGGTGGGTGTAAAATTTTGATAATCAGAAGTTTTGTTTTTTTTAATAGCGGCTGTTTTGCTGCCAAAACTATATTCTCGCTGGTCGTTATTCCACAAATTGTTGTTTTGAAGATAATCGATAAAAAGGTCACTATATGAACCTATTTTTTTTACGCTTTCGCGAAAGCGTGATAACACATATAACCGCTCTGAGGCACGAGTGAGTGCTACATAAAGTACATTTATGGTGTCAAATTGTTGCTCATTGTTTCTTTTTTCGAAAAGCGCTATGCCAGCCTCTCCAAAATCGTTAAGCGCATTATTATGTGGGACCATTAAAGTGTTAAAACCATTAATATCTTCATTTTCCATAGGGAACCACTGGTGCTCGCCACGAGTGCGATACAAGTCTGAGTCTGCATAAGGATATATAACTACTGGAAACTCAAGCCCTTTTGATTTATGAATACTCATTATCTGCACAGCATTGTCTTGTGCTGGTGCTACGATACTTGCTTTTTCTCTTTTTTCTTCCCAGTAGTCTATAAAACCTAAAACACCACCACTGTGTGCTTGAGCATAATTATAAGCCAGATCGAGGTATGCCACTACATATGCATCAGATATTGGAGCTAAGTAAAAGGAGCGTATAACGTACTCTATATACTCATAAAGAGAGAGGTTTTTTAAGTAATCGAGATGTATAAAAACATCAAAAGCTTTGAGCTGCTCTAAAAATTCTGATAATGTGCTAGCCGTATGAGTACTGTAAAAATTATGGGTGTCCTTTATAGTATAATGTGTTCCTAAAAAGTAAAGTACAGCAAGTCTATACTCTAATTGTTTAGGAAAAGAAAGCATTGTGATAAAGTTGTGTATAAACTGCACGGTAGGAGAATTTTCGATAAGTAAACTCTCTGAGGAGACAACCTCTGTACCTGCCTCTTGTAAAACTTGAGCAATGTGTGTACCGTGTTTATTACTTCTTGTAAGAATACAAATATCTGAGTGCAAGTACCCTTGAGTCGTAACTTCATTAATGATTTCTATAATTCTTTCTGGGTACAGAAGGTCTGACTCTTCGTTATTCTCATAATCGATAAACTCTAGGGAAACATATCCATTCTTTTTGCTAGTTGTGCCTTGTGCATTATCTATTTTATAAATCTCACTATAGAGCTCATTATTAAAGTGTACGGCAAGGTGTGTAAAAAAACTATTATTAAAATGAATAATAGACTCATTACTTCTATAGTTAGTGTCTAGGCGAGCTACGGTAGCCTCTGTGGTAAAAGGATTAATCTGGTGGCTAAGAGCAATAAACTGCTCTGCCTCACCACCGCGCCATCTATATATTGCTTGTTTTGGATCACCTACGAGTAATAAAGAATTGCTTACTTCATCACTAGAGGCGCTACTTATCGTATTATCTATAAGTGGGACGAGATTGTCCCACTGCATCACAGAGGTATCTTGAAACTCATCTATAAAGTAATTTGTATATCGCTCACCGAGCCGCTCATATAAAAATGCAGCAGGTTGATCTTTAAGCGATTTTGAAATAAGGGCATTAAAATCTGATATAAGCAATACATTTTCTTCTTCCTTAATAAGGTCGAGCTCCTTTTTAATAAGGTGTAAAACAGAAAGTGGTATAAGCTTAGAGCGAAAAGCCTCATACTTCTTTTGCTTCGAGGCAAGAGATTTTAGTTTTAAAAAGTCGTCTACAAAGCGATTTCTATTTGCATCTATTATAGATTTTATATCATCTTTTTGTCCCTTTGTGTAAAATGCATACTCCTCGATATTGTCTTTATAACCAGAACCAGAATATTTTAGACCTTTTGTGCCACTAGCTACTTGTACTATAAACTTATAGTAATAGCCGCTGGCAAAACTTTTTTGATCTAGACCTAATGTGTGTATAAAGTCTAAAAGGCTTTTACCCGTTTCTTGCTGTTTACTAGCCAGAGACTTAATTTGAGTGTTAAGAAATGTAGCAAGCTCATCAAAGTCTGATAATGATTTGCTTTTAAGAAGTTCTAGCGCCTTGAGATCATTTTCATTATGTAATAGCGTGGCAATTTCTAGTAAATCTCTACTTATATCCCAGCTTTTATCATCATCTGCTTTTTCAAGAGCAAAATCTACGAGCACCTTAGTAATGGTATCATCTACACCCACTTTTGCAACAAGAGCATCTACAGCTTGTGCGCTGAGCGTTTTTTGATCTAGGGACACTTCAAAACTGCTAGAGATATTAAGATCTTTTGCAAAGGTGCGTATAATTCTATGCGTAAGTGTATCAATCGTAACAATATCAAAAGCAGCATAATTATGTAAAATTCTATTGAGAATCTCCTTTGATTTATGCACCACATCATCTACCGGTAAGTTACTAGCGCTAGCCAGATCATCTAGCATATCTGGTTTATCACCCTGCTTATAATCACCTATGGCTTTAAGAGTTTCTAGCACTCTGTTTTTCATCTCGGCAACTGCCTTGTTTGTAAAAGTGATTGCAAGTAAATGTCTAAACTTATTAGGATCCTTACTTTTAAGAAGCGTAGTGATGTATTGCTTTACAAGACTATATGTTTTACCAGATCCTGCAGAGGCATTGAGCACAATAAATGTATTCTTTTCGGTCATAGCACTAAGATAGCAAAAAGCCACCTTTATGGGTGGCTTTGTCAAACCTCAACCTAATAATTATATAGACACCTATAATACCCCTAAAATGAATGTCTATAATTATAAGACCTTTAATTTCTAAACGGTTGCGTTAATTTGTTATGTTTTATTACGCTTTCGCGAAAGCGTACACCTATTTATAAGAATTCTATAACATAAAGAATACCTTACTTTATGTAACTTTGTTAAAATCAGAATTGAAGTTTAACCAAAAACGAAAGAGAAATGTCATTTACCTTACCAGAATTACCGTATGCAAAAGATGCTCTAGAGCCTAACATAGATGCAAAGACTATGGAGATCCACCACGGCAAGCACCACGCTGGATATACTAATAAACTTAACAATGCCATAGAGGGAACAGACCTTGAAGGTAAGACTATAGAAAATATACTTATTAACCTAGATATGTCTAACACTGCTGTACGTAACAATGGTGGAGGTTTTTATAACCACAGACTTTTTTGGGAAGTTATGTCTCCAGACGGTGGAGGAGAGCCTACGGGTGAACTTGCAGAGGCTATAAACGCGGCTTACGGAAACTTTGAGTCTTTTAAAGACAAGTTCTCATCTGCAGCAGGAGGACAGTTTGGTTCAGGATGGGCTTGGCTATGTGTGCACGAAGGTGGAAAAGTTGAGGTTTGCTCAACACCTAATCAAGATAACCCACTTATGCCTAAAGTAGGTTGTGGAGGAACTCCTATCTTAGGACTTGATGTATGGGAGCACGCATACTACCTTAATTATCAAAACAGACGTCCAGATTATGTAAATGCATTTTTTAATGTAATAAACTGGGAAAAAGTAAGCGCTCTATATGCTCAAAACAAATAAGCGGTAGCTTATTAATACTTTAAAAAAAGGACCACTCATTGAGTGGTCCTTTTTTTATTCTTGAGACATTGATACTACTCTCAAGCAAGTATGTCAAGGGGCATAGTCAGAATTTTTTCTAATAAGAAATTGACTGCATAGTTTGCGTGAAATTAGCACATAAAAAAAGGCGGAAAGATCCACCTTTTTTTGCCCCAAATCTACCATTAACTTAACCTACTTATGTTATGGCTTTGCTAATATAGGTGTCATTTTTTAAGTATTACTTAATTTTTAGATAAAAAACTCAATTTTTAGACGAAATACACAGTTTTTTAATAATTTAAGGTTTTCTTAAGAAGCTCATTAATAGGCTCTTTCTTTATTTCCTTCTACAAAGTTTATAAAAGCTCTATTAACTACGCGGTGTCCTCCGTTAGTAGGATAGTCTCCGGTAAAATACCAGTCTCCTAGGTTTTCTGGACACGCTTTGTGTAGACTCTCTACCGTTTGATAGATAATTTCTACTTCGGTTTTTACAGTGTCATCTGTGAGAAGCTCTGCTATTTTTTGAGAAACCTCACGCTGTGTAAATGGTTCGTAAATACGCTTTACATAGTTCTTAACGTGCTTATCTTTAAGATCTACTTGTTCTTTACATTGTTTATATACTTCATCTATAAGATCCTCCTTACCATTGTCTTTAAGTAAAGCTATAGCAGCCCTAAATGCTATAAAATCTTCAAGTCTCGCCATATCTATACCATAACAATCTGGATATCTAATCTGAGGGGCGCTTGATACTACAATGATTTTGGCTGGATTTAAACGAGCCATCATTTTGATAATACTCTTTTTAAGAGTTGTACCTCGCACGATACTATCGTCTATAATTACTAGCTTGTCTTCTGGCTTTATTACCCCGTAGGTGACATCATAAACGTGAGCAACTAGATCATCACGACTACTATCTTCTGTAATAAACGTACGAAGCTTTGCATCTTTTATAGCTATCTTCTCGGTACGCAGTCGCTGTGATAAAATCTCTGTGAGCTGTGCTTCTGTAAGGTCTCCCTTTGCGGCGAGAATTTTTTGTCCTTTTTGTCTATTGAGCTCATCTTGCGCTGCTTCTACCATCCCATAAAATGATGTTTCGGCAGTGTTAGGTATAAAAGAGAATACAGAGTTTTTTGTGTCGTGATTAATGCTTTCGAGTACACGTGGCATTAATAAACGACCTAGCATTTTACGCTCTTTATATATTTCGGCATCAGAGCCTCTTGAGAAATAGATACGTTCAAAGGAACAAGCTTTTCGCGTAAGCGGTTCTAAAATTTGCTCTACAGTAAGTGTTCCGTTTTTCTTTACAATAACTGCTGCACCTGGGTCTAGCTCTTTTACCTCCTCAAAAGGAACGTTAAAAGCTGTTTGTATAACTGGGCGCTCACTTGCTACTACGGCCACCTCATCATTTTCAAAATAATAGGCTGGGCGTATACCTGCTGGATCTCTTAGTACAAATGCATCTCCGTGACCTAGAAGTCCCGCCATTGCATAACCGCCATCCCAATCTTTTGAGGCACGACGCAAGATTTTTGCAACCTTAAGACGTTCTGCAATTTGTGGTGAGGCTTGCTGTTTATTAAAACCTTCCTTTTTAAGTTTCTTATATAGTTTTGCTACCTCGTCATCAAGAAAGTGACCTATCTTTTCCATCACTGTGATAGTGTCTGCTTGCTCCTTAGGGTGCTGTCCTAGTGAAACGAGCTTGTTAAAAAGCTTGTTTACATTAGTCATATTAAAATTACCCGCAACTATGAGGTTACGGTGCATCCAGTTGTTTTGACGCAAGAAAGGGTGTACACTCTCTACACTGTTTTTTCCAAAGGTCCCATAGCGCACGTGACCTAATAGTAGCTCACCTATGTAAGGGACATTACTTTTTTGCCAGGCTACGTCATCCTTTTTATCTGGATTTGCCGTCATAAGGGTATTGATACGCCCATTAATCTCTGCAAAAATATCTTGTATGGGTTGTTGTGCCGTAGAGCGCTGTCTTGAGATGTAACGCTCACCCGGAGCAACATCTAGTTTTATACTGGCAAAACCAGCTCCGTCTTGACCACGGTTGTGCTGTTTTTCCATCATAAGGTACATCTTGTTTACACCGTAAAAAGCGGTACCGTATTTTTCTTTATAAAATTCTAGTGGTTTTTTTAGTCTTATTACTGCAATACCACATTCGTGCTTAATAGCGTCACTCATAGCTTTATAAAACAAAAGCGCTCCAAAAAATTGGAGCGCAGGATTTAGTCGTTTATGTTTATGTCAAATTGAACAAGTTGTTTAAACTGATGCAATCTTTCTTTGATTTCTTCTGGGGTTACAGATTGTAATCGCTCTGTTCCAAATTTTTCTACAGTAAAGGATGCTAGACAAGATCCATATATAAGAGCCGTCTTCATTGTTTCAAAAGAAGTGTCTCCTGCTTGTGCAATATAACCTGCAAATCCTCCTGCAAAGGTGTCTCCAGCTCCCGTAGGGTCAAAAACGTCAGACAGTGGCAGTGCTGGCGCAAAAAACATTTTATCACCTTCAAAAATAAGTGCTCCGTGCTCACCCTTCTTAATGACTACATACTTAGGCCCCATCTCGTGAATCTTCTTTGCAGCAGTCACAAGAGAGTACTCACCACTTAACTGGCGTGCTTCCTCGTCATTTATAGTAATAACATCTACTTTTTTGAGCGTAGTTTTAAGCTCGTCAAGCGCGATATCCATCCAGAAGTTCATTGTGTCTAGTATCACAAGCTTAGGCTTTACATCCATTTGCTCGATAACACTAAGTTGCACTTGTGGTTGCAAGTTACCTAGCATTACAATAGGTGCTTCCTTATGAGATGCAGGAACCTTAGGAGAAAAATCTGCTAGTACATTAAGCTCTGTAGCTAGTGTATCTCTAGAGTTCATATCATTGTGATACTTACCACTCCAGAAAAATGTTTTACCACCTTTTACAACTTCTATTCCGTCTGTGTTAATACCTCTCTCTGCAAGAAAATCAAGATACTCTTGTGGGAAGTCATCACCTACTACGGCAACAATGGCTGGATCAACATTATCAAACTGTGCCGCAGCAAGTCCTATATAAGGAGAAGCTCCCCCAATAATTTTATCTGTTTTTCCAAAAGGTGTTTCTATAGCATCAAAAGCGCAAGAACCAACAATAACCAATTTACTCATCTATAATTTTTGTGCAAATATACGGTTTTGAATGTTTGACAACTCAACTTTAAGGAGACCGCTTTCGCCAAAATTTTAAATTAAATTATGCAAATAAACTAGCAATAAAACTTTTTAAAGCATCCCAGTTTCTTATAACCAGCGTGGTAAGAAAAGCCGAAATTGCTATCGTATATATTCTCTTTTTTTCTGGTTTTATTATTAAGTACTTAAACTAATGACTGTTTACTCCAAAGATCAGAGTATTTTCCTTTTTTAGCCAGTAAATCTCCGTGTGTACCCTCTTCAACTATTTTTCCATCTTCTAAAACTAGAATTGTATCTGCATTTGCAATGGTGCTTAACCTGTGAGCAATTACAATTACTGTTTTTCCGGAAGATCTAAAATTCTCAATAGTTTTTTTTACAATTCCTTCTGATGAGGTGTCAAGCGCTGATGTTGCTTCATCCATTAATAATATTTCAGGATTTTTATATAGTGCTCTAGCAATAGCAATGCGCTGTTTTTGACCACCCGAAAGTAATGCACCATTTTCTCCTACGTACGTTTCAAAACCCCTTGGAAACTTTTCTACAAATTTGGTAATCTCTAGTTGATTACATAAATCTAATACCCTTTTCATATTTGGGAATGATTCTCCTAAGGCAATATTTTCTATAATGGTTCCTGAGAATAAACTAACATCTTGAGGTATTACACCGATAAAAGAACGTAGCTCTTTATAATCTATGTGTTTAAGGTCATAATCTCCTATAAACACTTTCCCGCTTTTTATAGGATATAAATTCTGTATGATAGAAATTAAGGTAGTTTTACCACTACCGCTTTCTCCTACAATGGCAGTAACTTGATTATGTTTTATGGTTGCAGTAAAGTTTTGGAAAATCTCTGCACGAGAGCCGTACCTAAAATCTACATTATCAAAGCGTATGTCGCCTAGATCATCTTTGGACAACTTAATTTTATTTTCTCTGTCTTCTCGTTCAAGATCCATAATTTCAAAAAGACGATCTGCTGCGATAAGGGCATTTTGTATAGTTTTATTCATCCCGATAAGTGAAGCCACAGGAGATGTGAAATAGCCAATAAGGGCATAAAAGGAAAAAAGTTCTCCCGTTGTGATTTCTCCTTGAATTACATACCTAGAACCCACCCATAATAAAATGACTGTAAAAATGGATGCTAAAAACTTAGATGAACTCCCTGCAAAGATGCCATTAATACCAGATTTATATCCTGTAAATAGTAATTTCACAAATCTGTTTTCTGTTCTCACATTGGAGTATTCTTCTATGCCAAATTCCTTGACTGTACGCACGTGTGTTATACTTTCAACAAGTTGCGTTTGTAACTCTGCACTGTCTTCCATCAAGCGACGTTCTACTTTTTTATTAAAGTAGTTCATTAATGCGTAGATGATAAGATAAAAAGGAATTACTAGTAGAATCACAACTGCAAGCTTCCAGTAATAGGTAAACATTAATGCAAATGAGAAAAAGATGATAAACACATTTACAATAAGATCTATCGCTACATTATTGATGAATGCTCTTATTTTTACCGCATCACTTATACGAGAAGTAATCTCGCCTATTTGCATTGTATCAAAAAATCGCTGGGGTAAGTTAAGGAGGTGTGTATAATAACCCAAAATGAGTTTTGCATCTATAAGCTGTCCCGTTTTTAAAACAAAAATACTTTTTTGTGCGCCTATGTAGGTTTGTAACAAGATAATTGCAACCATCCCGATACTTAATAAATTTAGTAACCTCAAATTACCACCTACAAGTACATAATCTGTGATTTTTTGTACGTAGATGGACATTGCCAGCCCTAATACCGTAAAAACAATAGCGCCTACAAGTGCTTGAATGAGTACAGTTTTATGGGGTTGTACTAACCTCCAAAATCTTTTTATAGGAGCAACTTTCTCATTACTTTCTTGAAAATCATCTGCCTTGGAGAATAAAATAAGCACTCCACTCCAGATTTCTTTAAAGGCGTCGTGACTGTGCTCCTTCATCTTCCCGTTGCCAGGATCCATCACGATAATTTTCTTTTTTGTGACTTTGTAAATGACTACATAATGATGAAGTTTTTTATTTATAACCACGTGTGCTACGGCAGGTAACGGTATTTCAGAGAGGGCATCGAAGTCTCCTTTTACCCCTTTTGCTGTAAGCCCCATTCGCTCAGCGGCCTCTATCATTCCCAGCACATTTGTGCCGTGCTTATCAGTATTTGCAAACTGTCGTATACGGGAGATGGGCAGTTTTATACCATAGTGATTACCTATAGAGGCAAGACAGGCAGCACCACAATCTTTAAAATCGTGTTGTTTTACTTTTAGTGTAGCCATAACTATGCAGTAGTAGTAATAAGCTTAGGGTTAAACCAATCATCAACTTTGTCAAAAAGTAAATCCCAAAGACTACGCCTCGTTATAAAGTAGCGAGCGGTTAAGGTCATCCCTTTACTTATCTCTGCTTCATAACCGTTTTTAAGAGTTAAGGTCTTGTTAGGCAAACTACAGCGCACTTTAAAATATGCTCCTGTTTCCGATAGGGTAATGTTTTTATCTATATCTATCACTTCTCCATCGAGAAAACCCCATTGGTTATAATTAAAGGCATCAAATTGATAACGTACGGATTGACCTATTTTTATAAGACCTATGTCTGAAGGTTTTACAGTGCTCTCAACAATTAAGTTATCATTAGGAGATATCACTGCAATCACTTGTCCTTGGGAAACCTGTGAGCCTACGGTAACTCCTTGATAATTCTCAATCGTACCAGAGATGGGAGCAGTGATTACGTAATCTCTCGCTTGTATGGCAATATTTTCTCGTGCATTAGCTAGGTTTTGGAGACGTTCTTCTAGCTCACGTTTTTTGAGTTCCCAACTAGCTATTTGTTGGGCTTTGTAAGCAGTTCTAGCACTTTGCGCTTTTTCTAACT